>DATGMB010000217.1:0-23556 GCA_035293845.1 Bryobacteraceae bacterium
TACCGCAGTACTTCTTCCCCGCCCTGGGCGTGCGATTGCATCTGCCTCTCGACCATCGCATGATAGGCGCCGCGCGCCGCCATCAGCTCGTCATGTGTGCCGCGCTCCACCACGCTGCCTTCCTCCATCACTAAAATGACATCGGCGCGGCGAACCGTCGAGAGGCGGTGCGCGATCACGAACGTGGTGCGGCCGGCGAGAAGGCTGGACATCGACGCCTGGATCAGCATCTCGCTTTCGGTATCGAGGTTACTGGTGGCTTCGTCCAGGATCAGGATCTGGGGCGCCGCCGGGATCGCGCGGGCGATGGCCAGGCGCTGCTGCTGGCCGCCGGAGAGCTTCACGCCGCGCTCGCCGATGAAGGTATCGTACTGCTCAGGCAGCCTGACGATGAACTCGTGGGCATTGGCCCGCCGCGCAACGTCTTCGATTTCCGCATCCGTGGCGTCGTGGCGGCCATAAGCGATGTTGTCGCGCACCGATCCATCGAAGAGGAACACATCCTGCTGCACGAGCGCCAGCAGCCCGCGGTAGGAGCGCAGGCGAAAGTCGCGGATATCGGTGCTGTTCAGGAGAATCCGGCCCTTGCTCGGATCGTGAAAGCGCGCCACCAGGTCCGTGACCGTCGTTTTCCCGGCGCCGCTGCGGCCCACCAGGGCAATGACCGAGCCGCCCGCGGCCGTCAGATGGAAGTCGCGAACCACGGGGTGGCCTTCGCGGTACTCGAATTCCACGCCCTCGAACCGGATCTCATGCGCGATCGCCGGCGCTTCGAGTGCGCCGGGCCGATCCGGCTTATCGTGCGGCATCGCCAGGATCTCGAAAACGCGCTCCATGGCGGCCAGCGACCGCTGCAGCTCCGAGAACGTATTGACGATGTTCCATACCGGATTCAGCAGCAGGAACGTGTACCACTGGAACGCCATGATGTCGCCGATCGAGGCTCCGCCCCGCAGATTCAGGTACCCGCCGAACCAGACGATCGCGACGTTCACCACGCCCATGATGAGGTTCCACGCGGTCCAGATCACGGTTTCGCGCCGCTGCGCGAACATCTCTTTGCGCAGCACCGTGTGGCGGCCCCGCATGAAATCGAGCAGCTCGTTGACTTCGCGGCGGAAGGCGCGCACCACGCGAATGCCCGAGAACGTCTCGCCGACGCGGCCGTCGATCTCCTCGGCGTCCTTGCGCACCGAGCGGTAAATCGGGCGGACGCGCTTGGCGAAGATGAAGCTGACCACCATAATCCCTGGGATAATCGCCAGCGCGGTCAGGGCCAGGCGCCAGTTCAGCGCGCTCAGAATGCCGATCGCGATAGCCAGGCGGATCACCGAGACCGAAGGCGAGATCAGCGCCATCTGCAGCAGGCTGGTTGTGGTGTCCACGTCGCCCGTGATGCGCGAGAGGATGCCGCCGGTCTTCATGTCCCACAGCTTCGGCATCGGCAGATGAAGCAGGCGCTCGAACAGCGTCCGCCGCAGCGAGAGCGTGATCTGGTTATTCATGAGCCGCTGGCGATACTCACGCAGCGCGCTGACCAGATTGGACGCTCCCACCAGGCCGAGAAACAAGGCGCCCGCGCCGTTCACCAGGCGCAGGCGCGCGCCGCGGTCGAGGCGCGGGTTCAACAGCACCCGATCCACGATGAAGCGCATGAACAGCGGCTCGATCATCTGCAGACCGGCGGCGATCAGGGCGAGCAGGAACAGCCCGCAGACCGCATAGCGGTAGGGCCAGAGCCAACGGACGTATTCTCCAAGATATTCGCGGCGCTTGCGGCGATCCGCCGGCGGGTGTTCGCCGGGCTTGTGCCCCTGCGTTACTTCATCGAGACGGCGCTTCCGGTAGTCCTCGACGAAGGCTCGGTAGCGTTGCCGGGAAGAACGGGGGCGCTTCATAACGGGTTGCGGCCAGGATAACAGACGCGATGGCGAACGTTGGTGTTCCCTCGCTCACGGCTTCCGGGCCTCCGCCGATTGCCGCTACACTTGGATCATGAAAGTTGCCTGCTGGGTGCTCGCCGCCTGCACATTGCACGCGCAGGCGATCAGCGAGTGGGCTTTCAGCGGCCCGGATCATCGTCTGCATTACCGGCCCGATTCCCACGGGAACACCATTATGGATTTCTCGGCGGCGGGATACCGCGGGGGCGGGGCGAAGCTGCCATCGGCCGCGGCGTCCCAGCGCCTCACACCCGCACCCGGCGACAACACGGCGCGGATTCAGGCGGCTCTCGACCAGGCGGCGGGCGCGGTGGTGCTGGCTGCCGGAGACTACGACATTGCGGGAACCCTGACCATCGCGCGCAGCGGCGTCGTGCTCCGCGGCGAGCCGGGCGCTACCATCCGGCTCACCGGCAAGCCGCACCGGTTTCTGGAAATCCATGGCTCGGGTACATGGCACGAAGAGGGCGCTGCCGCGCCGGTGCTGGATGCTTATGTGCCATCCGGCGCCGCTTCGTTTCGGGTTCGCGGCGCCTCGGCGTTCCACCCCGGCGACCGCGTACTGGTGCTCCATCCCGTGACCGCGGAATGGATCCATTTCATGGGCATGGACACGTTATTCCGCGACGGCAAACCGCAGACGTGGATTCGCCCGGGCAGCGTGATCCGCACGGACCGTGTGGTCGATTCCGTGGACGGCGATCGCATCACACTCGACGTTCCGTTGAGTGATGCACTGGATTCCCGTTTCACCGCGGCATCCCTTGTCCGCTACAGCTTTCCCGGACGGATCACGGAAGCCGGCGTCGAGGGGCTGCGCATCGTGGCGCCGTTCGAAGACGTCCCGATCTCGGAACCGCAATTTACCGCACTTCGCATGGACGCCGTAGAGGACGGATGGGCCCGCGATCTCGAGATCCAGGAGACGCAGAACGGCATCGTGATCGGCCCGGGCGCAAAGCGCGTCACATTGGCCAATGTGCGCGTCACACATTCGCAGCCCCACTCGGGCTCGGCCGCGCCGGCCGATTTTTCCCTGCAGGGGACCCAGATTCTGCTTGACCGCTGCCGCGTCGCGGGGGAAGGCACATGGCCGGTGGTCACGCAGGCCGAAGTGACGGGTCCGCTCGTGGTTCTGAATTTTACGGCCGATCACGGCGGCGTCTCGCCGCATCAGCGCTGGGCAACCGGCCTGCTGGTCGACGGCGGCAAGTTTCCCGGCGCCACCGAGCGGAAACCGGGCATCGCGTTTTCCAACCGCACCACGGCGGGATCGGGCCACGGATGGGACATCGGGTGGGCGGTGGCGTGGAATGTCATTTCGCCGTATCTGCTGGTCCAGCAGCCGCCGGGAGCCTTGAACTGGTGCATCGGCTGCATCGGAAAGCCGGTCACAGCCGGCAATCTGCCCAACGGCATTTTCGACTCGCCCGGCAAACCCGTCGAGCCGGCCAGCCTCTATCTTCAACAATTGCGCGATCGGCTCGGTCCGGACGCGCTGCGGAATATCGGTTATTAACCGGCGCTCGTCGCACCGTCCGCGATGGAGCCAGCCGTAGCGCTTCGCACGAGTCCGGACGCGGGCCGAAGTCGACACAGGGCCGGCACGTGCAACCTTCCAGGCGAAACCAAGTTTTCTTGGGAGGCTGAAAGATAAAATGAAGAAGTTCCTAATGTTGGCCATCCTTCCGCTCTTCGCCGGCGGTATGCTGCGCGCATGGACGGATCCTCCACCCCCTAACGCGATTAATGACAACGCACTGATGAACGGCGGCTGCGTCTTCCATCGCACGCAAGTGAATCAGATCCAAAACGGACGGGTCGCCTCGACCCTGCTCACCACCACGAATTGCCCGGTCAAGGAGACCAAGTCGGCGGTGGGCGTCATCGCGCCGAACGGCTCGTTCGTTGCGCTCGGGCCGCCCAGCAGCCAGTACCTCGTGACGCACGTTCGCAGGCGCCGCCGCTGGCGCACGGTCGTGGCTGAAAATAAGCCGATCAACGTCATGGTCGTGCCGAAGCCGGACGGGTCTGTCGCCGTACAACCGATCAAATAACCTGCCCTGGGGACAGGCTGTGAAATCCCTGCCGTTTGGGATTTCACAGCCTGCCGCTTCCGGGCATTCCGGTATTGCCTTGAACACCGTCTCCATCCGCAACTTAGTAATCTTGGGAAGTAGCCGCGCTAAGAGGCGCATCTACCTGCCGCGTGACGGCTAGGCGCCTCCTGGAGCATGTCTCAATGGATCGCCTTCTGTTCAGGCTTGCTCACGCACTATTTGCTTCGTTATCTGCTCTTCCATCGCTCAATAAGTCTTCCGGGCGGGCGCAGCGGCTCCCAGCAGCAGGCCGCGGCCGGCCGTGGCAGCGTTTGACTGCTCTCGGGATCGCGAGCGGAATCGCCGGCTGCGCCTGGGCGCAGAAGACCCTGACATGGGACGAAGCCAAGCGGGAGTTCGAAGCCTCGAATCCCACTCTGCTCGCCCGCCGCATCGAGGTTCAGGAATCCCGCGCACAGGAAATCACGGCCTATCTGCGCCCGAACCCCGACCTGACATTCTCGCTGGACCAGCTCACTCCCTTCACCGGCGATCCGTACCGGCCCTTAGGCAATGCGCTGCCGCTCATCAGCGGCAGTTATCTCATCGAGCGCCGTCACAAGCGCCCGCTGCGGCTCGAAAGCGCCAGGCAGGCGACGGCGATTGCGGAATCCGATCTGGCCGACCAGAATCGCACGCTGCTCTACCAACTGCGCGGCGCCTTCGTGCAGGTCCTGCAGCAGAAAGCCGTGGTCTCGATCGCGCGGGAGAGCCTCCAATATTACGACCAGGTGCTCCACGTCAGCCGCGACCGCCTCCAGGCCGGAGACATTGCACCCGTCGAGCTCGACCGCCTGGAATTGCAGCGCGTGCAATTCGAAACCGACCTGCAGACCGCCATCGTCAATCTCCGCACAGCCAAGATCCAGCTCCTGATGCTCCTGAACGACCGCACCCCGCCGGACCAGTTCGATGTCGCGGGACGGTTCGATTTCAGCGAGACGCTCATTCCCCTCCAGGAACTCCGCCAGGCCGCTCTCGATACGCGCCCCGACCTCGCCGCCGCCGTGCAATCCGTGGCAAAAGCCAAGGTCGATCATCAGCTTGCCGTTGCCAACGGCTCGACCGATCCCGTCGCCGGCTTCGACCTCGCCCGCGATCCTCCAATTCCGGCGTTCATCGGGGTCAGCGTCACAATCCCGCTCCGCATCTTCGATCGGAACCAGGGAGAAAAGGCCCGCACGCAGCTCGACATTGGGCGCAACGCCCGGCTGGCCGACGCCGCGCGGGCACAGGTATTGAGCGATATCGATTCGGCGTACGCGGTCTTGCAAAGCAACCTGACGCTGCTGCGGCCTTATCGGTCACGCTATCTCGACCAGGCGGTTCGGGTGCGCGACATCATTTCGTTCGCTTACCAGCACGGGGGCGCATCGCTGCTCGATTTCCTTCAGGCGCAGCAGGATTACCGCGGCATCCAACTGAGTTATCTGAACCTGATCGGCGCCTATCTGGCCTCGGCGAACCAGGTAAATCTCGCGGTGGGGCGCGAGGTGATCCAATGAAGCCCGCTCTTCTGCTGGAGGCAGGAGCCCTCGCGTGCTGCGCCGCATGGCTCGCGGGCTGCCAGCCGAGGCTGCGGGCCAACGCAGACGCAGGATCGGGCGAGCCGCCGCCCGTCGTCGTCGAACACAAGCGTGGGGGCCTTCTCGTGACCGTCGACCACCCGGACGAGGTCCCTCTGGCGACTGCGATCCGCCGTTCCGCCAAGCCGGAGCTCGCCGTAACGGGCGTGGTGAGCGCCGATGTGTCCCGCAATGTGCCGGTCATTTCGCTCGCCTCCGGACGCATCGTCGAGATTCGCGCGCGGCTCGGCGATACCGTGACGAAGGGGCAGGTCCTGATGCGCGTGCTCAGTAACGACATCTCCTCGGCGTTCGCGGATTACAAGCAGGCGGTCGCGGATGAGCGACTGGCGCAATCGCAACTGGAGCGCTCCAGGATCCTGTTCCAGAAGGGCGCCCTCGCCCAAAAGGACCTGGAGGTCGCGCAGAACGCGGAGGAGAAGGCGGACGTCGCCGTCGACACCGCCGCCGAACACCTGCGCGTGCTCGGCGCGGACAAGGATCATCCGAACAGCGTGATCGACGTCGTGGCGCCCGTCTCCGGCGTCATCACCGACCAGCAGGTGACCACCGCTTCGGGAACGCAGGGCCTCGCGTCGCCCAGTGCGTTCACGATTGCGGACCTCTCGCACGTGTGGATCCTTTGCGACGTTTACGAGAACGACCTTGCCTTCGTGCACCTTGGCGAGTTTGCGGATATCCGGCTCAATGCGTATCCCGGCCGCGTCTTTAAGGGCCGGATCAGCAATATCGGCTCCATCCTCGACGCGAATATCCGCACCGCCAAGGTGCGCATCGAGATCGAAAACCCGGGGCTGATGCGCCTCGGGATGTTTGTGCAAGCCACCTTTCACGGCGCGCGGCCGGAAGAGCACACGCTGGTTCCGGCTTCCGCCGTCCTTCATCTCCACGACCGCGATTGGGTCTTCGTGCCCGCGGACGGCAACACGTTCCGGCGGGTCGAGGTACGCGGCGGCCCGCTCATGTCACCCGGCCTGCAGGAGATCGTCACCGGTCTCGAACCGGGCGACCGGGTGGTCCGGAACGCCCTGGATCTGCAGTCTATGACCGAACGGTAGCCGCCTCCCCATGATTCGCTCGCTGGTCGATTTCGCGCTCAGCAGGAGGCTCGTGGTACTGGCGGCGATCGCTTTCCTCGCCGGCTGGGGCGCGATCTCGTTCCACAATCTTCCCATCGAGGCCTATCCCGATGTCTCGGATAACTATGTCCAGATCATCACGCAATGGCCGGGGCGCGCCGCCGAGGAGGTGGAGCAGCAGGTGACCATCCCGATCGAAACCGCGGTGAACGGCATTCCCCACCTGGAGCACCTGCGTTCCACTTCGATGTTCGGCCTCTCGAACCTGAACCTGGTTTTCGATGACGCCAGCGACAACAGTTGGAATCGCCAAAGAGTGCAGGAGCGCCTGGGCCTCGCGGACCTTCCCGCCGGCGTGCAGCCGGAGATCGGCACGGATTACAGCCCGGTCGGGGAGATCTATCTCTACACGCTCGAGAGCACCAATCCGCAATACGACCTGATGGAGTTGAAGTCCATCGAAGACTGGGTGCTCCGGAAGCAATTCCGCTCCGTGCCCGACGTGGTCGATGTCTCCGGTTTCGGCGGGATCACCAAGGAATACCAGGTGCGCATCGATCCCGACAAGCTCGTCTCCTACGGCCTGAGCCTCAGCCAGGTCGAGCAGCAGTTGGCCAACAATAACGTGAATGCCGGCGGCAACTTCGTCGAGATGGGCCTGCAGCAGGTCCATGTGCGCCTGGTGGGCCTGATCCGCAATGTCGGCGACATTCGCAAGATCGTCCTGAAGGCGCAGAACGGCACGCCGGTGCGGGTGGGAGACATCGCCACGGTCGCTCAGGGCGCCAAGATCCGCCTTGGCCAGATCGGCAAGGCGATTCGCCGCGACGACGGCCGCATCATCGACGATGACGACGTGGTCGCGGGCACCGTGTTCCTGCGCAAGGGCGCCAACGCGGATACGGCGCTGCGCGGCGTCCACAAAAAAGTCGAAGAGCTCAACCGGCACATTCTGCCGCCGGGCGTGAAGGTGGTGCCGTTTCTCGACCGCAGCGACCTGATCGGCCACACGACCCACACCGTGCTGCACAACCTCACCGAAGGATTCGTGCTGGTTTCCATCACGCTCTTCCTGTTCCTGGGGAGTCTCCGCTGCGCCCTGATCGTCGCGCTAACCATCCCGTTTGCCCTGCTGTTCGCATCGATCGGCCTCGACCTCCGCCACATCCCCGCCAATCTGCTCTCGATCGGCGCGCTCGATTTCGGCATGATCGTGGACGGCGCCGTGGTGATGGTGGAAAATATTCTGCGCCACCTCAGACTCGAGGAATCCGCCGGCCCGTCCGTGCGCGACCGGATTCGCAGCGCCGCGCACGAGGTGCAGCGGCCGGTCTTCTATGCGATTGCCATCATCATCACGGCCTACGTGCCGATCTTCACGCTGCAGCACGTCGAAGGCCGTCTCTTCCGGCCGATGGCCTGGACCGTCGCCTTTGCGCTGCTGGGCGCGCTGACATTTTCGCTCCTCGCAGCGCCGGCTCTCGCCAGTCTCCTGTTCCCCAACCCGGTCCGCGAGTGGCGCAACCCGGTGGTGGATCCGATTGTCCGTGGATACCGGCGCGCTCTCGCGTGGACGGTTCGCCACCACTGGATGATGGCCGCGGTCGCGCTGGCGTCTCTCGGCTGCAGCATCTATCTGGCGTCGAGCGGCGTGATCGGCTCGGAATTCCTGCCCCACCTCGATGAAGGCGCCATCTGGGCGCGCGGCGTCGCCGCCCCCAGCACGGGTCCGTCGGAAGGCACCGCGCACATGAACCGCGCCCGCGTCATCTTCGCCTCGTTCCCGGAAGTCACCCAAGTCGTATCGCAGGTGGGCCGGCCCGACGACGGCACGGACACGACCGATTTCTACGTCACCGAATACTGCGTCGCCCTCAAGCCAAAAGAAGAGTGGCGTCCGGTCTTCCATGAGGAGAAAGAGAAGCTCATCGCGGCCATGGATCGGGAGCTGGAGAAGATCGCCGGCGTGAGCTGGAGCTTCTCCCAGCCGATTGCCGACGATATCGAAGAGGCCGTCAGCGGCGTCAAGGGAGAGCTTGCGGTCAAAATCTACGGCGAGGACCTGAACGTGCTCGAAAGCGAAGGCGAACGGATCGTCAGTGTCATGCGCACCGTAGCGGGAATCAAGGATCTCGCGCTGCTGCGCGTTCTCGGGCAGCCGAATTTGAATCTGATCGTGGACCGCGACGCCGCCGCGCGATACCAGATCAACATCTCCGACGTTCAGGATGCAATCCAGACCGCGGTCGGCGGCAATGCCGTCAGCCAGGTCCTGCAGGGCGAACAGCGCTTTGACCTGGTAGCCCGATACCTCCCGGCATACCGGAGCACCCGCGAGGCGATCGGGAAGATCCGCCTCCTGGCGCCCTCCGGCGAGCGCGTCTCGCTGGCGCAGCTCTGCCAGATCCGCACCGAAGACGGCGCGTCGCAGCTTTATCGCGAGGGCAACTCGCGCTACGTGGCCGTCAAATTCAGCGTGCGCGGCCGCGATCTGGGCAGCACCGTGAGAGAGGCCATGAACAAGGTCGAATGGATGGCACCGCTGCCGCCGCGCTACCGGCTGGAATGGGCCGGGGAATACGAAAACCAGAAACGCTCGGAGGAGCGGCTCATGGTGATCATTCCGGTCACGGTGTTCCTCATCTTCCTGATCATTTACAGCGCCTTCGGCTCCGCCAAGTGGGCGGCCCTGCACCTGGTCAACGTAGCCGTGGCGCGCGTGGGCGGGCTCCTCGCGCTCTATCTCACCGGGACGAACTTCAGCATATCCTCCGGCGTGGGATTCCTGGCGCTGTTCGGCGCCTCGGTTCAGACGGGCGTGATCATGGTCGAGTACATTAACCAGCTCCGGGCCGCCGGCATGCCCATCGAGCAGGCCGCGATCGAAGGAGCCGCCCGGCGTCTCCGGCCGATCATGATGACGATGCTGGTGGCCACGCTCGGACTGCTGCCCGCGTCGGTTTCGCATGCGATCGGATCGGATTCGCAGCGGCCCTTCGCCATCGTCGTCGTGGGTGGATTGATCGTGGACCTGGTGATGAGCACGTTCCTCCTGCCCACCCTGTACGTCTGGTGGGCACGGCCCGGCGATCACCTGCCTTCGCTGTAAATCGGTTACCTGCCCGGCGGCGGGTGTCCGCAGACGGGCGCTGTTTTCCTGGAAGCGAACGCCGCTGTGCGCTACGGCGCCCACGGGCGCTTCTGCCCGGCGCGGCACTCGAAATGCATCAGGCGCGGGCATGGCCATCAAAGAACGCATCCAGGAACCGGTCGCTGCCCTCGCGCGGCCCGAACATCTGGTCGAGCGCATCCGCACCGGATGGCGGCTGGTGGGGCTCGAATGGGAGCGCGAGGTTGCGGAGCCCTCGCCTCTCCGTTACGAAGAGTGGGTCGAGGAGATCCCCTACGGCCTGCGCATTTCGAACGACGGCGCGCGGTTGGTGCAGAACCCGCGGGAGACGGAGGTCATCGTCCACGCCCTGGACCTCATCGTGGAGGACTGGCCGCTATCGCGCGTCGCCGATCGGCTGAACCAGAGCGGCTATCGCACGCGCGAGGGCGGTATGTGGACGGCGGCGGCGCTCTTCGAGCTGCTGCCGCGCATGATCGAGGTCGGGCCGCGCCTCTTCACCACCGAGGAATGGATCACGCGGCGCCGGCATCTGCCGGACCCCGCATCGTAACTGAGCCGGCGCGTTGCCCCCCTCACTCCGTTCGCAGCGCTTGTATCACATCGATGCGTGCCGCCCGCGCCGCCGGTATCGCCGAAGCCGTCACGGCCGCAATCAGCAGCACCAGCGCCGAACCGGCTACCGGAAGCACGCCCGGGACCTTCAGATCGCCCAGGAAACTGCCCGCCAGTTGCGCCAGCCAGTAGCCGCCGGCAAAACCGACCGCCAGTCCGCCGATGGCGATCGCCACTCCTTCCGCGATCACGCGCATCAGCAGGTTGCGAGGCTGCGATCCCACCGCCAGCCGGATCCCGAACTCCCGCGTGCGGCCGCTGACCGAAAAGGCGAGCACGCCGGCCACGCCCACCACTGCGATCAGCAGCGCGACAGCCGCGAACGCGCTGGAGACGATGACGTTGACCCGCTCCGGCGAGAGCACTTCGGCGCGAATCTCCTCCAGCGTCGCCGCATGCTCGACCGGCTGATCGGCGGAGAGCTTGTGCAGGACCGCCGTGATCGGCTTCACCAGCCCGTGAGGATCGGTACGCGTGTTCACCAGAAGGCGCCCTCCCGCGAAAAGCGGCTCCTGATCGGCTGGATAATAAATGGTCATCGTCGGCTGGGGCTGCAGGTTGGTGTTGTCGATATCGGGCACGATCCCGATAATGCGGGTGGGCTCCGGCTTGAACGGCGGAGGGGCGAACTGCAGCACCGGGTCCGTCAGGAGCAGGTAGTGGTTAAGCGCATGGCCGTCCGGGAAAATACGCCGCGCCAGCGTCTCACTCACGATCGCCACGGCCTCGGCGCCGCTCCGGTCGCCATCGCGGAAATCCCGCCCGTCGAGGACGGGCAGGCCCAGAGTGGCGAAGTATCCGGGCGAGATGACCTCGAACCCTGCCCGTGGATGTTCCTCGCCAGGTGCGGGTTTATGCCCGTCGGCCGCAAACTCGAACGGGTAGAAGTCACTGCGGTCGCGCCAGGGCACCGCGCTGCCGACCGAGACGTTCACCACGCCGGGCAATTCGCGGATCTGCCGCGCCGCCTCGCGGTAATAATCCACCGTCTGGGCGAACGTCTTGCCTTCGCGCACCACCGGCACGTTTACCGCCAGAACATGCTGCGTATCGAAACCGGTCCGGACGAGTTCCAGCGAGAGCAGCGTCTTGACTGTAGTTGCGGCAGCCGCCACCAACACAAACGAGGCCGCGATCTGCACCAGCGCGAAGACCCGCAGCCTGCGGTTCGTCGACCCGGTGACGCGCGCGCTTCCCGCGGCCAACCCCTGAGCGGCTCCCGCCGAGGGCAGGCGAGGAACGTAAGCCAGCAGCACCGCGGCCGCCACGGCCAGCCCGCCGGCCACCCAGAGCATGCTCGAATCGACCGTCAGGTCGAGCGCGCGAACGGAATATCGCGCGGCATACTGCGCTAACAGCCTCACCAGCGGCCGGGCGATCAGAATCCCGGCGGCTGCGCCCGCTCCGCACAACAGCAGGCTCTCCGCCAGGAGAGTGCGGCGCAGCGCGCCCATGCTGGCTCCCAGAGCCGCCCTGATGCCCAGTTCCCTTTCCCGTCGCATGGTGCGCGCCAGAATCAGGTTAGCGACGTTGGAGCAGGCAATGATGAAAACCAGAACCGAGGCCGCGAAGAGCACCAGAAGGATGGTGCGCGCACCCGACGTAAGCTCGTCGCGCAGCCGCGTAGCGCTGACATGAAAGTCCTCCTTCGCCGGATAGGCCTCGGGATGCTCCCGCTTCATACTGCGATACACCGTGTCCAGCTCGTTGCGCGCCGTCTGCAGGTCCGCGCCCGGAGCGAGCCGCCCGAACAACTCCGTCATGCGGTGAATCCTGCCCGTCACCATGGTGGCCGAAAGATGGTGGGCGCTCGTCACGATGTTAGCGATGATCTCGGTATCTTGCGGGCAAGGCACGCACGGCTCGAGGACGCCGACGACAGTAGCCGGCCGTGTGTCAATGAACGAGCTGAGCCGCACGACCTTGCCGAGTACCCCGGGATCGCTCTTCAGCGCCGTCGACCAGAACCGGTAGGTGAGCACGACCGCGCCTGCCGCATTGGGCCCGTCATCGTGCGGATCGAGCAGCCGCCCCAGCACCGGACGCAGGCCCATGACGTGAAAATAGGATCCCCCGACCACCCCCGCCTGAACCGACCGGGGCTCACCGAGTCCGGCCATGGTGAAGCCGATCGTCGAGAAATCCCCGATCGCGCTCAGCGTCTTGACGCGCGCGCGCAGATCGTCAATCTCGGGAACGGAGAACCTGGCATTGTCGCCGTTCATCGTCTGCCGGATATAGATCAGCCGGCCTTCGTCGCGATTGACCAGCGGACGCAGGAGCACGCCCCGCACCAGGCTGAACATCGCCGCATTGCCGCCGATCCCCAGCGCCAGCGTAACGATCACCGTCGCCACGAGGCCCTTGGCGTGCGCCAGCGATCGGGCTGCGGATTTCAGGTCGCGAACGAAGATAGCCGTCTTTTCGAGCATGCCGGTCCTCCTGGGGCCAGACTGCGGCAACTCCCCTGCCCCGATAGAACGTTGTAAACAAAGCCCGCTCCCGGCTTGGCGCTGCGGCGGGTGTTCGTTTTTGGAATTCTCCGTTCAGAACTGGACGCCGGAACCGGCGGCCGGCAACGTCCAGATGTCCAGCACGCCGGAAGTCAGGTGCAGGTTGGCATTGCCCTCCGGGAGCGCGATTCTCCCATCGATGACGATCGGGCTGTTCCAATGCCCGGCGCCGCAAGGCAGGTTCGCAATCTGCGTGCCCGTGCGTGGATCGTACACCAGCAGCCCGCCGTTGGGATTGTAGACGTAAAGCAGCCGGCCGGCAACGACCGGGCTGGTTCCCGCCGTGGCATTGCTCCAGGCCAGCGTGAGCTGGCCATCGCCAAGCCTCCACGCGGCCGTGTTGCCGTTATTCGCGGTGAACATCCAGGTCCACCCGCGGTCGCGCCACACCGCCGAAGCCATGATGACCCCGTTGTACGTGGGCATCGCCACGGTCTGCAATTCATTGCCGCTGTGGGGAGCGCCGCCGCTGATATCCGTGATGCGCAGCAGACGGATCAGCGTGTCCTTGCCGCCCTGCGCGAGAGCGTTGGTCCCGAGCAGCACCGGCGATGCCGAGCCCAGGTCGAGGTTCTCGCCCTCCAGCGCGGAGTTATCCGCCGGGGTGTAGTTCGCCAGCACCTCCGTGGCGTCGGGATCGAGTTCGATCACGGAATCGCCCCAGTCCGTCCTGCCGTTATACGGGCCGTTCCCGGTCGCCACGAAGATGTTGCCGGTGGCGGGATCGATCACGGCGCCCGCCCGCCCCCAGATCGAGGAGAGCGATGACGGGCACGATGCCGGCTGAATCAGCCCGGCACGGTCGCTGCACAGCGAATTCCAGACATGCTGCAGAGCGCCGGTCCGCGCGTCGAGAACCGCCACGTGGCCCTGGAACGGCGGCGTATCGAGAAATCCGCCGGTGACCGCGATCACCCGCCCACGAAACACCCGCAGCGGCGACGGGATCTTTTCATGATCCGGCAGCAGCGTGATCGCGGTCCTCCATACGATGCTGCCATCCGCAATCGCCAGCTTCTGTACCGTCCCATCCGGCGCCGCGGCATAGATGTGCTGCCGGTCGGGATCCGCGGCGGGCGTGCTGTTGGTGATCTGTCCCGTCCCCGCCCATGAAGCGTAGCCGGAGGGCGTGTATTCCCAAAGCACGGCGCCGCTCGACGCGTCGATCGCGATCGTCTTTCCGTAACTCGTCGTGACGAAGAACGCATCGTGCGGCGATCCGTTCACCGTGACGCCGTGCAGATAGATCGGCGAAGCATCGACCGTGCCGTCCAGTTGGACCTGGCGCCGCACGAGCGACGGCAGGTTGGCGGCCGTAATTCCGGTCGGCCCATCCAGGACTCCGGAACTCGCCACGTCCAATCCGAATTGAGGCCAATCCCTGGCCGCCGGAGTGTGCTCCGGCCGCTGTGCTGCGACGCGCAAGGCCAGAATTGCCGGCAGGAGGAGCGCCCAAGGCGCCAGCCGCCGTGCAGCAACCGCAATGCGGTGCATGCCTCAATAGTACGCCGGTAAGGGTTCGGCCAGCGAAACGGCAATGTGAGAAACGTCGATAATCTCTCAGGCCTTCTGTGAGGTTCCTTCAATCACTGTCACGATCCGGTTGGCCTGCGTACGTACACGGTCCACGGCGCCGCTCGGCCACTGCACGACGAGTTCGGCCGACTCCGCCGCGCCCAGGCCGAAGTGCAGCCGCAGATCGCTTTGCGAAATGTAACTGCCCCCGCTGCGCACCTCGTCCATCTGCCGCCGCCCGTCTTCGGTATTGCAATAGACGCGCGCGCCGATTCCCGAGCGGTTCGATTTCACCCCGGTCAGCTTGACCTTGATCCAGTTGTGCCGCGTCGTACGGTCGCAGCGCAGCAGTTGCGGCACATCGTTCACACAGTTCACCAGGACATCCACGTCGCCGTCGTTGTCGAAATCGCCGAAGGCGCAGCCGCGGCCCGGCGCGGCTTCCAGCGCTCCCGGTCCCGCCTCGATCGAAACATCCGCGAACTTGCGATTGCCGAGATTGCGATACACGACCTTCCGCTCCCGGTATCCGGATTCGGTCTGCGTCTCGCTCACTTCCGGATACACGTGCCCGTTGCAGATGAAGATGTCCGCCCAACCGTCGTTATCGAAATCCGCGAAGCCGACGCCCCATCCCAGGAACCGCGTATTGCGGCCGAGACCCGCCTGGAACGTTTCGTCGTTGAAGGTCATCTTGCCGAGATTGCGGTACAGGCTCGAGGTGTCGCCCGCGAAATTGGTCTTCACGATATCGAGCCAGCCGTCGCCGTCATAGTCGATCGCGGAAACGCCCATGCCGGCCTGCGGCTTGCCGTCCGGGCTGAAGGCGACACCGGCTTCGATCGCCACATCCGTGAACGTGCCGTCCTGATTGTTCTTGTACAGCGCCGAAGAGGTCGAATCGTTGGCCACGTAAATGTCGGGCCAGCCGTCGTTATCGAAATCCCCCACCAGCACGCCGAGGCCGTACGTCCCCTGCGTCTTGAGAATGCCCGCGCGCTCGGAAACGTCGGTGAACACGCCGGAGCCGTCGTTGTGAAAGAGGATGTTCCGGCCACCCTCCAGCCCCGGCGGGCCGCACGCCACCATCAGGCCCTTATAAAGACACGGGCCCGACTCCGGCAGCGGCGCGGTTTTGGGATCGAAGTCGATGTAGTTCGCCACGAACAGGTCCAGGTGGCCGTCGCGGTCGTAATCCACGAAGGCACAGCCCGTGTTCCATCGCCGCCGTCCGTCGCCGCGATTGGTCGTCACGCCGGCCTTCTGCGCTACATTCGTGAACTTGCCGTTGCCGTGGTTGTGCCACAGCACGCAGTCGCCCCAGTAGGTGACGAAGAGGTCCTCCCACCCGTCGTTGTTGTAGTCGCCGGCGCAGACGCCCTGCCCCCAGCCGGTATGCGCCACGCCGGCCTCGATGGTCACATCGGTGAAGGTGCCGTCGCGATTGTTCTTATACAGCCGGCTCACCGGAGCCTGACCCGCCGGCCATTGCGCTTCGAAGCGCGTCCCATTCACCAGGAAGATATCGAGCCAGCCGTCGTTATCGTAGTCGAAGAATGCGCAGCCGCAGCCCGTGGTTTCGAGCAGATACTTGTTCTTGTGCTCGCCGCCGAAGATAGTTTTGGCGCGCAAGCCGGCCTCTTTCGCTACATTGACGAATTGCACGCCGAAGCCCTGCCCGGCCAGGAGCTGATCGGCGGAAAACACCGGCAGCGTGGCGCACAGCGAGCGGATAAAGCCGCGCCGCGAAGGTCCTCTCCCTCCACTCCGGGCAATCTCTCGGCGCCTCCGCGTCAAAGGGAGCGTCGCAAGCTGTTCCATGCGGTTCCGCGGCTGGCTCGACCGGTCCATTCAGGGCTTCTTCTGGAGCATTCTACCGAGTTCCGCTTCCTTGGCGCGCTTGGCGCGGCTCCCCTCGGCGAAAGCCGCCTGGCTGCCCGCGATGTCGCCCTTCTGCCGCAGCAATTGGCCCAGCGTATTGTACGGCCCGGGATCGTCGGGCGCGAAGCGGATCGCGCTGCGCAGCGCCGCTTCCGCGCGGTCCAGCTCGCCCGCCTGTTTCAGCGCCGTGCCCATCATGAACCACGCCTCCGCGTAATCCGGCCGCAGCGCAATCGCCGCTTGCATTTCCTCCGCCGCCTTGCGGAAATCGCCGCTCTGCCACTCGAGGATCCCCAATGTGTAGTGTCCTTCCGCGAGCTGCGGATCGAGCGCGAGCGCGCGCTCCAGCTCGGCCCGGGCCGCATCGAGCTGGTCCTTCTGTTTGAGCGCCACGCCGAGATCGTAATGCGCGATCGCGAGGTTTGGGTCGCGCCGCAGCGCCTCGCGGAACTGCGCTTCCGCCGCGTCCAGGTCGGCCTTCTGCAGATCCGCGAACCCGATATTCACGCGCGCCATGTTGTTGCCGGGGTCGATTTCGAGAATCTTGCGGAACTGCGCCACGCCCTCCCCGGCGTGTCCGGAATTCACCAGCACGAACCCGAGATTGTTGCGCGCGTCGAGATTGGCCGGATCGAGGCTGACGGCGCGGCGGTACGCTGCGAGCGCTCCCGCCGTATCGCCGCTGTGCTGCCGCGCGAGACCAAGCTGGTTCCAGGCCTCCGCGTGCGCCGGGCGGATCGCCGTAGCGGCTTCGAACTCCGCAACGGCGGTGGCATACTGTCCGGTCTCGTTCAGCGCATGCCCGAAATGGAACCGGTAATCGAATTCCCGCGGCGCAAGCGCCGCCGCGGATTGCAGATGCGGGATGGCGCGCGCCGGGTCCTGCTGCAGCCAATACGCCACTCCCAAGTGGTATTGCGCCGCCGCCAGATGCGCATCGAGCGCGACCGCGCGCTCGAAATGGCCGAGCGCCTCCGCCGGCCGCTGCAGCACCGCCAGCAGGAAACCGATCTCGTCCTGGATGCGCGCCGATTGCGGATCGAGCGCGGCGGCCTTCTCCCATAGCGCGAGCGACCCCGCGGCATCGCCGCGCGCCTTCAGCTCGGCAGCGCGGGCCTCGATCTGCCGAACGCTCTCCTGGCCGAGGAGCGGAAACGCAGCCAGCCCGGCGAGCGCCAGCCAGCCTTTGGGAAACCGTGCGGCCATTGCCTCTAGTGTGCCACCTTCCGCCGCGCGAGTTCGAGATTGCGCCGCGCCGCGTCGAGCGCGGGGTTGAGCTTCAGAGCCGTCTCGAACTGCCCGATGGCGCCGGCGGTATCTCCGGAACGTGCCAGCAGAATGCCGAAATTGTTGTGCGCCTCGGCATCCTCCGCATCGAGCGTCACCAGCTCGCGAAATGCCGCAAGCGCTTCCGGACTTCGGCCCTCCTCCACCGCGCGGCCACCCCACGCCTTGAGCACCTCGATGAGCCTCCCGCGCGCGGCGCGATCCTCGGGATGCCCGGCGATCAGGCGCCGCAGTTCGCCCGCGGCCTCCCCAAGGCTGCCCTGGTCCGCCAGCACGCCGGCCAGGTTGTACCGCGCGTCAGGGTCTTCCGGCCGGATCGCGAGAACGCGCCGGAACTGCGCCGCGGCCTCCTCGGGCCGGCCGCTCATCTCGAGCGCCGCGCCGAACGTGTTCAACGCCGCCGGCTGATCCGGTTCCGCCGCGAGCGCCGCGCGCAGATGTTCGAGCGCGGCCGCCGTATCGCGCCGCCCCAGATAGAGAGCGCCCAGATTGAAATGCGCCAGAAAATCGCCGGGGTACTTTTCCAGCCGGCGCCGCATCAGCGCCTCCTGCAATGCCGGCCGCAGGTCGCCTTCGCCGCGCGGCAGCACCTGCAGCCAGAGATGGGCCATTTCGTCCGTGGATTGATTGCCGCCGCGCACGCGCCGCGGAGGCGAGTTCGGGTTGCGCGGCGCGCCGGTGGAGTTGTCGTAGTGAAACCGCATCGAAATGACGGAGCCTTGCGGCAGAAAGAGCGGGCGCCGCAGGCGGTACACCGCCTGCCAGTTCAGGTCCCAATCGGGAATGCGGATCAGCCATTGGCGGCGGCCGTCCGGCAGCGTGGCGTAAGCCTCCAGCAGCTTGCCCAGGTAGTGCGCGTGCGGATAGACGGCCAGCACATCGCAGTCCACCGGCAGGCGGAAATCGTCGCTGACCAGGAAATCGCGGTCGCCCGGAGGAATGTCGAGCGCGCCATCGTGCTCCAGTTGGATCAGCATCGGAAATTTCGTGGGCCTCTGGCGCGTGAAATAGAGGCCAACGGAAGGCTGCACCGATTCCGGCTTTCCGGTCGGATGCAGGTGCACGTTGAGCACCAGATCGTTGCCTGGATCGAGCTGCCAGGCCATGCCGGGCGGCTCTTTCCATGGCGCGCCGCCGGGCTTCCAGAACAGGAAATGGCTGTCCGGATCGAAGCGATCCGATGCGAGCGTGACATCCATGCCGGGGAAGCCCGCGCCCGGAGCGGTCTCGCGGCGGCGGGCGGAGCCCGCCCGATCGATCAGAACATTGGCATGGTGCACCGCGCGCGAATTTCCCGGCCGGATTTCGATTGCTTCGACGTAACGGCGCTCGCGCAAGCCCGTGGGCAGAATGAAATTCCAGAACACGTCCGGGCCATCGGCCGGAACGGTGAGCGGCTGCGCCGCGGTAATCACGAGATCCGGCGGACCAAGCTGCCAGCCGGATGGGAACGCCGGAGCCGCCGAAGAGCCGGGGCCCTCCGGCATGCCGGCGCGCACCCACGTTTCGATCGCTTCGATCTGCGCCTCGCTCAAACGCCCCTCGCCCTCGAATTCGCCGAAGCCGGGGTCGGGCAGCCAGGGCGGCATGTACCGGCGGCGCGTGACCGCGGCGATTTCACGCGCGTGCCGGCAGGCATCAGCGTACGTCAACAGCGAGAAAGGCGCGGGTCCGCCGGGCCGGTGGCAGGCGGCGCAATGTGCGTGGAGAATCGGCGCAATCTCGCCATGATACCCCGGCGTCGCGGCAGCGAAAACCGGGAGCCCCGCCATTGACAACAGGAGGCACACGGCCCGCGCCGCGCGCCCCGGTCCTGGCCGCTCCGAAGACAAAACCGCCGAAGCTCGGCGGTTTTGGGTTGCGAGTAATTGATTCTGCGTAGGCAGTTTCCCGAAAACCGCCGATTTCGGCGGTTTTTTGTTTTTGGAACAGCCCAAGCGGCCCGTGCAGGCGAGGGACCTGCGCCACCGCTTTAGAAGTTCACGCGCAGGCCCAACTGCCATTTCCGCATCTGCGAAAGCGCCGCAATGCTCGTGATCTGCCCCGCCGTCGGCGAATCCACCGTGCCGTTCGGCTGCCCCAGGTTCACGTGATTGAAGCTGTTGTACAGCTCCGCGCGGAATTGCGCGTTGACCTTCTCGGTAATAGCGAATATCTTCGAAAGGCTCGTATCCGTGTTGAACAGGTGCGGCCCGAAGAAGGAGTCGCGCGCGACGGTGCCGAACGTGCCCGGCTGCGGACGCATCCACGGCCCGCGCGTGCAGCCGTTCGCGTTCAGCTCGGGCGTCGCGGTCGCGGTGGGCAGGCAGCCGCTCCCGCTGGTGCCCGGTGTCGCAATGGCGTACCATTCCTGCGGGCTCGGATTGGACACGTGAGGATCGCCCACCAGAATCGCGCGGCACGGTCCGGTATCTTCATCCTTGCCGCAATCGGCATAACCCGGCGTGAACGGTGCGCCGGACTCCCAGGTTGCAGTCCCGGAGAGCTGCCAGCCGCCGAGTGCCAGATCCGCGGCCCGCGAAGCGTGGGTCAGATATTTGCGGCCCTTGCCGAACGGAAGCTCGTAAACTCCGTTGAAGTTGAACACGAACCGCCGCACGCCGCCTTCCCGCCCGTAATCGATGTTGTGGTTCCACAGGAAATAATCGTTGGCGTAGTCGAACGCGCTGGCCCACGTGAAGTTGCTCTGGAACAGCAGCCCGCTTGCGAATCGCTTCTCCGCCCGCACCTGCAGCGAGTTGAATTTCACGGTCGAATCGTCCGCGAAATATTTGATCGATTGCGTCCAGCCGAACAGGTTATAGAAGAGCCGCCGCTGGTTCGTGCTCAGCGTGCCGAAGCCGTTGATGGTCGGCTGATTGATGTTGTAGTTCGTCCCGCCCGCCGTCACGTGATACCCGTGATTGCCGACGTAGCCGACCGAAAACAGGAAGCTCGACGTGATCTGCCGCTCCACCATGAAATTCCACGCATCCACCACCGGCAGCCGCATCGTGTTGCCGCTCGTGAGCGGCAGGACATTCGGCGAAATCCCGTTCGGCAGAATCGGATTCCCCGTGGGCCCCTTCGGCTGCGTGGCGAGAATCGTGGTCGGGTCGAGCGACGGCGGCCCCTGCGCCAGCGTGAACACGGGGAGCCACGGGTTCGCCGGGTTCAGCGACTGGTTCGCCAGCACCGGCACGTTCTGTGTCACATTATGTCCGAAGGAAACGCCGAACACGCCGACGTCATAGGAGCGGCCGTAGCCGGTGCGGATCACCGTCTTCGGGGAGGCCTGGTAGGCGATCCCGAGCCGCGGCGCGAAATGCGTCAGCGCGGTGTTGACGTTGCCGTTCATGCCGATGCCGTTCTGTCCGGTAATCAGCACCTCGCCGGTCGCCAGGTTCTGGAAGCCGCCGTGGGCCGCGCCGTTCACGTACTGCGGGAAGTAGATCTCCCAGCGCAGGCCGTAGTTCACCGTCAGCTTCGGTGTGACGCGCCAGGTGTCCTGGATGTAGGAGAAAAGACGCCGCTGGCGCTCCGCGGCATCGAGCGAGTTGCTGATGTAGCGGGTGAACGTCTGCACATCGCCGAGAAGGAAAGAGGCCAGCGAAAGCCCGCCGCCGTTCGGCCCTTCGGTCGTGGTCGGATCGAAGATCAGCTCGCCCGAGCGGTGCGAATCGCTCGGCACGCGCAGGTTCTGCTGGTACCGCACATCCACGCCGAATTTCACCGCGTGATTGCCGAAATTATGCGTCACGTTGCCGACCCATTGGAACTCGTTTTCCTGCTCGTTGAGCGGGCAGTTGCAGGAATTCGTGGTCAGCGAGTACCCCATCTGAAAGCCGCCGGTGCCGTTCAGACGGAAGTTGGGCATCGCCGAGGTGAAGTAGTTGTCGAGATTCAATCCCGGAATGCCGGCATCCTTGGCCGGCGAGGTGCCCAGGCCGTTGGGGTTCACGAATACGCGGTAGCGGAAATAGCCGAACCGGAAGTCCGTGAGCCACGTCGGGCTGATCACGTAGTCCGCGCCGTAAGAGAGGCTCTGATCGCGCAGCGACGCAGCCCCGGCAAACGCCATCGTCTGGAACTGCGGTCCGCCGGCCGCCAATCCGAACGCGCCGGGATTGGTCTGCCCGACCTGCAGGAAGCTGTACCGGCCGAACATGTGCAGCTTCTCGGTCTGATAGCGGTCCACCCGCACGTCGAAACTGTCCCAGTTCACGATGCCGGTGCCGGACGCGGCGTAGTTCGGCGCCGCGCCGCTCGCGCCGGCGATATTGGGCAGCGGAATGTAGCCGAGCAGCGCTTTGGTCTGCGGCGCAATCAGGCTGCTCGGAATCACGGCGCCCGCAAACTGCTGCCGGTTGGCCGGATTCACGTTGCAATCGCTGCCGTTGCACGGGTTGAAAATCGCGACGCCCAGATCGCTCAGATCGCCGTTCCGTTCGGCCTGCGTCGGCACGCGGGTCAGCAGCGAGCCGCTATTCTTGTTGCGCGTGCCCTGGTAATCGCCGAAGAAGAACGTTTTGTCCTTCTGAATCGGGCCGCCCGCGGAGCCGCCGAACTGGTTCCACAGCGTCGGCGGGATGAACGTATTGGTGGTTCCCACCAGCGGCTGCGACTGTGCGAACGGGTCGCGGGCCGCGCCGTGCTGGTCGCGGCGGTATTCGAAGGCGCTGCCGTGCAACGAGTTGGTCCCCGATTTCGTCTGCGCCGAAATCACCGCCTGGCTCGCCTGCCCGAACTCGGCATCGTAGGCCGTGGTGGTGATCTTCAGCTCCGATACCGAATCGAGGTTCGGCGTAATGACGGGCTCGCCCAGCACCGATTCGCGGTTGTCCGTCCCGTCGAGCTGGAACGAAATGCCGCCCCAGTATTGGCCGCCGATGCTCGGCCGGTAAATATCCTGCGGCTGCTCGCTGGCTGCGGTGGTGCCGGTCGCCTGGACGCCCGGAACCAGGAAGTAGAGCCGGCTCACGTCGCGCGAAAACACCGGCAGCTCCATCGCGGCTTTCTGCGTCATGGTGTCCGAGACGTCGGAACGCTCCGTCTTGAGCAGCGCCGCCTCGCCCGTCACCGTCACCGTCTCCCCGATCTTGCCGGGATGGAGCTGGGCATTCACCGGCGCCGTCGCATCCACGTCCACATTGACGTTCTGCTGGACAAAGGTATCGAAGCCCGGCGCCTCCACCCGCACCTCGTATACCCCAACGATCAGGTGGATCTGACTGTAATTGCCGGCCTCATTCGTGGTCGTCGTGTAGGTGACACCCTTTCCGACATCCCGAATCGTGACCTTGGCATTGGGAACGGCCGCGCCGGACGAATCCGTAACGGTGCCGGCAATGCTCCCATAAACGGCCTGTCCGGAGCAGATCCCGGGCAGCAACCATAAGGCAAATACACACACCAAGACGACGGCGACGTGGCGCATCGCAATGCCCTCCCTTTACGCAAACCCCGGCTCCCCGAGCCGGCAGACTTACCTCGTTCGACTCACCAGCCAGCGGATTATATCCAACGCCTCAGGCGAACTCAAGGCAAATCCGGCCGGAATTCCGCTCGAACCGTGCTATGATGCCCCAGATTTGCCGTAAGGCGCCGTAAGCCAGTCCGAGGAGTTGCCATGCGAAAGTTCATCGTTTGCGCAGCGGCCGTTCTTGCCGTCCTTCCCGTCGCCGGGCAGGCGCAGCAGGCCGGCCCGTACAAGGTCCTGAAAATGGCGCGGGTCGGCGGAGAGGGCGGCTGGGACTATATCTATGCCGATTCCGCCGGCCGCCGCCTGTACATTCCGCGCCGCGGCTCGCCTGCCGTTGCGGCGGCGGATGGCCGCCCCGCCGTCCCCGCGGCGCAAACCCGCCTTTCGATCTATGACCTCGACAGCCTGGAACTGATCGGCGAGATCGCCGGCGTCGGCGGCAATGGC
>DATGMB010000218.1:0-19811 GCA_035293845.1 Bryobacteraceae bacterium
GCCGCCGGTGCGATGCCGCGAGCCCACTATACTGAAAGCGAGTGCGTTTTGTCGGGAAAAGCACGGCAGTGTACGTGTCGCTGCTGGCCGGGGCGTTTGTCGTGGCGGTAGTCGGCGGGTATTTTGCCCTGCCGCTCGATCACGATGCCTACGACGAAATGTTCCGGCGCTACCGGCCGGCGCCGTGGCAGCCGGAATCCGTGCTGCTGGTGATCGACGAGAACACGCTCGACAGCATCCCTGGCGGCATGTCCGGCATCCGCGAACCGCTGGCTCGGGGTTTGCACCTGGTGGCGGCGGCCAAGCCGAAAGCCGTGGCGGTCGACGTCATTCTGGCGAATCCTACGGCTCCGGCCGCCGACGCCGCGCTCGCCGCAGCGCTGGCGGAGTGCCCCAATCTGGTGCTTTCAAGCGAGTTGATTCCCGGGCACGGGTGGGAGGATCCCTTGCCGATGTTCCGCCAGTCGGCCGCGGCCACCGGGCACGTCCACGTCTGGCCGGATGGCGATGCCGTGGCGCGCGCGATTCCGCTCGCGCGGCGCAACGAGGGCGGGATCTCACGGCGATGGGCGATTTCGCTCGAGGCCTTCCGCCTCAGCCGGCGCGCCGATATTATCGAGACCTACGGCTCGAATGATCTCTCGGTCGGCCATACCGTAATTCCCGGCAAGGGCGAAAGCCGGGTCATGCGCGTCCGGTATCCGCCGCCGGACCGAAAGCTGCCGCCGAGGATCGCGCTGCGAGAGCTGCTCGACCGGCCCGCGTTAGCGAGCGCGTTTCAGGGCAAGGTGGTCTTCGTCGGCAGCACGGCGCAGACCGAGCACGACCGGCTCTTCACGCCCTATTCCGAGGGCGTCACCACCAGCGGGATCGAGATTCACGCCGATGCCTTCGAGACCATGGCCCACGGGCTGTTTATCACGGACGTCTCTGAGGTGCGGGCGGTGCTGTTCGCGGCGCTGCTGGTCGCCGCCGCCGGCCTCGCGTTCCGGTACCTGCCGGCGTGGGCGGCGTACCTGGCGAGCCTCGGCATCGTTGCCGCGGGAACGCTGGCGCCGTATCTCGCTTTCTCCCGCGGCCGGGTGCTTTCGTTTACAACCTCAGCCTCCGCCGCCTGGTTCGGCGCGATCACCGCGGCCGCCTACTATCATCTGGTGGTGCGCAGAAGCCTGCGCCGCAGCGAGGCCGAACGCGCCCGCTATCAGCAGGCCATGCACTTCGTCACGCACGAAATGCGCACGCCGCTTTCCGCGATCCAGGGATCGAGCGAGCTGATTTCCCGCTTCGCGCTGACCGAGGAGAAGCGCAAGCAGATCGCGCTGCTGATCAACTCCGAGTCGAAACGGCTGGCCCGCATGGTGGAGATCTTTCTCAACGTGGAGCGGCTCTCGGCCGGCCAGATGGAGCTGAAGCACGAGCCGATTCCGGTGCGCGAAATGGTGGAGATCTGCGTCGAGCGGACGCGCCCGCTGGCCGATCGCAAGCGCATCGGCATCGTGCTCCAGCCGATCGCGGAGGACATCGAGCTCACCGGCGACCGCGAGCTGATGGAGTACGCCTGCTACAATTTGTTAACGAACGCCGTCAAATACTCGCCCCAGCAGACACAGGTCACCGTCTCCGCACGGATGGACGTGAGCCGGGGCGCCCACTGGGCCCGCATCGCCGTCGAGGACCAGGGGATCGGCATGGACCAGAAGGAAGTGAAACAGATTTTCCGCAAATTCTATCGAACGAAAAAGGCCGAGGAGTCGGGCGAGGCCGGCACCGGAATCGGCCTGTCCATCGTCCAACAGATTGTGGAACAGCACGGCGGACAAATTGAAGTCGTGAGCGAGCCCGGCAAGGGCTCCTGCTTCACCCTGGTGCTGCCGGCCGTTCGGAACGGAGCGGAAAACCGGATGTCCCCGGCGGCGCGGCCGGCGGCCGTGCGTCCCGCCGGCCCGGTGGAGCGGCATTGATGCAAAGACTGTTACTGGTGGAAGACGACCCGGCGCTGCAATTCACCATTCAGACGGCGCTCGAGGAGAAGGGCTACGCGGTGGACGCCGTCTCGACCACAGGCGAGGCGCTGGAGCGCCTGAGCGACCGCGCCTATCCCATCGTGATCTCGGATATCTATATCGACGAGCGGACCGGTCTTGACGTGCTGCGGGAAGCCAAGCGCAAGGACCCGCTCTGCTCCGTGATCCTCATGACCGGCCGCGGCACCATGGAAACCGTGATGGCCGCGACGCGCGGCGGCGTATTCGACTATATCGCCAAGCCGTTCGACCTCGACGTGATGCTGGAGGCGATCGAGCGGGCGGAGGCGGCGCGCTCGGAAGGCGAGGAGGAGGCCGAGCCGGAAGAACTCCCCGAGACGGAGATGATCGGCAGCTCGCCCGCCATGATCGAAATCTACAAGCGGGTCTCTCGCGCGGCCCCCACCGACGCCACCGTGGTGATCGAGGGCGAAACCGGAACCGGCAAAGAACTGGTGGCCCGCATGATCTGGCGCCACAGCCTGCGCGCGGACAAGCCCTTCAACGTCGTGGATTGCGGCTCCGTCACCGCGTCACTGCGGGAAAGCGACCTCTTCGGCGCTATGCGCGGCGCCTACACGGGCGCCGACCGCGACCGCATCGGCCTGCTGGAAGCCGCTAACCGCGGAACGGTGTTCCTGGATGAAATCGGGGATATCGACGCCGATTTCCAGGCGGCCCTGTTGCGCTTCCTCGAGACGCGCGAGATCCGGCCCGTCGGCGCGGCGCGTTCCAAGGAGATCGACGTGCGCGTGATCTCGGCGACCAACAAAGACCTGCAGCGGCTGGTCGACGAAGGCAAGTTCCGCGAGGACCTCTGGTACCGGCTGAACACCGTGCGCATTACGCTGCCGCCGCTGCGCGAGCGGCGCGGCGACATCCGCCTGCTGGCGCAGTTCTTCCTGGACAAATACAACGGGCGCTACAACCGCGAGGTGAAGCTGATGGAATCCGGCATCCGGGCGCTGCAGGATTATACCTGGCCCGGCAATGTGCGCCAGTTACAGCACCTGATCGAACGGCTGACGATCCTGGCGGACCGCGTCGATGGCGCGGCCGTGGTCCAGGCGCTGACGGTGATGGAGTCGCGCGAGAAAACCGTCGAGACGCTCGCCGATGCCGAAGAGGAGCAGATCCGCCGCGTGCTCGCCGCCACCGGCGGCAACAAGAGCAAGGCCGCCCAGATCCTCGGCATCGAGCGGAAAACGCTATACCGCAAGCTGGAAAGAATGAAGCTGTAGCTTTGACGCAGAGACACCGCGACGCAGAGAATTCCTCCGAAATTCTTCTCTGCGTCTCCGCGCCTCTGCGTCAAAAGGAATGCCCAGGCGAAAAGAAAAACCGCACCGGATTCGTCCCAAGACCTGCGGGACTCATCCGATGCGGCTCGCCCAGGTTTGGGCTGGGATCCGGCGTCGGGCTATCTGGTCATCGATTCCACCAGTCCGTTCCTGATCAGGTCCGCGTCCAATCTCCTTAACCAGAAACGCCAGACAAACTACCGCTACCTGTGATCCACCGGAGAGACACTATAAAGCCGTAATAAGCCGTGATCGGCGCATCAAACGATAAAAAACCCCTCTGCAGCAACCCGCAGAAAAAGAGTAGTGAGCTAAACTCTTGCAAACATCGGCTCCCGCAAGCACGCTGTCTCTTCGGCTCACTCTTCTTCCGCCTGCCTGTTGCAGCAGAGGGCAGGTTGAAGTGTTACTTCGCCAATTCAGAACCATATTTAGCAACCGGCCTTCCATGTGTCAATGTCTCGAAGGCCTTTTGTTTCAAATATTTTGTCCCGAACCTAACGACAGAAATGGGGTCGCGCGCGAAAGCCGGTGTGTCGGGATGACACAGCACTTCCGCCACTGCCCCCTGCCCTGCCTGTGACACAATCGGAGGATGAGGCTGCTGGCCGCAATTCTGGCGCTCGCGTCCTGCCGTCCGGCGCCGGCCCAGGCGGCGCCGCCGCAGAACGACGAGCCCATCACGGTTTCCACGGAACACCCGCGCCTGCTGCTGCGGCCGCAGCGGCTGCGCCTGCTCCGCCGCGAACGGGAACGCGCGTCGGCACGGTGGCAGCAGTTCGCCGCCCTGGTCGAAGGCAAAGCCCCGTTTGAGGAGCGCGGCTTCGCGTTGGCCCTCTATTACCAGGTGGCCGGAGATGAAGCCGCGGGACGCGAGGCTGTGCAATTCGCGCTGGGGCCCTCGGTGGATCTGCGCCAGCAGGCCTTAGTTTACGACTGGTGTCGAAATCTGTTCGACGAGACCCGGCGCACCGCTCTCGCGGCGAAGCTCGAGCGCGCGATTGCGGTAGCCCCAAAAGACGAAACGGTCGAAACCGCCCGCAGCCGCGCGTTAGCGGCCATTGCGCTGTTCGATGAAGTAGAGCAAACGCCGCAGCGGGAGCTGGAGCGTCTGGTGCGCCAGTGGTGGACGGGCCGGATCATCCCGGCGCTGAAAGCGGGACGCCCGGCGATCTCGCGGGATGACGCCTATCCGCTCTTCGAGTTTCTGCACGCGATGCGGGACAACACGATTCTCGACCTGCGCGAGCAGGCGCCGCAATTCTTCAAGGAATACCCCATCGAGCATCTGATGAGCTACTATCCGGCGGTGTACGAAGAGTCGGAGGCGGCGTATTACATCGGCGCCAGCTCCCGCGGCCGGCCGGACCCGCGTTCCGCCGCTCTTTCCCGCGCGGGCGAACTCGCGATGGTGGCGTATGACACCAATGCCGCCCCCAGCCAGGTCCTGCAGGGCTGGCTGATGCACGATAAGTTTATCTTGCGGAGCACCTTCGGGGCGCCCTATGAGTTCCTATGGGCCAATCCTTATCTTCCCGGCCTGAGTTATTATCACGTGCCGCTCGTCTACCATAACCCGGACTTCGGGCGGCTGTTCATCCGTTCGAGCTGGGAGGACGACGCCTCGTGGTTCGGGGCCTTCAACGGCCGGATGCAGTTCTTCGCGGATGGCCGCCTGCAAACGCCGCCGCCCGGCCCGCTCGACCTGACGCAGGCGGTGGTGTGCTTCGGCCAGTCCGCCAGCCGCTTCACGGTCAAGCTGGGGGAGGATGCCGAATCCGTGTTCATCGTAGGGCTCAAGCCTCGCCAGACGTACGAAGTAGAAATCGACGACGAAGAGATGTTCGAGGCCGAGGCCGACCCGGGCGGCATCGTCGAGTTGGAGCCGCCGCGCGGGAAGCCGGTCGGCATCCGCCTGAAGCCCGCCGGAACGCATCCGTAGGGGCCGGCCATGGCCGGCCCGCGCCCCGGACGCAGTGCCGCCGGCTCATCCCGCGCCGCCGCGCACCAACAGCCGCCCGGTAAGCACCCGGCGCAACCGGAGCGGGCTGTTCGCCGGCGCCGCGGTGGTGGGGACGGAATTCGGGGGCGGAATTCCCCTTCGGCAGGCCGCGAAGCCTCAGTGCATCAGCCGGCGCCGCAGCACGTCGAGCGCCATCTGGCTGGTAAATGCCCGGATGCGCTGCCGGTCCCCTAAGAACAGGCGATGGAAGCTGTGCACGCCGGCCGGATCCGCCAGACCCACATAGACGGTTCCGACCGGCACGGATTCGCCGCCTGAATCGGGGCCGGCGACGCCCGTCACGGCAAGGGCATACGT
Source organism: Bryobacteraceae bacterium (assembly GCA_035293845.1). Taxonomy (GTDB): domain Bacteria; phylum Acidobacteriota; class Terriglobia; order Bryobacterales; family Bryobacteraceae; genus DATGMB01. The sequence goes on from DATGMB010000218.1 coordinate 5,646, forward strand.
GGATCCTGTCCGGAGCCGCGCGCCGGCGGCCATGGCCTCGGCCACCGGGCCGCTGACCGCGCCGCACTGTTCGAGCAGTTCGGCCGGCACGCCGAGCAAATCCCGCTTCATCGCGTTGGTGTAGGTGATGAAGCCGCCGGCGAAGTACGCGGAGCTCCCCGGCACGGAGGTGAACCGTTCGCCCAGCAAACCGCCCGTCAGGCTCTCCGCGACCGAAACGGTAGCGCGGCTTTGGCGGAGCAACTCACCCACCACCGCTTCGAGGGGCTCGCCGTTGCGGGAGTACAGCCGGTCGCCGAGCAGCAGCTCGATCGGTCCCGCGACTTCCGCGAGCAGGGCTTCGGCATCGGCTTCGCTGCCGCAACGCGCGCGCAGATGCACCTGCAAATCGCCGTTCGCCGCCAGGATGGTGGTGGAGGGGTTCTCGTATTTCTTGTACACCGGGGCGATGAGGGTATCGAGGTCCGATTCCGACATCCCCGCGATCCGCAGGAACGCGGTGCGGATGAATTGCCGGGGCACCAGGCGCGCCAGCCGGGGCAGGCACTGGCGCTCGAACATGGCCTTGAGCTCATGCGGCGGCCCGGGCAGCAGCACGACCACCGCGCCCGATTCTTCCAGCCACTGGCCGGGCGCGGTGCCGCGGTCGTTGGGCAGGGCGTCGGCGCCCTCGATCAGAAATGCCTGCCGCTTGTTGATCTCCGCCATTTTGCGCCGCGCGGCCGCGAAGCGCTCCTCGAGCGCGGCGGCCAGATCCGCCTGAAAGATCAGTTTGCGGTCGAGCGCCTGCGCCACCGCATCGCGCGTCACATCGTCCTCGGTGGGGCCCAGCCCGCCGCAGAGAATCACGATCTCGTGCCGTGAGACGGCCAGCCGCACGGCATCGGCCAGGCGGTCGCGATCGTCGCCGATCACCGACTTGCACAACACCTCCACCCCCAGGTTGTTGAGCTCGGCGGTGAGGTATAGCGAGTTCGTATCGATGCGCTGCGGCGTCAGCAATTCCGAGCCGACCGCGATGATTTCGGCGTTCATAGGGAGTCAGGAGACAGGAGACAGAATTCCGGCCGCCGAACTGGCTCGGACGTCATACCATCGGCCGCCCCTTGATCCCCACGTCCACCCGGTACAGCGAGTTCGTGGTCGCGACCACCATGGCGCGCGACGGCGTGAACGCGAGACCTACGATTCCGGGCCCGGAGAGGAACAGGTCGGCGCGGCGGTCCGGATAGATCCGGACCACGCCCTTGCGGCCGGAAATCGAGGCCGCCACGTAGAGCCGGCCCTCCTCGTCGAAAGCCATGCCCTGCGGACGCCCCAGGCCGCGGTAGAACACCTCGACCTGGCCTTCATTCGAGATGCGGTAGATGGCATCGAAGCTGGACGTCGTGGGGCCAGTGACGTAGAGGTAGCCATCCGGGCCGAACGCCAGGTGGTATGCCGCAATCGAAGGCTCGAGCGTGGCAAAGACGAAAATCTGCCGGTTCGGGCTGATCTTGAATATCGTCCCGCTGCGGTCCCCCACGTAGAGGTTGCCTTCGCCATCGAAGGCGATGCCGGTGGCGACTCCCATGCCCTCCACATACACGGACATGTTGCCGTTGGGGGTCACCTGGTAGACGAAGCCCTCGTAGCGGCTGGAGACGTAAAGCATCCCCTGGCGGTCGAAGGCCATCCCGGTGGCGTTCATCAGGTCGTTGATGAACGGCTTCATGTTGAAGTTCAGATCGATCCGGTAGACCGCCACCGGGACCTTCTGCCCGCGCGAGCCGGAAAACGTGGTGTAGATGTTGCCGAAAGAGTCGATGACCGGATTGGATACGGGGTGCAGCGCTTCGGCGATCAGCACGCCGATGTCGCAGGCCCAGGATTCGCTCGCGACGCCCCCGCTCTCGACCACCAGTTCGCCGGCCGTGGCGCCCTCCGGAACGCGGGCGATGACGAACGAATCGGAACCGATGATGACGGGGGCCCCGATTTCGCCGATCACCACCCGTGGAGACGCCTGCTTGCCGAACCCCTTACCGCGGATCTGAAGCTCGCCGCCGGCGATCGCGGCCGGAGGGGTCACCTGGGAGATTTGCGGCCTGGAATCGTTGGACTTGCGCAAAGCCATAGAGCTAATAAAGATTGAACCATCCCGCCAGCCACAACACAAGTCCGGCATAAACACCCGCCAGGACGTCATCCGCATTGATCCCCCAGCCGCCCGGCAGGGCCTCCAGGCGCCGGATCGGAAAGGGTTTCCAGATGTCGAAAACGCGGAAGAGCACGAAGCCGGCGAGCGCGCTCTTCCAGTAAAAATGCGGGGCGGCCGAGAGCGCGATCCACTGCCCGATGACTTCGTCCACTACCACGAAACCCGGGTCCTCGAGTTTGCTTTCGCGCGCCGTCACCGTGGCCGCCCACACCGCCGGCAAAAAGAGAACGGCGGCGAAAACCGCGAAGGACCATGCCGGGAATCCGAGATGATGATGGAAGAAGATCGCGATCAGCGCAGCCACCAGAGACCCGGCGGTCCCGGGTCCGGCCGGGAAATAACCGGTGTAAAACCATGTCGAAACGAGCAGCGCCAGCCTGGTTTTCATGGGTTCCAACACCAGTTTGGGAGGATGCGGGCGCGCTTGGCAAGCGCGCGGGACCGCGGCGTAGCCACACCCGGCCCGAAAGGGCCATGCAGGTTCACCCCCGCAAAGGTGGGTATCTAACCCCCGAAGTGGTGTGATTGTCTCAATACCCCCCACATGAATTCCCACCGCACACCGCAAAGACGGGTTTTCAGGAAAGTGCCGCAGCCCCTAAAATGCCTAAATAAGGTCGTCGAGAGTGATTGTGGACGAGCCTGCCAGCTTCACCATGGCACAGCAGCAGATTTGGCGCCAGCGGCTCGCCGCGGCGGAAAATGAGTACGAGGCCGCGGCTGCGCGGTTGGAAGCCGCCATCGGCGAGGATAGGGGCGTCGATGAGGCGCGCCAGCGCAAACTGGACGCGCGGGCCGAATACCTCCGCCTTCTGCGCATCTTCAGCGACTTGGTGCTAAGGGGAAAAACCCCACGGGAATAGGGGGAATACCTGTCACGTCTCGTCTTTTCTTCGGTTACACTCTTGGGTTGACCCAGGATCTTCGTTTCGCCTGCCGGATGCTGCTCAAAGCGCGGGGTTTCACCGCGCTGGCGGTGTCCATTCTCGCCTTGGGCATCGGCGCGAACACCGCCGTTTTCAGCATCCTGGAGGGCACCCTCCTGCGCCCGCCTCCTTACCGGCAGCCGGACCGGCTGATCGACGTGCTGGACGCCAGCGGCCGTGAAGCGCATCTCACGCAGCTTTACGCCAGCTACACGGATTTCCAGGAATACCGGCAGCACGCGACCACACTCGAAACCGTGGCGGCCGCGACGTGGTTCCCGCCCAATCCGATCCTTACGGGCCACGGGCCCTCGCGGCCGGTCACGGCAGTCCTGGCGAGCGACAACTTTTTCCAGGCACTCGGGGTCACCCCGGCGCTGGGCCGTGTCTTCACCGCGGCGGACGCAGCAGGCGCCTGCTCGGTGGTGCTCTCCCACGCGATGTGGCGGGATTCGTTCAACGCCGACCCGGCGGCGGTGGGCAAAAGCATTGCGCTCGACGGGCGGGCCTGCGCCGTCGTCGGCGTCATGCCGGCCAGTTTCGTGTTTTATCCGGCGGCGACGCAGTTATGGAGGGTCATCACCCCCGACCTGACCACGCTGAACGGCCGCCCCCTGCCCGTTTTTATTGTGGGCCGGATGCGGGCGGGCGCCACCCCGGAGCGGGTGCAGCAAGAGTTGAGTTCGATGCATGCCGCCATCCACACCGGCCCCGGCATCGAGCGCCAGTTCCACCCTGCCGTGGAAGGGCTGCAGGACCAATTCACCTGGGTTGCAGGCCGTAACCTGCGGACGACCGTTTGGGTGCTGACGGGCGCGGTCGGGCTGGTGCTGCTGATTGCCTGCCTGAACGTGGCCAACCTGCTGCTGAGCCGCTCCCTGATGCGGCAGCGGGAGTTGGCGGTTCGCGCAGCGCTGGGGGCGGGGCGCGGCCGGCTGCTGCGGCAACTGCTCACCGAGGGCTTGATGCTCTCGCTCGCCGGCGGCACGCTGGGCATCGCGGTGGCCTACGGGGCTGTGAAGTATTTCCGCGCGGTGAATCCGGTAGAGCTTCCGGTCGGTTCGGAGGTCCGGCTCGATATCGCGGCGCTGCTCTGTACGGTTCTGGTATCTCTCGCCGCCGCGCTGCTTTTCGGGCTCGCGCCGGGCTGGAGATCGTCGCGCCTGGACCTGGCGGCCGCACTCCGCAGCGGCGGCCGCGGTGTTGCCGGCGGCGGCGGCCGGGCCTCGCGCGCTTTGGTCGCAGTCCAGGTAGCCCTGAGCGTCGCGTTGCTGGCGGGAGCCGGGCTGCTGATCGAAAGCGTCAACCGCATGGGTTCGGAGCCCCTCGGCTTCCACGCGGAACGGGTCTATGCCGCGCGGATCGTGTTGCCGCACATCCATTACAAGGAAGACCCGGTGCGCGGCCGGTTTTATGAGCGCCTCCTGGCCATGGTGTCGACGCAGCCCGGGGTGGTACGCGCGACGATCGGCAACGCCGTTCCGCCTTTTCATGTGGGCCACCTGGGCATTGAGGTCGAAGGCCGGCCGTATCACGAGGAAACGGCCACTCACGATATCGAGCACGAAGCGGTCAGTGACGATTTTTTCCGGACCTTCGGCATTCCCCTGTTGCGCGGCCGCCTTTTCGACGGCCGCGACAGGCCGGACGGCGACCAGGTAACCGTGGTGGATGCCGCTTTGGCGCGCGAATACTTCCCTGATACGGATCCCATCGGACAGCGCATTCGCGTGACGGCGCAGGCGGTGCCGTTCCGGTACGCGAGGATTGTGGGGGTGGTGGGTTCGGTAAAGCGCACCTCCATACAGCGCGAAATGGGCTGGCTCGAATCCCCCACCATGTACCGGCCGCTTCTTCAGGAGGTGCCGGATTCCGCCTCTGTGATCGTCACCTCCGCGGTGGGCCCGGCGATCGCCGCGGGCATCCGCCGCGCGGCCGCAGAGATCGACCCCGACGCCGGGATCGGCGAGGTCGAGCCGGTCGAGCGCCGCATGCTGAGGGTGATGGCGTATCCGCGCTTCCGGGCCGTGGTCTTCGGCGCCTTTGCGGGCTTCGCTCTGCTGCTCGCCGCCGCGGGCCTGTACGGCGTGCTGAGCCAGATGGTGGCGCAGCGGCGGCAGGAGATCGGCGTCCGCATGGCGATGGGAGCGCAGCCGGGAGACGTAGTGCGGATGGTGCTGCGCCAGGCCGCCGTGCCGCTCGGAATCGGGCTCGTGCTCGGGCTGGCAGCCTCGGTGGCCGCGACCCGCTGGAGTGCGGCGCTGCTTTACGGCGTCAGCGCCGGCGATCCCCTGACCCTCGCGGCGGTGACCGCGGTGCTCGCGCTCAGCGGCGCCGCCGCCGCCCTGATCCCCGCGCGCCGGGCTGCGCGCACGAATCCGACCGAAACGCTGCGGGCGGAGTAGCGATCGCCTACACGCGGTGCTGGTCCGCGCGCCATTCTTTGATCGCGCGCTTGATGGCGTCCGGCGCCAGGTTCTCCTCCGCCGCGCGGCGGGCGAGCGGCGGGAATTCGCCATCCGGCGCGAAGCGCAGCGCGGCCACCTGCCGGATGCCGAGCCGCGGATCGAGCAGCCTGCCCGTGAGGGCGAAATGGCGCAGGTTCTCCTCGGCGCGGATCGCGCGGTCCTGTGCCTTGAGGGCGAAAATCCGCGCGCAAACGGATGCGATCGCGAGACAGACCGTCAGCACGACAATCAGCGAGGCGCTGTACAGCCGCCGGTGATCGCCGAAGGACTCGTACAGGTTGACGCAGGCGCCGATCAAGGTCAGCGCCAGCACCGGCAGCAGGAACAGGTGGAAAATGGGCACGATGCGGCGGTGGTTGGAGTAGGTCTGGGTGGTCATGCGTAAATATGATGCTACCCGCGCCTCCGGGGTTCACTCGCGGCCCGCCGCGGCATGGAAGACGCGCCGCGCACCGTTCCCCACGGGTGGCGCATCGCCGTTACAATGGGAACCGAACACCGGAAACCGGTCGCTGAGAACGGAAAACGCAAGGCCATGTCCAACCAGCCCGCGGCTCCCGTCCGCCTCAAAGATATCGCCCAGGACCTGAACGTGTCGGTGATGACCGTCTCGAAGGTCGTCCGCGGCTGCGCCGACGTGGGCGAGGAAACGCGCACCCGCGTGCTGGCCCGCATCAAGGAGCTGAACTACCAGCCCAACTGGGTGGCGCGCGGCCTGGCGGCGCGCCGCACCTTCATGATCGGGCTCATCGTGCCCGACCTCATGCACTCCTTCTTCGCCGAGATCGCCAAGGCCGTGGCCGCGGCGATCCGGCCGCTCGGCTATGACGTCGTGATCTGCAACTCGGAAGAGGACGCGGAACTGGAAGCGAGCGAGATCGACCGCCTGCTCGGCCGGCAGGTCGATGGCCTGATCGTTGCCTCCGCGCAGCCGCCCGGCGCGGCGGCGGCTTTCGACCGCATCGAATCGCGCGGCGTCCCCTACGTGCTGATCGACCGCCATCTCGAGCGGCCGTCCGCCAATTACGTCGGCGCCGACGACGACGCCATCGGGCGCCTGGCCACGGAGCACCTGATCTCCTGCGGCTGCCGCCGCATCGCGCACATCGCGGGCCGCCCGCCGGTCACCGGCGCCGGACGGCTGCAAGGTTACCGCGAAGCTCTTGCCGCAGCCGGCATTCCGTTCCGCAAGGAGTATGTGCTCGAAGCCTCCGACGATGCCAGCGGCTATGAGGCCGCCCGGCGGCTGCTGGCGCTCAATCCTCCGCCGGATGGCATCTTCGGATATAACGACCCCACTGCCGCGGGTGCAATCAAGGCAATCCTGGAGTGCGGCCGCCGGATCCCGCAGGAAATTAAGGTGATCGGCGTCGGCAATGTCCACTATTCGGACCTGCTGCGCGTTCCACTCTCGACGATTGACCAGTCGAGCGGCGCCATCGGCCGCGAAGCCGCCGATTTGCTCCTGAAGTCGATCGGCGCCAAGCGCCGCCGGCCCGCCCGCGCCGTGATTGTGGAGCCGAAGCTGATTGCCCGCGAATCGACGGTGGGGTAAGCCCCGCACCGAAGCGCGACTCCCTCGAAAGGGCCAACGTTGATTTTACAGACCGTTCCCGTAACCGGAAACGGCCGTTTGCGCGCATCCGTCCCATGTAGTAGCCGCTCAAAAGAAAATGTCAGCCGCCGTAATCCCCAAAATTGGCGCCGCGGAGTCCGGCGCCCGCGAGCTTTACTCTGAATACGTCAACCCGCAATGGGTACGGCTCCTCAACCTGTTGCAGATGAACGTGCGGTATACGCGATGCTCCGGGGCGGAGCTTTATACCGAGGGCGGCGGCCGGATCCTCGATTGCCTCTCGGGCTACTGCGTGCACAACACGGGTCACAACCACCCATCCGTGGTGGCGGCACTGCAGCGTGAGCTCGAAGCCTCGGGTCCGGGCATGCTCCAGAGCCATGTGCCCGAGACCGCTGGCGAGCTGGCCGCGCGTCTCTCGTCGCTGGCCGGCGGCCGCCTGCGCCGCGTCTTTTTCTGCAGCTCCGGCAGCGAAGGGGTTGAGGCCGCCATCAAGTTTTCGCGGGCCTACACCGGCCGCGCGGGTCTGCTCTATGGCGAAAGCGCCTTCCACGGGCTGACGTGCGGCGCTCTCTCGCTGATGAGCGATCCGTTCTGGACCGAGGGCTTCGGTCCCATGCTTCCGGGCACGGAGGCTTTGCCGGTGGGCCGCGTGGTGGACCTCCAGCGGCTCGAAGAGCGCCTCGCCACAAAGAAGTTCGCGGCATTCATCGTGGAACCGCTGCAATCCGAAGCCGGCATCCGCGTCTTTGACCCCGGCTACCTCCGCGATGCCCAGGCGCTCTGCCGCCGCTACGGCACGCTCTTCGTGCTGGATGAAGTGCAGACCGGCCTGTACCGGACCGGCCCGTTCCTGGCCGCGCATCGTTACGGCCTCGATCCCGATATCGTGATCCTCGCCAAGGCGCTCTCGGGCGGCCTGGTTCCGGTGGGCGCCGTGCTCATGTCCGAGGCGGTTTCGAGCGCGGTGTACAGCTCGCTCAAGCGCGCCATCGTCCACACCTCGACCTTTAGTGAAAGCGGCCTTGCCATGCGCGCCGGCCTTGCCACCCTCGACGTGCTCGAATCCGAGCGTCTGGGCGAGCGCGCCGAGCGCCTCGGCGCCTGGCTGCGCGAGCGCCTTACCGAAGCGCTGGCGCCTTACGAGATGGTCAAGGAAGTGCGCGGCCTCGGGATGCTCTCCGGCATCGAATTTGCCGCCCCGCGCTCGCTGCGCCTGCGCATCGCCTTCGAAAGCTTTCGCCGCATCCATCCCGCGATGTTCGGGCAGGTGCTCATCATGCGGCTGTTCCGCGATCACGGCATCCTCACCCAAATCTGCGGGAATAATTTCATGGTTCTGAAAGTGGCGCCGCCGCTGGTGGTGACGGAATCGCAGCTCGCCGAAGTGGTCGAAGCGATCCGCCGCGCCGTCGAGCTGGCGCACACGTCAACTTCATTCTGGAGTGAAGCCCTGGGCCTGGCGCGCCGCGCTGTCAACATCTCCTGACCGGTCCGATTCAGTTGTTTTGGAATTTTTTTATGCGGTATCTTCTCGTTCTTCTGATCGCCGGGCTCTGCGCCGCGGAGCCGGTGATTCACCCCGGCGGCGCGCAGCCCCTGCTCGACCAGGGCTACCGGCAGATGTACGACCTGCAGTTCGCGGATGCGCACAACACCTTTCACCAGTTCGAGCGCGAGCATCCCGCCGATCCGATGGGGCCGGCGTCCGACGCGGCCGCCTACCTCTTCTCCGAATTCGACCGCCTGCACATCCTGCAATCGGAGTTCTTCACCCACGACCAGCACTTCATTACGGACCACAAGCTGACGCCCGATCCCGCGCTGAAGCAGCAGTTCGATGCGGCGCTCGATCGCGCCCAGGCGCTTGCCGCCAAATCGCCCGAAGATAAGAACTCGCAGTTCGCCTCCATCCTGGCCAACGGTCTCCGCTCGAACTACATGGCGCTGATCGAAAAGCGCTACGCCGCGGCGCTTTCCGAAATGAAATCCGGGCGCGCCGCCGCCGAAAAGCTGTTGGCCGCGGACCCGACGTTCTACGATGCATGGCTCGCGGTGGGCGTCGAAAACTACATGCTCAGCATCAAGTCCGCCCCGGTGCGCTTCTTCCTTCGCCTTTCCGGCGCCGAGACGAACCGCGAGACCGGAATCGCCAAGCTCAAGCTGACGGCCGAAAAGGGCCATTACCTCGCGCCGTTCGCCAAGCTGCTGCTGGGCGTGGCCGCGATGCGCGATCACGATACCAGGACCGCCGGCAATATCCTGACCGAGCTGGCGCGCACGTACCCCAACAATCCGCTCTACCGGCAGGAACTGGCGCGGCTCGACCCGATGGCATCGAGAAGCATGGACAACTGAGAGGCATGGACCACTGAGATGAGCGGCGACAGCGTCTTCGTAATCGGCGGCGGCCCCGCCGGCCTCGCCACGGCCATCGCGGCGCGGCTGCGCGGGTTCGAGGTGCAGGTGGCGGACGGCGCCGCCCCGCCCGTCGACAAGGCCTGCGGCGAAGGCGTGATGCCGGATGGCGTCGCCGCGGCGCGGGCGCTCGGCCTGGATCTCGAACCCGCCGGCTACCCGTTCCGCGGCATCCGCTTCGCCGCCGCGGATGCGGCCACCCCTGCCGTCTCCGCCGATTTCCCGCACGGCCGCGGCCGCGGCGTGCGGCGCACGGTGCTGCACCGCCTCATGATCGAGCGCGCGGCATCGCTCGGCGTGCAATTCCGGTGGGGCGCGGCGGTGACCGGGCTGGAGGGCATCCGCGCCCGCTGGATCGTCGGCGCGGACGGCAGCCGCTCGCTCGTGCGCCGCTGGGCCGGCCTGGAGCGCTCGGCGCATCAGAGCCAGCGGTACGGTTTCCGCCGCCACTATCGCATCGCCCCGTGGAGCGAATACATGGAGCTGTACTGGGGCCGCCGCTGCCAGCTCTACCTCACACCCGTCGGCCCCGAAGAGGTCTGCGCCGTGCTGATTTCGCGCGACCCGCGCATCCGCCTGGACGACGCCCTGCCGGAATTCCCGGAGGTGGCCGCGCGCCTGCGCGGCGCCGCGGGCACGGGTTCCGAGCGCGGCGGCGTCACCGTCTCGCGCCGCCTGGATGCCGTGTGGCGCGGCAACGTGGCGCTGGTGGGCGATGCCTCGGGCTCGGTCGATGCCGTTACCGGGGAAGGCCTGTGCCTGCTGTTTCAGCAGGCCGTCGCGCTGGCCGATGCGATGGCCGCCGGCGACTTGAAATCGTACGGCCTGGCGCATCGCCGCATCGGCCGCCGCCCGGAGCGGATGTCCGCGCTCCTGCTGGCGTTGGACGGCCGGAGCAGCCTCCGTTCCGGCCTGCGCGCGCGCGCCCTCCGCGCCATGGCGGCCCGCCCGCCGCTGTTCCGCGAGCTGCTGGCCGCGCACGTGGGCGAGCGCTCCACATTCGATATCCTGATTAACGGGCTGGCGTTAGGCTGGCAAATGTTGACCTTATGACGAAACTAACGCGTTCGCTGCTGCCCCGGCTCGCCGGCACCACGCTGCTCGCGGCCGCTCTGCTTTATTCTCAGGGGGCCGAAGCCCCCGCCGCCCAAGGGGCTCCCGCACAGGAGACCGTGCTCGTGATCGATCCCGCGCTGACCAAGGTCGGCTTCACGCTGCCGGACGTCCTCCACACCGTCCACGGCAACTTCGCGCTGAAGCGCGGCACGATCCGCTTCGATACTTCGACCGGCAAGGCATCGGGCGAGCTCGCCGTGGATGCCGCCAGCGGCGACAGCGGCAGCGCCGCGCGCGACCGCCGCATGCACCAGAACATTCTGGAGAGCGCCAAATACCCCGAGATCGTCTTCCGGCCCGATCGCGTGCAGGGCAAAGTCCAGCCGCAGGGCATCTCGCAGGTGCAGTTGCACGGCACGTTCGTCATTCACGGCGCCGAGCACGAGATCGTCATGCCCGTCGAGGTGGATGCCCGAGGCGACCGCTACACCGCCACCGCGCACTTCACCGTTCCTTACGTGAAATGGGGCATGAAGAACCCGAGCACCCTGATCCTGCGGGTCTCGGATAAAGTCGACATCGACATCCAGACCGTCGCCCGCCCGCCGGCCACCACGGCTGCGCGATAATCGCTGGAGCGATGAAACCTGGGCTGCTGCGGTTCAACGGCGCCGTCGAGCGCGATCCCGCCATCGATACGTGGATGCGCGATCATCCGGGCGAACTGGGCGCCATCGCGCACCAGTGGTTCGAGGCGATGCGAAGCTGCGGCGACGAGGTCCGGGAGCTCCTGCATGACGGCTGCCCCGTCGCCTGCCTGGGAGACGCGCCCTTCGGCTACGTCAATGTCTTCACCTCACACGTCAACGTCGGGTTCTTTCACGGCGCATCGCTGCCCGATCCCGCCCGTCTGTTGCAAGGCAATGGCAAGTTCATGCGGCATGTCAAGCTGAGGCCGGGGGCCCCCACGAACGCCGAAGCCCTAAGCCGGCTGATCGAGATGGCCTACTCCGATATCAAGGACCGCGTCGAAAACGGCTAGCTGCTAAGTTAGCCGGGGAATAGCCGTTTCATGACTCGGCCGATGAGTGGAATCCTGTCGGATAAAAGGCGGCCGCCTACCGCGAAATCGCTCGGCGGGTAAGGGTGAAACCGGATGTTGATGCCCTCGATCCCCGTGGGCGGCACATCGAACGCTTCGGCCAGCACAGGAGTGAGGCGCCGGGCGATGCGCCGCTGCTGCTTCACTGGCATGCTCCAGTCCGACAGCTCCACCGTCAAATCGATTGCATCCCGTTCACGCGGCGTACGGCCCCCGATGTACAGTTCGTCTTCGCCGTAGGAGGTAAAGTGCACGGTCGTGCGCTCGCGCAACTCTTCACGGGTGATAGGCGCATGCGGCGAAAAGAACAGATCGACAACCGTTGCAGTAAGGCGCTCCGCGATGGCGCGGCGCTGTTCCGGAGTGGTCGTGGGGCACGTGATGCGAAGATACGGCACGTCGGCGTCGACACCCTTATCGCTTCTGCCCCGGCTCGCCCGTGGACTGCGGCACCACCGGGATCAGATCCGGCTCGCGGCCGACCACGCCCGTCTTCGCCTCGTCGATGCTCACGTTGTGGTCCTGCAGCACCGTTCCGAGCGCGTTCTCCAGGTTCAGATGCGCGTGGATGTAGGAGCTCCTCGCCTGCACTTCGGAGAGCTCGGCATTGGTCGTATCGCGCTGGGTGATGACCACATCCAGGATGGTAGCGGTCCCCAGCTCGTACTTGCGCCGCGTGCCCGCCTGCGTCTGCTCCTGCAGCTTGCGCGCCTCGACGCTCGTGTCGTACGCCGCGCGCGCCTGCGAGAGCGCCGTGCGGGAATTGATCACGCCCTGCCGGATGCTGTTGTGAAGCTGCTTATCCTGGATCTGCTGCTGCCGGTAGTTCAACTGGTCGGTGACGTAGTCGGCCTGCGCGGCGCGATTGCGGATCGGAATATTGAGGCTCACGGTCGCGCTGTAGTTCGGGAAATTGCGCCCGAACAACTGGCCCAACATGGTGCCGTAGCCCCCCACGAAATAGCCGTTCACCGGCGCCAGCAGGCCCGCCTGCACTCCATTCGCGTAAGGCACATTGACCTGGCCGGCCAGACCGCTGTTGGACGCGGAAAACTGCGCCGTGAGCGTCGGCAGCATGGCGTCCCGCACACCCAGCGTAGTGATGCGGGCATCTTCGAGGCCGAGCTGGCTCTGCGCCACGTCCGGGCGGTTCGCCATCGCTTCCGCGATCAGATCCTGCATCGGCTGCACCGCTTCCTGCGCCGGGATCTCGAAATGGTCCGTCGGCACGATGTGGGCATTCACGATATCCGTCCGGTCCAGGCCGCTGCGCGTGATCACCGTCTTCAGGATCGTTTCCTGCTGGAGGACCTGCGTCTGCGCGTTGGTCACGTTCTGCTGCGCGGTCTTCATCTCCGCCTCGGCCTGGATGATGTCGATCGGCGCGATCGCGCCCAGCTCGGCGCGGCGCTTGTTGTCGTTGTACAGCTTGGTATCGAGCTCGAGCGTCTGCTGCAGCACCTTCAACTGCTCGATGTCGCTCACCAGGTCCCAATACAGCATCGCGACATTCGACACCGTGGCCATCACCTGGTTCTTGAAGGTGAGGTCGGAAATCGTAAGCTGGTTCTTCGCGACGCGGATGGCGCGGCTGTTGACGGCCGGCCGGAAGCCCTGCAGCAGGTTCTGGGTGATCGAAAAGGCCAGCGAACCCTGGGTGTACGGGCTGAACATGTTGTACGGCGAGTTCTGCGTCACGCCGAGCTGGTTACTCATATAGAGCTGCACATTCGTCCCGGTGAGGAAACCCTGCTGGATGCCGTAGATCGCCGATTTGTACTGCGTGACCAGAAAGTTGGTGCCGGTGAGGTTGGTGGCCGTCTCGATGGTGGTGTTGTGAACGAACTGCCCCTGCACGAACGCGGTCGGGTCGAGGTTCGGAATCGCCGAGCCGGCGAGCTGCACGCTCAACCCGCTGAGTACGCCGCCGGTGCCGCTCGAAGAACTGGACGCCGTCCCGCCCGACCCGAGAGCATTCTGCGCCAGCACGCCGACCTGCGCCGAGCTCGGCCCGCTCGAAATGTTGCTCGAAACGTTGCGCAGCAACTGCCCGGCCTGTGAGCGCAGCAGGTTGGCCTGCGCCAGTTTCGGCGTGTAGCGCGCGTTTTCGATATCCAGGTTGTTTTCGAGCGCCAGCGCGATGGCGTCGCGCAGCGAAAGATAAATATTGCCGGCCCGCATCAGTTTGTCAATGCGCGGGGAGTCCTCGAAGCTGGTCTGCGGGATGCGATGGGCCTCGTAATTATTGGCGAACCAGCCGGCAAGCCCGTGGTTACGCGCCCCGGTGATCGAGTAGTCCGACGCGAATGCCGGCACTGCCATCAACGGGCAGAGAAGAAGGGCGACAAAAGATCGAAGCATAGCGGGTACTCCCATTATGGCCGCAAACTGATTACCAATGCTGAGGTATACGAAGACTG
>DATGMB010000219.1:0-12045 GCA_035293845.1 Bryobacteraceae bacterium
CCGGCGATGACGTTCTGGTAGCCCTCCGGCCCCTTGCCGAGGTGTTCGTGATAAATACAGCGAATATCGGAGCCGCAGATCGTCGAGGCCTTCATGCGGAGAAGCACCTCGCCGTGGGCGGGGCTCGGAACGGGAACTTCCCGCAGCTCGACGGTGCTGTTGCCCGGGAGGTAAGCGCCGATCATTGCGCGATCACCCCGTCGAGGTCCCACAGATCTTCCCAGCTTTGGTTGGGCTTCCATAAAAAGACCTGGCCTTTGATCAAGCGGCAGTTGCGATCGATCGCGGCGATGGCTTGCATGTCGGTCTCGGCAAGCGGTTCGGAAACCGCGGCGTGCAGGTTCGCCAGGTAATGCGCCGGATTCGCGGATTGCGGAATCGGGATCTGTCCCCGTTGGATCGCCCACTGGATGCAGACCGCGGCGGGATGCACTGCCCGGCGGCGCGCAATCGCTACGATCACCGGGTCTTCGATATCGACCGTGTCCTCGGGGGTGCGATCCCGCTCCGGCCGGGCCGGCGAGCCGAGCGGCGAATATCCGATCGGCTGGATGCCGTGAGCGCGCACGTACTCGAACAGTTCCGGCTGCTGGAAGTGGGGATGCAACTCCATTTCGTTCACCGCCGGGCGGATCCGGGCATCGCGGAGCAGCAGTTCGAGCTTCGGGACGGTCATGTTGGACGTGCCGATGTGCCGCACGAGCCCTAAGTCCACCAGCTTCTCCATTTGCCGCCACGTCTTCATGAATGAGGCGTGAATGTAGGGCTTGGCATCGGCGCTGCGCGACTCAACGGTGCAGCCGGGAGGGTGGAAATTGGGGAAGGGCCAATGAACCAGGTAGGCGTCGAGATAGCCGCAGCGCAGGTCGGCAATCGACTTACGGCAGGACGGAATGACATCGTCCTCGCCATGCTTGTCATTCCAGAGTTTCGACGTGATCCAGAGCTCTTCGCGGCGGAGGCCTCGATCGAAGAGGCGCTGCAACACCTCGCCGATCCTGTCTTCATTCCCGTAGACCGAGGCGCAATCGAGGTGGCGGTAGCCTGCCGAAATCGCGCCTTCCACAGCCTGCGCGATGCGCTCCGCCGATACGCGATCGGAACCGAACGTGCCAAGGCCAATGGCGGGAATCTGGGCGCCGGTATAGAGCGTTCGCTTGGGGACGCGCGCGGGATCGACAGGATCGCAGGCAACGGCAGATACCGCTTCCGGAGTTGGTTTCATGAGAGGAATTCGCTACGGTAACCGTTGACTATAACAACGGGGGAGGGGCCGGTCAATGCTGGCTGGGGCTGGCGGCCAAGCGTCCGGGCCTGCATCCGGAAAGCCCGGGGAGGTCTTAGCCCCGCTTTTCCGTCACAGTAACCGGCGCCCTCAGGCGGAAAGGGATGCGGGTCTCGGAAGGCAGGGCGGCCGGTTTGCGGGTCAGGACCACGTCCCCGGCGCCGGCCGCTCCGCCGGCGCCGGCGCCGATGGCCGCGCCTTTGCCGCCGCCCGCGATCGCGCCGATAATGGCCCCGATCACCGCGCCACCGCCGACCTTCTCCGCATCCGTCTGGTGGTTCGCCCGCGCGCGGCGCTCGAAGCTATCCGTCTGTACCCGGACAGCTTGGCCGTCGGACGTATGGATGCGCGTCAACTCCACCGTGATCGCCGCATTCCCGCTGACGCGGCTGCCGCGCTCGACGGCCACGACTCTCCCCTCCACCACCGCACCGCGCTCGGCGATGACCCACCCGTCCGCCACCAGCTCGCGGTCGAGCGTGGCGGCGAAGGTATCGCCGGCGAGGTTGCGGTCCGAGGACAGGCCGTCCACCAGGCGCACCGGGATGAGCATCCCGGCGTTCAGCGTCACCTGGTGCGGCGGCGCGGGCTGCGGCGCCGCGGCGGTTGGGCCGGACTCCGCGGGCGCATCGGTGTGGAGAGGCGGGATGATGAGGGGCTGCGGCTGCGCGTCCCTGGCGGGCGGTTGGGCGTCCGGAGCGGCCGGTTGCGCCGGTGGAGGCGCAGCGGCGGGCGCCGGCGTCCTCATGGGTGCCGCCTGACCCAGTTCGAGCGGCCGCGGATGCGCCGGCGGCGGATTCTTGTGAAATTTCAGTGGCGCAGGCGCATGGGCTGCACGGTTGTTGGCGGGCGCAGCCGCCGGCTTCGGTTTCGCCGCCGCGGGCTCGGGCGGTTTCGATTTCGGCGGCGCGGCCTCGGGCGGCGCCATCGGCGAAGCCTTTTGCCCATCGGCGGCGGGCGGAGCCTCTGTGGCCGCCGGAGCCTGTGTGGCCTGCGCCGGGGCGGGCGGCTGCGAAGCCGCGGGCACGCTCATCTGGACGGGCACGGTCTTCGGCCGCGCGGCCGCCGCGATTGCCGCCGGCTGCGGCGCCACCACCGGCTTGCGGTGCCAGATTCTGGTTACCAGAGCACCGCCCATCGCACCGGCAACTACCAGCAACACGATCTGCACCGGCTTCATACCCGGACTCTCCCCAAGCCAAAAGACGGCCCCCTGCCGCCTTTCGTTTCGCGCGCAAAGACCGATAAAATGGAATCACCCACCGGCTATGCCGATTTTTCCCGAACAGTTTTCCATTGGCCCCATTTCGATTGCTCCGGCTACCGTGCTGGCCCCCATGGCCGGGGTGACCGACACGGTGTTCCGGCGATTCATCCGCAACCTCGGCGGCTGCGGCCTGATCATGACGGAGTTCACCAGCTCGCACGGCATCCGCGCGTCGCTGGGCGCGCGAAAGCCGAGCAAAACGCTGAAATATCTCGCTTTCGATCCCTCCGAGCACCCCATTTCGGCGCAGCTTTTCGGCGCTGACCCGGAAGTGATGGCGGACGCCGCCCGCGTCTGCGAGGACCTGGGATTCGACATTCTGGACATCAACTTCGGCTGCCCGGTCAACAAGGTCGTCAAATGCAACGGCGGCTCCGGCCTGTTGCGCGATCTGCCGCTGGTCGAACGCATCCTGCGCACCGTCCGCGCGGCCATTTCCATCCCGTTCACCATGAAGTTCCGCGCCGGCTGGAACGACGAGGAGCTGGTCGCGGTGCGCATGGCGAAGCTGGCCGAAGATTGCGGCCTGCAGGCCGTCGCTCTGCATCCCCGCACCCGCGAACAGGGATACAGCGGCAAGGCCGACTGGTCGCGCATCGCCGAGGTCAAGGCCGCGGTCAAAATCCCGGTGATCGGCAACGGCGACGTGGTGACGCCCGAGGACGCCGTCCGCATGGTGCGGGAGACCGGCTGCGATGCCGTCATGATCGGCCGCGCCGCCAGCTCGAACCCATGGATCTTCCGCCAGATTGCGCAATACATTTCCACCGGCCGCTACGACGAGGCCACGCAGGAAGACCGCTACCGCATGATCCGGCAGTATTATGGCATGCTGATCGACCGCGGGGAACGCGATGCCGCCGGCAAAATGAAGCAGTTCGCGACCTATTTCACACACGGCGTCCGCCGCGGCGCCGAACTCCGCGCGGCGATTTATCACGCGCAGGAGCCCGCGCAGATTCTCGATCTGGTCGACGAGTTCTTTCAGAGCCGCGACCGTGAGGGAGCGGTGGCCCCGGCCGCAGTCCCGGCCCTGTGAAGAAAGTCCAGCTCATCACCGATGGCGCCTGCATCGGCAATCCCGGTCCGGGCGGGTGGGCGGCGCTGCTGCGCTACCAGGAGCACAAGAAGGAGTTGTGGGGCTCGGAGCGCCAGACCACCAACAACCGCATGGAGCTGCGCGCCGCGATTGAGGGGCTGCGGGCGCTCAAGGAAGGCTGCGAGGTCGAGGTCGTCACCGACTCGCAGTACCTGAAGAACGGCATCACGCAGTGGATCCACAACTGGAAGCGCCGCGGCTGGATGACCGCCGAGAAAAAGCCGGTACTGAACCAGGACCTGTGGCAGGCGCTCGACGAGCAGGTGGAGCGGCACAAGGTCACCTGGAGCTGGACCAAGGGCCACGCCTCGCACGCGGATAACAACCGCTGCGACGAGCTCGCCACGCGAGCGGCGCGGGAACAATCGGCCAGCGCCTGAGGCCGAGGCGCGGCCCGGTGTGGACCGTGCGCCACCGCTTTGTGACGGATTACTGCGCGGCGCCAGGAGCCACGCAGATGCTTGCCGTATCGACGGCGCCCTGACCGTGCAGGATCACGCGAAGGTTTGCCTGGTCGTTTCCGTAGCAGCCGGAGATCGGCCCCGTTTGGGGGCGGCACCCTGAAATTGACCTGATACAGTCCCACCTGCCCCGGAGTCAGCCCGACGAATAACGGATTGGCGTCCGAGAGCGGACTCGCGGCAACTGCGGGATCTGCGCCGCCGGTGTATGCGAACGACAGACTGAATGGGCCGGTAGCAACAGCGGGAGGATTCGGCGCCGGTTGACCAGGTGGCGCGAGGCTCCGGCCGGAAAGATCGTGCTGAACCCCGAAACGAAGAACGTGGTAGTTACCGCACCACCACGTTCACCGGCTGGCTGGCCGAGCCGTCCGCCACCACGACGAGCGGCGTCTGGCTCGAACCGAACGACTGCGTCACCGTCAACTGGATCTGCAGGCCGCCCGCTACCGGCGTCACCTGCTGCACGGCCATATTCTGGCCCGCCACCGTGACACGCAGCCGCGACTGGAACGCCGCGGCGATCGAGGGATCGGCGCCCGTTACCGTCACGAGCAGCGTGTCGCCCGGCGAGACGATCGTCCCCGCAACCGGCGCACCCGACGAGGTGTTCACCGCGGTGATCTTGGGCGCCGGATTATCGATCTGGACCTCGACCTGCGGCGCCACCCCATTGCCCAGTTGCAGCACCGCCGGACCGGTCGCGAAATTCGACGGCACCAGGAAGTTGATCTGCGAGGGCGAGGCGTAAACCACCGGCATCGCCTGGCCGTTGAGGGTCAATTGCGTGCCCGTAGCCGTCAGATTCTGCCCGTAAATCGCCGCAAAGCTGCCGGCGTAGAGGCCCGGCTGCGTGGGATCGGCATTGGCGACCGGCAGCCCGATCAGCGGCTCGCCGGGGATGGGCGCCTGCGTCTGGAAGGAGTTCTGCTGCGCCAGAACTTGCATGCCCGCCACCACGCTGATCTCCGAGAAGCCTATCGCCGCGTTGGGTGCCACCACCACATCTGCGATGAGGTGGGTCGGGCTGCGCACCCAAACGCGGCGAACCGTCACATCGGCGGAACCGAACCCGACTGTCACCTGGCCGTCCACGAAGTTGGCGCCCGAAGCGGTGATATCCACCGCCGCCGAGCTGCCCGCCGCCAGCCCCTGCGGATACACCGTCGCAAGCTGCGGCGCGGGGCCGGCATTGTACGTGTACTGCGGCGGCGCGGCCCATGCGATCGAAGGGAGGGCCGTGGCCAGGATCAGCGAGTTCTGCCCGTCGCTGTTATATACCGTAATGGTCGAAACCTGCCCCGGCGCGGCGGCCGGCGGTGTCACCGTAATGGAGCCCTGCGCGTCCGAGCCGGTAAAAGGCCCGCGCGCGGCTTCCATGCCATCGAAGAAGACGCGCGTGTCCGGCCCGAGGCCAGCGCCCGTAATGGTCACGGTGCCGTCGCCGTTGGCGGTCGCGGCGCTCAGGACCGGCGGCCCTTTCTGCACCAGGTCGACGCCGTAGGGCAGCACGTAAATGTCGTTGCCGAAGTTGAACACCAGGTGGCGGGGCCCGGTGCCAGGATTCGCGGGCAGCGTGAAAAACGCCGCCACCGCCGCGATCCCGCTATACGGCACCACTTGGGGGCCGTTCTGCACGCCATAGAGCGCCGGCGCAAATCCGCCGAGAATGGTCACCGATTGCGGCGTCGGCAGCACCGCCGGCGCAGCCGCCGAAACGATCACGGTCGCCCAGTCCGTCGTCTTCGTCACATCGATAAACGTGGGGTATCCGATCGCCTGCGTGTCGCCGGAGTAGTTATACACGCGCGAGGACGAATTGATCTGCGAATACGTCTGCACGTCGTAAACCGGCACGCCGCCGTTCGGCTGCACCGCGAAATTGACGTTGCCGATGGCCTGCCCGGCGGCAATTGCAAAGCTCTGCGCGCGCGCCGGATCGAGCGTCACCCCGCCGCCGGCCGCGTTGAAGACCGTCTGGAAGGTTCCGTTTGGGCCGCCGAACGGCTGGCCGTTCGGATCGAGCGGGAGCCGGAGTCCGGAATTATCGGCAAAGATGGCGTCCGGCGGCAGCGGATGCACGTACACCAGATAGGAATAATTCGGCGGCAGACCGAGGATCTGGTACGTGCCGTCCGGGTTGGTCAGCGTGCTGACGGCCGGCCCGGTGGGCGAGATCGCCACCACCGAGGCCAGAGAAACGCCCTGGCCGTTGTTGGCGAACGTGACGCGGCCGGAAATCGAGCCATAGTTCGCCTGCAGGTGCGCGGGGCCGTAGAGGGTGGCGAGCGACGCGATATCGTCGGCATCCACGGCGCGCGCCCGCGAGGTATTGCGAATGATGTCCTGGGACATGGCGCTCGAGGTCCAGGTGTGCTGGAGACCCAGCGCGTGTCCGATCTCGTGCACGGCCGTGGTGAAGAATTTCTCCGTGTAGCTGGGCCCCGGCCCGTTCGGGTTGCTGGTGTCGCGTGTGAGCATCACCAGGCCGCGCACGATGGGGTAATAAGGGCCGGTGGAAGACTGTGCCTGCACGGTCGAAGTGGTTGGCCCGCCCATGCCAAGAAGCCCCGGAGTGTCCACGAAGATCACGTCGATGCCGGGATTATTCGAGGTCTGAAGGGCGTGTCCGGGATTGGCCAGGGTCGGATTGGGCGTGTAGGCTTCGAGCCCACCGAACGCCACGCGGAGGTCGGATGCCGCGACCGAATTCCACGCCGCCGCGGCTTCGCGGATCTGCGCCAGCACGGAGCCGAAGCTGTCGTTGGGCGCGTAGACCGCGGGGCCCTGATCCATCACCTGCACCGTCACCACGTTGTTGGGCGCCGGCAGCAGCGGGAATCTTTCGTAGATTGGGGTGTTGCTAGTGTGGTTCGCGTAATGCACGTAATGGTAGGCCGCCTGCGATGAAACCGCCGCGAGCATCGCCGCCGCCAGGACTCGGACCGGGGATCTCACTTCGCCGCTCCCTGCAATGCCGCGGCGATCTGCGCGCGTAGAGAGCTCATCTTCATCACCAGGGTGTCGTCCTTTACCGGCCGGCCCGTGGCGCGATCGAGCATCAGCTCGCGGGTGGCGGTGCGGGTGGCGGTGGGGTCGCCGGCCGCAGCCGAATTCAGTGTGAAGAGCCCCTGCGTCAGCCCGACGATGGTGGTGAGCCCCGATTTCCCGGTGTAGAGGAACAGGACGTATTCCGCGCCCGTATCGAGCGTCGGCGTGCCGGCGAAGGATTGCCGCAGGTTCTGCGCGACTCCGCCGGGCAGCACCACATCCACCGTGCCGGAGGCCGTGCCCTTGAGGGCTTCAGTCACCTGCACGGTGTAGTGGGTGTAAATGACCGGGCCCGAGAAGGCCGCCGTGGAACCCGTCACCTTGCCGCGGACGATCGCGGTGGATCTCGCGATCATATCGGCCATGGAAAGCCGCTCCAGAGTGGCGCCCTGGAGCGGCATTCCGCACACGGCAAGCCAAAACAAGAACCGGAAGTGGCGCTTCACGGCCCAGGAAATTGCAGGCCGGAGGCCAATTGAATCTGATGAAAGCACGAGACTTACCTGATTCAGAGCGGGCTCCGGTGTTTCCCTGTGACACGGCGTTGGGACAGGGGGGCGCAGAGGGCTCGCTCCCCTGATTGATCGTCCGGCTGCGGGGCGGCCGCCCGGCATTACCGTGATCCGCGATCGGGAACGAGGCGGAGGTAGAAATGTGTCTGAGAGTTTGTGCATGGCCAGTTCGGCGTACGAGAATGCCAGAAAATCCGTCGAGGCCCTCCCCCTGCAGGATCAGCTGCGTCTGATCTCCGAACTCGCTTCCCACTTGAGCAATCACCTGGATCGACAGCCCAGGAGCCTCTTGGAACTCGAGGGCCTCGGGCAGGACGTGTGGCAAGGCGTGGATGTAGATGAGTACATACGCCGGGAACGCTCTTCGTGGAATGGATAGATGCGCTGCGCTGCGAGATCGTCGCCCTCGACACCGCTCCGCTAATCTACTTCATTGAAAACAGGGACGCCGCGGTTGAGCGGGCTTCCGCCAGGTCCGGCGTACGACTCCGAACTGAAGCCCGCTTTTTCAGTACCGAGAAACGCTGAGTCGCGAATTCGCTCCTGGCACCCCTGGGGACGTATATGGGCTGTGAATCTGCACATCAATTCTCGGCGGGCTCGCGGTTGACGCGATCGACGACAACGACATCGAAAGTGGCCTTCGTTGACTCGACCATTAGTCCGAGTTGTTGGCGTAATGCGGCAAAAAGATCGGGCGGGTCGGACTGCCCCGCCGAATCCACCGATCCCGGTATGTCTTTCCCAAACTCGAGCTCAAAGCTGTACTTGCCGGTAAGACCGGTGCGGTCGATCAGGGGAGCGTCCAGCGAGGAACGCAGTGTCGGCAGCATGGCAGCAATTGGTACGCTGCGAGCGACAATTCGGATGATCTGCCGCCCCCCAACGACCGAGAAGTTCGCTCGAACTCCCGGCTTTTGCTCCGCAGCCATATCCGCCCCTCGTAGCTTAGTGCCTGTCTTCGAAACGCGGAGTTCGTAGCTCGGAAGCTCCTTCCTCTCCATGTGGGCGCTCAAGCTGAATCGCTCCGCCAATAAGCGCCGGAGCATGCCGTGAAAGTCGTGGCGCCGGCCGGAACAATCGCAACGACGTCGTATCGATCGCGATCCAGCGGGGACGCGCTGCGAACCTGGAAGTACTCGACATCATAGGCGATAGCGATCAGATCGAGGAGCGTGGCCGAGCCAAAGGCGTATCGGCCCGGATCGGCGGTTCCGGGACCACCGCGGCTACCGCGGATGCTGCTCGGACCGGAGCGCTTTACGGAAGCCACCTCAAATCCAGCCTGTGGTTCTGATGTCTGGCCACAGGATCCTCCCTTTACCGTCCTTCTACAAGCCTGTCCAGTTTCCGGAGCAGAACTCGCGACCTCAGCGAGGCGTCTGCCGACACCCTGATGCCGATGCTGTCCGCTTCGCCACACGATGCCCGTTCCGCCAGGAACGTATACGCGGCCTCACATTCCTGTTCACCCGCTGGGGAAACAGAACCGGTACGGCAGTATGTCGCGGCAGACCGTTGAAGTAGCGACAAGCATTCGGACGCGAGCGCATCATCTCCGGCCTGTAGCAGCAGCGCCGACTCGTCTTCGAGCGCCCGCAGACGATTGATGCCCTGGGTCATTTGCGGAATACTACGCAGTGCGCTCAACGCTACTGCCGTGCGATCGGCCGTCATGAGCCGGCTAGCGCTCTCGATCGCGGCCGGAACGCGAATGTTCACATCACGAACCTGCTCCAACAGGTGGGTCGCACTATCTGGCGACGTACCGGCCAACCGTGAGCGGAGTTCGAGGAACGCGTTTCGCTCTCCGTCATCCAGCCAACGGGCTGCCTCAGCATGCGAAAACCTCTGTTGCACGGGCCTAGTGGCCTTGGCGGCCTCGCTGGGGGTCAGACCTGAAACCACGTTCCTCCATGGGCGGAAGTCCGAATCGTGCTGCCGAAGCACGGGGCTACCGCATGCCGCCGCCAAGCCGGCGATCTGAAACAGTAGCGACGATCTCGTGTCGCTGGTCTCGACGATGCTCGATTTGACCCGAAAGCGAGCCGTTATGAGGGTCGATGCGGTGAACTGCTTCGCGGCCTGAAGTGCCTTGCTCAGTGCCCGGCCGGCCAGGAATCTGTCTCGCAGGATGATCACGCGGATGCAGTCGAGCAGCGTCAGGACATTCCACTCCGATGCGTCGCTGGGGCGAAACTGATTTAAAACCTGGTTTATAAGCGCTCGCATTTTTATCTCGTCCGTAACATCAAGCGACCGCAGAACCCAGGGGCTGTTGCTTAGGCAGCATCCCCCGGGCACTCAATGACCGCTCTAGGAACCGGGTTGCCCGATTCACGTCCCCTCCGGATGCCTTGATGAGCGCGCAGTCTAGAATCGTGTCGCGGTGCCCTAGATCTCGGCTGGCGCCGAAAAGATCGAGGGCGAGCTGCTCGGCACCAGGAGGATCGAAGCGCGAGACCGCAGAAACGACTCTCACGGCGGTAGGCGTGCTAAGGCCGTGCTCCCGCCGGACCCGCTTTTCGAGGTCGCCGACGATGCCGGCAGCCTTCGCCATATCGAAACGCTCGATTATTTCGCCCAGTTGCAGAAAAGTATCGAACCTCAGGAGCGGAGGCTCGGTAAGGGCCAAAGAAGTAATCTGCACCGTTAGCGCATTTACCTTTTCTTGGGACGCAGCCGTAGCGCCAGACCCGAGGGTGGACGCGGACAGGAAAAGGACGGCGATCGCGCAATGCTGCAGCATTCGTTTCGCTCCCCTAGTGGACTACTCTCTTCATATACTCTGCTGAACGGTCACTAAAGCTCGAGTGTTCGCTTGTATGGCATGTTTCACAACACATGATGACGAGGTGATCGAACGATATTGTCGAATCTCGGATCGCGGATATGTTCGCTCCCTGGGCCGTGACACGACTCGCATCCGACGTTCTCGAGAGCAGGCGGGCCCACCGCCATCGAATATCCGCCCGCCTGGGCGAAGCCAGTGACATGGCATTGTACGCACCCCGGATGGTGATTGCGGTGCGTTCGATACATCGTTGCAAAAGCCGAGGCATGCTCAGTGCCCATCCACTGCTTCTGCTGGGCGGCATGACATGGAAAGCAGCGAAGCGATCCTACGAACCTGGCGCTACCGCCAAGGCCACGAATAGCCGCTGACTGGAGGTCGCTAGCCGATGCACCGCTCGCTGCTGAAACGAAGGCTGGTGAGTTGTAAAAAGTGTCGAGAAGTCGTTTTGTTGCAGCATCCTCTGGGACTGAAGCATCCAAGCGCCGCTCCTGGATGCTAGAGAACTGCAGTAATGAGCCGCGAAACCACCCAGTCGCCGTCAGTACCGCGGATTTTGTGCCGGTAACGAACATTACGTATGTGGTCGCCGAGGTAGCCCGGGGACTCCTCGGAAGGGTAAGCGCTGAATACCGCCACGACGTTGCGGACCTCGCGGACAACCCTCCGTATAGTGCCTGGACGAATATTGCCAAGTAGGATAATACCGTCGGCCTCGTTCGCTGCCGTTTTCAGAGTCTTCATGAGGTGCTCGGTTCGGTAATTGACACCATTCAGCCAAGTCAGGTTCTGGTAGCCCTCGATGACCGGCGCGTCAGTCCACCCGACCACGGCGATCCGACGCTCCCCAGGGTAAAAACCTTCTTAGGAGACCAGCCGGGCGCATTTGTGGAGATAAAGTTTGCCGCGGGCCGCCCTAGAGCAGAAAGCCTCGTCATCTCATGAGGTCCGGCGACGATTACGTCGTAGGGGTACGACTTCATCAAATCAACCTGAAGGCTGGCTTCCAGATCCTCGATCGAATTTGATGGCTGCTGCCACGCTTCAGTTAGAGAATTTCCTAAGTCTATAGCCGACGAATTGGTAGGTCACTGCGGCGGCGAGCACGCATGCGCCGACCAACAGCCGTCCTAATGGGTTCATCTAATCACCTCGGACAAGAAGGCTAGGCCTAGCGCATGTATTTGTCAAGAGTTAAATTCTGGTCAGAGCTGTCGATTACAACCGGATGACCCGCAAGGAGATATGTCATTGAGCATGACCTCTGAGCAGCTCTTGGTCGGGGCGTTCCCCGCAAAGAAAGCGTTACTAGGGGACATACCGGGGGCCGCAGTTGGCGATGCCGTTCGCAGCCGTCTACCCGTTCCGCCCCGGCCGCACGATCAGCATCGGCACCTGTAGATCGTGGCGCACGGGGTCGATGGTGTTGCCGAAAATCAAGTCCTTCAGGCGGCCGTGGCCGTGCGCGCCCATGACGATCAGATCGGGCCGCACCTCGCCGGCGTAGCGCACGATCTCGCGCTTGGGCGAGGAGGAATGAAAGATCGCCGTCTCGACCGTCACTCCCTCGGCGCGC
>DATGMB010000220.1:0-13790 GCA_035293845.1 Bryobacteraceae bacterium
TGGACAGCCGCAAACGGCAACTGCTCAATGAACTGTTCCGGCTCAATCGGCGAATGATGAAAGCGTATCTTCTCAAGGAAAGCCTCGACCGGTTGTGGACGTATCGGTATGAGGGCGCAGCCTTGCGTTACCTGCACCAGTCGATCGACCAGTTGCGTTGGCAGCGGCTGGAGCCGTTCAAGAAGCTGGCGGAGATGCTGCTCAGCCACCTGGAAGGGATTCTGAACTACTGCCGCATGCCCGTACGATTCGGTCTGGTGGAGGCCGTCAACGGGAATATCAAGGCGCTCCTTCGCCGCGGGCGTGGATATAAGAATCTTCGTTACCTGCTGCTGAAGGCGCAGCGCCTGGCGGCGCTCAAGACCGAATTCCTGGTCCTTCGGAAAGCGGCGTAGGTTGGGGGCTTTTCAGATTCTTGCTCAGAGCCCTATGTCTTTTTCCTCGAATACGTGCCTGCTGCCCAGTGCTATAAGCTGGCAAAGGCGTGGATGCTGAAGAATGGCGTTGCGGTCGCCGTATCGGCTGACGACTTGGCCAGAGTCTGCCGGGGAACCTCACAATTCAATGGCATGTCCGAGACTGCATTCTTGGCCGCTGTAAGATTGCTGCAAGCATCCTATAGCGGTAAATAGATACTGCTAAATCAGCGAATGAGGAACATATAAATGCATCGGAACATCTTAGTGCTGGTATTCTGCTCAGCCGTGCCAGTCTTCGCGCAAAGCTGCATCTCTCGCCGAACACGACCGGAGGTCCACAATATAACGAGCCTCAACCGTTGATAGCCACTCAGCTTGGCCAAGATTGGCCGGTAGCATGGCCTCAGAATGAAAACATATACCAACGACTCGGGTATCACTCTCTGAATATCTGAATGGCCTTCCTGAAGATTATATGAAGCACA
Organism: Bryobacteraceae bacterium; assembly: GCA_035293845.1. Taxonomy (GTDB): domain Bacteria; phylum Acidobacteriota; class Terriglobia; order Bryobacterales; family Bryobacteraceae; genus DATGMB01. The sequence goes on from DATGMB010000220.1 coordinate 905, forward strand.
CTTTCGCTCATGAGGTCGGTCATACCATGGCGCTGGACGATTGTACCGACTGTAATGCCGGAAAAGGAGGGACCATTATGGCGTATCCCGATCCAAACGCGGGGAGCTGGATAACTGGCCCGCAATACTGCGATACGGTGCAGGTGCAACAGACGGCGTTCCCGTTCTGATCATTTCGCTCGGATCTCAGGGGAATCATGGGTCGTGGCTCTCGACAAGCCCGGCCTGTGGTGTGTTTCAGCTGCTACCTTAGGGCACTGGCCTGGATATTTTTGATAGGACGAGAGCGCAGTGCCTTCAAATCGCAATTGTTCAATCTCGATTCGTGGCAAGAACCGTTCCAAGCCTTCGGCTTTGGCTGAATCGGGACTGTCAGCTGAGCGAACGCAGACGCACCATATTGTTGAATCAAAGGAAAAGGAAGATCGATTGGAGGGCCTATCCGCTGCCTTGCAAGCAGGAGGTCCGCGGTTCGAGCCCGCGAGCGCCCACCACTACCGCCACCGGAACTCGAAGCTCCCCTCCCCGGCGCACAGCACCCTCGCTTCCCATCGCCGCGCTTCGGAATCCAGTCTCTTCCGCAGCCACTCGGCGTCGCTGGGCGCGGCGTGTTGCAAGCGGAACCGGCGGGTCTCGAGCGGAATCAGCGTGAGATATTGTAAATCTCCCGCGCCGGCGCCCAGCGTGACGAAATACATCAGCACAAGGTTGCCTCTATATTCCTCGTAACCGGAGATGCCTTCGTAATCGTTCAGGAAATCGCCGCATCCGTAGAGAATCAACCGTTCGCGGTACACCTCGATCGCCTTCGGATGATGCGACGAATGACCGTGAATCACGTCGGCCGCGCCGCAATCGATCAGCCGGTGCGCGAAATCGCGGTGGGCGCGCGGGATCTCGTATCCCCAGTTCCCGCCCCAATGGATCGAGACCACCACCGCATCGCCGGGCCGCCGCAACGTCCGCACGTGCGCGGCCAACGCCTCCGCGGCCGCCGCCGTCGCATCGGGCAGCAGGACGATCCCGGGCTGGTTCGCGGCGGCCACCCAATCGGGCAGCGCGCCGCAATCCGCGGTTGCCGCAGCGAACACCAGCAGCCGGCCGCCTCTCAACGGGAATGCGGCCGGCTGTAGCGCTTCAGCGGCATCGCGGCCCGCGCCGGCCGTCCGGATGCCTGCCGCCCGCAAGCTCGAGAGCGTCTCCAGCAACCCGGCGCGTCCCCAATCCAGAACGTGATTGTTCGCCAGCGTGCAGCAGTCGATCCCTGCAGCGGCAAGGCACGGCGTATTGGCCGGGTGCATTCGATAGTTAATGCCTTTGGGCTCGTATTCCGCGCTGGTGGTGATGCTCGTTTCCAGATTGACGATCCGCACGTCCGGCGTGAATCGCTGGAATTCCTGCAGCGCGTCGCCCCAAGGGTAGTCGAAGCCGGCCGGTCTCGGGATGCTGCCATGCGCGCGTTCCGCCAAGGCAACATACTCCAGCGCGGAATCTACATAGGATTCGTGCAGTTGCGGATCGGACGCGTGGGGCAGGATCTGGTCGATGCCTCGCCCCGTCATGACGTCGCCGGCCAGAAATAGCGTCCAGCCGCCATCAACCGGCTGCGATGTAGGCATGGAGCTGATCGATGGTGTAGGCCTGCGCCGAGATAATCGCCTTCACCAGATCGCCGATCGAGACCATTCCTCTCAGCTCTCCCTCTTCCACCACGGGCAGGTGCCGGATGCGCTTTTCGGTGACGATTCGCATGCACTGATCCACGGTATGGGCCGGGGTCACCGTAATGGGCGCGGGCGTCATAATTTCCCGCACCAGCGTTTCTTTGGACGATCGACCCTGCAAAATCACCTTGCGCGCGTAATCGCGCTCGGAAACGATTCCCACGAGCTCGCGGCCTTCCAGGACCATCAGCGCTCCGACTCCCGCGCGGGCCATCTCCGCAATGGCCTCATACACCGTGGATTCGGGCGCGATGGATATAATATCGCCGCCCTTCTGATCGAGAATGGAGCTCACCGTGTCGAGGACGGCTCTTTGCCGCCTGCTACTGAGCGTCAAAGGCAACTCCGTCATCGCAGAATACCTCTTGGGTAACCTACTGCACGTTTCGAGCCGGGATCGCGCCCGCAAGCATTCCGCTGTGCGTTCCCGCACGAGCATGCGGCCGCTATGTGCGGAGTTCCTCGCGCACCAGCGCGCCGAATGCGGTCGGCACCCAGGCCGGAGCGCGAGGCGGCTCGATCAGACGCGGGTGATCTACCCAACTCCAGGCCGTCCATCCCAGGCCGCGCTCGCGCATCGCAGCCGCCAGCCTGCGCCCGAACCGGAGATCCCGCTCCGTGCCGCCCCACTCGCCCACCAGGACTGGCACGTCGTCGGAGGTCCCCAAGGCCTTCCACCAGTGCATTCGTCTGCGATTGGGGTAGATATGCGCGGAATAGACGATATTCGGCGCTTCCACGCGAATGCCCCGGAGATCGAACGCCCAATCCGTGCCGGCCACCACGATGATCCCGGCGGGGCGAATGCGGCGCACCTCGGCAACCAGCCGCGCGGCCCAGGGCAGCCACTCCGCGGGACCGGCAGACCGGCCGGCGGACTCTACCGGCCCGCCGCCGGGTCCGATCACGCAGAGTGGGTGGGGATCGTCCGGTAACCGGTCGTGCGGTTCGTTCAACAGATCCAGCAGAACGGCGGGCTCATCGCGATATCGCGCCGCCAGCGTTTTCCAAAGTACGATGGATTCGGCGTTCGGAAGCGGCGGGACGCGGTTCGCGCTGACCGCGCCGGTTGCATCCTCGGTGTGTCCGTAGACGGTCCGCGGATCGAGCCAGTGCAGATCCAGAACGGTGTACGCTCCCAATGCGGACGCCCATAGGATCGCCTGATCGAGCGCGGCGAGGTATTCCTCCGCGGAGTGCCCCGCCGCGCCGCGCAACGCCCACTCCTGATTGAACGGCAGCCGGATGACGTTGGCGCGCCAGCCCACCACGATCTCCCGCATCTCATCCCCGGTGAACTGCGCGCCGTGAAGAAACCCCCGATCCGTGGGCGGCGAGTATTCGAGGCCGGAGCGGTTGATGCCCCGGAGCAGCACCGGCTGCATCGTATCGGCGCGCAGGATGCGGTTCGATGCGGTGACCAGCTCCGGGAGGCCGGACGATAGTTCTCCACGCATCGCAACTCGCGCTTACACGCGCAGCGCCACGCGCTTCTGCCGGAAGAAATGACCGTAGATTCCCACACCGATCCGCACCAGCCACCGGGTGGTGAGCGAGAGCTTCCGCCGGTTCACCGCGTCCGCGGATATCCCATTGCCCGCGTACACTCGCCGGAACGCCAGGCACGCGACCAGGTACGTCAGCTTTCCCGCCAGCGGCCAAGTGCGCGGCCATCCGGCCCGCAGGCGGCGTGCCGATTCGCACAGCGAATAGAAGGCGTCCCAGCATTTGGCGTTTTCGCGCGCCCACTCCTCGCGCGGCAGCTCCGGATGCCGGATGACGTCCAGATGCGAAAGCGGCTTCAGCCAGAATTCCTCTTCCACCAGCTCGATACGGTGCTTGGGAATATATCCCGGCGTGCCGCGGTGTTGGCGGTCGCTCAACAGCTCGTAATAGTCCTTCGTCCCCGGAAACGGGTTATAGAACGGGAACTGCGCGAGCAGTGCCCCGCTTTCGAGAGCGAAGCGTCGCATCGTCCGAATGGTTTCCGGCGTGTCCGACTCCAGCCCGCAGATGATCGATCCGAGCACGAGGATGCCGTGGTCCTGAATCCGGCGGATCACTTCGCTCATGCGGCTCCCCGCCGGATTCCATTGTTTATTGGCGGCGGCGAGGCCTTCCTCGGTAAACGATTCCACTCCGATCAACGCCGCGCGCACGCGCATCTGGTCGTGCATGGCGATCAGGTACTCCTCGTCGGACACCACTTCGGCCGTCATCTGCGTCATCGAGAACACATGGCGCGGAACCCGCTCGCCGTATTCGCGGAACAGGCGCAGCCGTTCCTCGCGCACGCGCTCCAGTTGCCGCCGCGCGGCCGGGCTGGGCTCGCGGGCGATGCGTCCCAGCGTCGCCGGGTTGAAATTGTCGTCCGCGAAGGCGATCTGCCGGAAGCCCAGCGCGTAAAGCTCGTTCACTTCGGAGATGATGTTCTCGGCCAGCCGCAGACGCGGCCGGCGCCCGTCCGTCACCCACACCGAGCAAAACGAACAGTTCTCCGGACACCCCGCGACGGTCTGTACCGTGGCGAACATATACCGGGCCGGGTCCACCAGGTCCCACCGGGCGCGAGCCATCGCCTCGCCCGGCACGCGTCCGCCGTCGTAGCGGCGTTTCAGCCTGCCCGAGAGCGCATCGCGGATGACCTGAGCCCAGACCGCGTCGCCATTGCCCGTGACCACCGCATCGGCGCCCATACGGAGCGGCTCGTCCGGAAAGATGGTGGGATGGATGCCGCCGAAGACCACGGTCGCACCCCTTGCCTTCGCGTCGCGCAGCACGCGGTATCCCGCCGTGCAATTCCCGCTGCTGATGCCGATTCCCACGATATCTCCGGCCGCCACCATCTCCGGCCGGAACCGCTTCAGGGTTTCATCGATCAGGATCGGGTCGCCCGCAAGGTCGACCGGCGTCGCGCCCGCCAGTACGTACAGCCAGCGCGGGGTAAAGAAGCTATACCCCGTGGTAATTTGTGACGGGTTTACAAGAACAATGTGCGGCATTGTTCTTTTTCACCTGCAGCGCCGCGAAACGGTGTCAGTATACACGACACTCCTTCCGTATACTGAATTTTCTTCGTTGGTTAGCAGGCAATGAGTAAGCGTGAGGACAATACCACGCAATTCGCCATGCCGCTGTTCACGCTCCCGCGCTCGTTTGCGGCGGGGCGCTATCAGATCCAGGGCCGGCTGGGCGAAGGCGGCCAGAAGCACGTGCTCCTGGCGCGCGATCTGCGCCTCGATCGCGAGGTGGTCCTCTCGGTTCTCAAGCCGGGCGGCGACCCCGCCAGCCAGCAACGCTTGATCCGCGAAGCCCGCGCGCTCGCCGCGCTCGGGGATCACCCCAACATCGTTACGGTATTCGATATCGGCGAGGAAGCCGGTTGCCCCTACCTGGTTTGCCAGTATGTGCAGGGCGGGTCCGTAGCCGATCTGCTGCGCGCTTCTCCGGCCGGACTGCCGGCCGAACGCGTCCTGGCGATCGCCATCGGGGTCTGCCACGCGCTCGCTTACGCGCACGCGGCCGGCATCGTCCATCGCGATATCAAGCCGGCCAACATCTGGCTCACCCAGGACGGCTCCGTCAAGCTCGGCGATTTCGGTCTCGCCCTCCGGCTCAATTCCGCGGAAGTCACCATGAGCCGCATGCTGGTAGGCACCGCGACCTATATCTCACCCGAACAGGCCACGGGCGATCCGGCCGGACCCGCCAGCGATCTCTACTCGCTCGGCGTCGTCCTCTACGAACTGCTCACCGGCCGTCCTCCGTTCATCAGCGACAACCTGGTCGGCGTGCTGTGGCAGCACGCCAACGCGCAGCCGGTCGCGCCTTCCTGGCATAATCCCGGCATTCCGCCGCCGTTGGAGTCGCTGGTTTTGCAATTGCTCGCCAAGAATCCGGCGGAGCGTCCATCTTCGGCCGCGGCATTGGCAGAGACGCTGACCGGCATCGCCGGCGGGACGCGCGCCCCGGAGCCGCGCGCCGTTCCCCCGGCCACGCCGCTCTCCCGCATGGCCTCCGGCACGTTCGTCGGCCGCGAGGCCGAGCTGGAACAGGTGCGCACGGCCCTGCATGACGCGCTGGCCGGGCAGAGCCGCCTCGTGTTCCTGGTTGGGGAGCCGGGCAGCGGCAAGACCCACACTTCCGAGCAGGCCGCCACCTACGCGCAATTCCGCGGGTTTCTCGTGATCACGGGCCAATGCTATGAGGGCGAAGGCGCTCCGCCCTTCTGGCCCTGGGTACGAATCCTTCAGGGCTGCCTTCGCCACACGCCGGCCTCCGCGCTTTCCGCGGGCCTCGGCTCCGGGGCTGCCGCGCTGGCCGAAATCCTGCCCGAGATCCGCCAGGCAGTGGCGCCGCTGCCCCCGCTCGCGCCTCTCGAGCCCGCCCAGGCCCGCTTCCGCCTGTTCGAAAGCGTGACCACGTTCCTGCGCAACACCGCGCGGTCGCAGCCGCTGCTCGTCATCCTCGACGACCTCCACTGGGCCGATGCGCCGTCGCTGCTGCTGCTCGTGTTCCTCGCCCGCGAGCTGCGTTCCGAGCGCATCCTCCTCCTCGGGACCTTCCGCGACCTCGATCTCGGCCGCCGACACCCGCTTTCGCAGGCTCTCGGCGACCTGGCCCGCCTGCAGCTCGGGCAGAAGATTGCGCTCCGCGGGCTCACGCTCGCCGATGTCGGCCGCTTCATCGCCATTTCCACCGGTATCGAGCCTCCGCCCAGGCTCGTGGCCGCCGTTCACGCGCAGACCGAGGGCAATCCCTTTTTCGTCAGCGAGACCGTGAAGCTTCTCATTACGGAGGGCCGCCTGCGCTCCTCCGATGAGCCTTCGCTCTCCGGCCTCCTCCCGGAAGGCGTCCGGGACGTCATCGGGCGCCGCCTCGACCAGCTCTCGGATGCCGCCCACCGCGCGCTCGCCGCCGCTTCGGTCCTCGGCCGCGATTTCGCCGTTCACGCGTTGCAGCCCGTCAGCGAAGTCCCGGAAGACGAGCTGCTCGATGCCCTCGATGAAGCCGTTGCCAGCCGCATCATCGAACCCGCCGGGCAGGCCGGGCGGTTCCGCTTCACCCACGCGCTGATCCGCGAGGTGCTCTACGATTCCATCGGCGCCGCGCGGCGTCTCCGCCTGCACCGCCGCGCCGGCGCCGTTCTCGAATCCATCTACGGCGCGCAGCTCGATGAGCACGCCGCCGAGCTCGCCCGCCACTTCCTGCAATCCCCCGGCGAAGCCGAAAAGGCCATCGCCTACTCCATCCGGGCCGCGCGATACGCCGATACCCAAGTCGCCTACGAAGAATCGGTCGAGCACTACCAGCGGGCCCTCGAAGCGCTCGAAAGCCACCTCCCGGACGACGAGCGCCGGCGCTGCGAGATCCTGCTCGCCTTGGGCGACGCCTTCCGGAAATCGCGAAGTCCCGGCAAATCGCGCGAGATTTTCGAGCGTGCCGTGGCATCCGCCCGCCGTCTCGGCGACGCTGAGGCGCTGGCGCAGGCCTCGCTCGGCACCTCGCTCGTGATGTACGGGACCGCGGGCGTCCTGGATGAGCTGCACGTCGCCCTTCTCCACGAGGCGCTCGAGCGCCTCCCGCCCGGCGACAGCCCCATTCGCGCCCGCGTTTTGGCCCAGCTCTCCGCGGCCTTGTACCACGACCCGGCCCGCCGCGTGCCCCTGAGCCTCGAAGCGGTCGAAATGGCGCGCCGCGCCGGAGATCCCGGTGCGCTCCTGGCTGCGCTTTATTGCCGGCATGTGGCGCTTGTGCTCACCGACAATCTCGAAGAGCGGCGCGCGGTGGCCCTGGAAATCCTGCGCCTTGCCGAAGCCGCGGGCGCGAAAGAAATGATGCTCCGCGCCTGGTATCGCCTGGTGATCGACGCCATGGAGATGGGGGACATACCGGCGTGCGAATCCGCCATCGCCAGCTATGCGCGGATCGCGGATGAACTCCGCCAGCCGGCGTACGCCTGGCTGGTGCCGCTCTTCCGCGGCAATATCGCGCTATTGCAGGCCCGCTACGCCGAATGCGAGCGCTTTCGCGCCGAGGCCATCGCCATCAACGAGCGCGCCGAGGACCCCTCCGCTGTCCTCTTTCTCGGAACACAGGCCATCACGCTCGGTATCGAACAGGGCCGCGCCACCGAGCAGATTCCCGCCGTCGAAGCCGCCATCGAAAAATACCCCATGATCCCCGGGAACCGCGCCATCCTGGCCTATGTCTACGCCCAGGTGGACCGCCCCGAGGACGCGCGGCGCGAGCTCGAACGCGCCACGGTCAACCGCCTTGCCGGCCTCCCCCGCGATGGGAGCTGGATTGTCGTCCTTTCCGCCCTGGCTTGGGTCTGCTGGTATATCCATCACGAAGAGCTGGCCGCCGGGATCTACCCTCTTCTGCTCCCCTACGCGCAGCGCAATATCGTGACCGGCAACGCCGCGGTGGGCTGCGGCTCCGTGTGGCGTCCTTTGGGCGCGCTGGCCGCGACCCTCTCCCGCCGGGATGAAGCCGTCCATCACTTCGAACACGCCATTGCCATGAACCGCCGCATGGGCGCCCGCGGCGTCGAGGCCGGCAGCAAATACGAACTCGCTCTCACCCTGCAGGCGCGCGGCGCGCCGGGCGACCACGAACGCGCCGCCATTCTCATTAAAGAGGCGTTCGCCACGGCCGTCGAGTGCGGCTCGAACGGCCTCGTCCGGCGGATTCAGCGCCTGGGCGCCGCCGGGGCCCCGTCATAGACCGCCAAGGAGTGCCGCATGCCGGATGCCGACCACGCGAACGCCGATCCGGGGCAGGGCAGGTTGATCGTCCTGACCGCCCCGCTCACCGAAACCATCGATCACGCCGGCTACTTCATCCAGATGGCCCTCGCTTCCCTTCCGAAGCGCATGGAGGCCGTCATCAACCAGAAGTATCCGCATTGGCGCGATGTGGAACGCAACCTTGACGGCTCGGCGCGCGTCATGCCCGCCGGCGTGCGGCTCGTCGAAGCCTCCCTGCTCCGCGAGTTTCCGCGCGAGTCCATCGTCTGCTGCTACCCGCAAGATCTGCCGCGCTTCATCGGCCCGCGGACGCGCGCCGTCGGCGTCTCCACGCACAACCCGCTCGGGGTCACCTTCGCCGCCGGCGTCTATGCGTCCATCTTCGGCTCCTCGCGCGAGCCGATCAATGCCCATTACGCTCGCCAGCTCTTCGACGTTCTCCGCCGCAGCCCGTACCGCGCCAATTTCCAGGTAATCGTCGGCGGCTCCGGCGGCTGGCAGATCGCGCAATCCAACTCCTGCGCGGAGCTGGGCGTCGATTGCGTCGTCGAAGGCCGCAGCGAATCGCCGGATGCCCTGGCGCTCTTTCATCAGGCGCTCCGCGGCGAACGCCTGCCCCGGTTCGTTCGCGTGGCCCATCCCGCCGCTCGCGAGGAGCTGCTTACTCCGCGCGGCCGCACCACCTTCGGCGTCGTCGAGATGACGACCGGCTGCGGCCGCCGCTGCCACTTCTGCGCCCCGGATCTGAACCCGCAAATCGACTTCCCGAAAGAGAAGATCCTGGAGGCCGTCCGGGCCAACGTGCGCGAGGGCAACGACCAGATCTCGCTCGCCACGGAAGATCTGTTCATCTGGGGCCAGGTCCGCACGGAGGTGCCGTTCTACTTTCCGAACCGCGAGGCCCTGGTCGATCTCTTTCGCGATGTCGCCGGCACGCCCGGCGTCCGCCACCACCTGCTGAGCCATTGCACTATGGCGCCCGCGGTGGTCGATCCGAAGCTCATCGAGGAGCTGACCGGCTTGCTGCTCGCGAAAAGCCCGGTGAAGCTGCCCGCCGTGAGCACGCATCCCGAAGGACGCATTCTCTCGCCGCTCATCGGGCTCGAAACCGGCTCCGTCCGCATGGCGAAAGCCATCATGCCCGGCAAATCCGTGCCGTTCCCCATCGAGGACTGGCCGAGCGTGGTGATCCAGGGGCTTACCGTTTTGAACCGGAATAACTGGTTCCCCACCGTCACTTTGATGGTGGGAAACCCCGGCGAGACGGATGCCGATTGCGCCGCCACGCTCGACCTGCTCTATGAGGTCGAACGCCGCGGGCTGTTCGCTTTCTTTGTCCCCTCGATTTTCACGCCGCTCCACGATACGCGCCTCGCCGGCCGGCAGGGCGTGCAGCAGAGCCGCCAGCTTACGCCCCTGCAGTGGCAGATCATTATGAAGTGCTGGAAGATGAGCCTCCGCCCCGCTCTCCATAGCTGGTGGGGCCCGCTGGGCTGGCGCCTCGGCGCGCTGGTGGCGTGGCTCTGGAAGCTCCGCCGCACCAATGGGCCCAACTTTACCTGGCCCCTGCTGCTGTTCGCCGGCGCGCTGCCGGAGCGCGTGCTGATCCGCGCGGGCAGAATTTACGGCGGACGGCCTCTCGCCATTAAGAGCCGTAAAGAGCTCCTGGCCGCCATCAAGCCCCAGCACTGGAAATATCTTCGCCCGGATAACGGCGATCTTCCGGACGGCCCGCAGCCTGCCGATCCGGCTGCGGAAACAGCGGACGGGCTGCGGGTTTTCTCCGCCTCGGCGTGAGCTCTTATTCAGCCCGGCGTACGGCCACTTCGCGCGCTTTGGGGCCGCACGAGCCCGACCCGGAACGCTCCGCGAAACTGCGGATCGCCTCGCGCGTTTGCGTAAGAGAAGTGACCAGCGAGCTCTGCGAAAGCCTGCTGATGACCGGATTCACGAGCCACGCCAGGGAGAACGGCACGCGCCGGCTCAGGGCGATCCCTTCCAATTCCACGTACACGCCGCCGTCCCGCTCCTCGAAGCGTGAGATGCTGAACAGCCGCCACAGGAAGCCGCTGCCGGTGCCGGGCGGCAGCCGGGTCTCGGTGGGCTCGCCGTAGTTCACCACTTCCTGGATGCGCGTGCTCCACATGAAGCCATAGCGGGACCTCTCGTCCCTCTGGAAGTACTCCGACTTGTAATCGGCATCCACGACCGTAGTGACGAAAAGCGCTTTCTTGATCCATCGCATGGAAAAGCTGCTTTCGCCGCCCTCGCGGGCCAGGAGCCTGGATTCGATCACCATCGGCCGGTAGAAATCCTTGTAGCAGGCGTATTCGCCCGTAGTGGCGAAAACCTGGTCCATGGTGGTGCCGGGGAAGAACGCCGCCCCGATCCAGTCATGGATGAGACCGTCAGGAACATCGATCCGTCCGTTTCCGTTGGCTGGAGCCGTCAGGATCTCGCCGTTGCGAACCCGGCGCGCGCGGTCCGGGTTTTCATCGATCCAAAGGAAGTGATGCTTCCGGTCGAGCCGCGCATTCATCCGCGCCTTGGCCTGCGCGATGTACCGGTTCCACGCCGCCACCGTCTCGGGCCGCAGATCGGCGGCGCGGGAGAGCGGCGGCGCGAGCAGGAGCAGGAGCGACATCGCGAACGGGCGCGTCACCTTTCCGGACAGCCTCCAATGTGGCCGATGCGAAACGCGCCCGGCCGGGTTCCTGTTTCCGCGGCCCGCCGCGCGTTTGTGAACGGCGCCAGTGTGCATTCGCGCCGCCCTCCACACGAGTTGATAAGCTGGATACTCCACGCAGGAGGTCCCATGAGCACGAACACTCCCCGGCGAATGGCGCCGGCGATCACGATCGCCTTTTGCCTGACGGCCGCCCTGGCGGCGCGCGCGCAAGGCACGCTGGCGGATTACCAACGGGCACAGGACCTGCAGGCCAAGGCCCGTGGTCTGGTGGTGAACACTCCCGGCCCGGTCGCGTGGATCGGTCATACCGGGCACTTCTGGTATCCGCGCGCGGTCAAGGGCGGAACGGAATTCATCCTGGTGGACGCCGCGAAACAGACCAAACAGCCGGCCTTCGATCATGAAAAGCTGGCCGCGGCGATTTCCACCGCCACGGGGCGCCACTATACGGCGCTCACCCTGCCCTTCGCGCCGCAGGCCGGGCGCGGCGGTGGAGGCCGGGCGGCTGCCGGCGCGCCCCTGAGCACCGCGCCGCTCGCGTTCTCAGACGATGAGCGCTCGATCGAGTTCGGCGCCGGCGGTGTGATGTACCACTGCAGCCTGGCCGACTACACCTGCGAGCGAGGCGGTCCGATTCCCGCCTTCGCCGGCCGCGGCCGCGGCGCCGCGCCGGAGGAAGAACCGGCGCCCTATGTCTCGGAAGAGAACGGCGGCGATCCCGTCGACGGCCTGGAATATCAGCCGTTCCCGCAGCAGACCGGCGGCGGCGCGGCATTCGGACGCGGCCCCTCCGGGTGCGCCCCGCGCGCGCCCGCCGAATCAGCCGCGCAAAGCGCCGGACGCGGAGGCCGCGGGGGCCGTGGCGCGGTTGCCGCAGCGGCGGTAGAGACCTGCCGCTCCTTCGATGGCAAATGGGACGCCCTCATCGAGAACTACAACGTATTTCTCCGCCCGGTCGGCTCGAACGAACCCGCCACTCCGCTGAGCTATGACGGCACGGAGGGCAATTACTACACACTCCGCTCGGTCGCGTGGTCGCCCGATTCGAAGAAGCTGGTGGCCTATCATACGCGCCCCGGCTACGACCGCCAGGTGCATTACATCCAGTCGTCGCCGGCCGATCAGGTGCAGCCGAAGCACTTCACCACCGGCACGCTGCCGTTCTCGGCGATGGGCGCGATGTATCGCAAGCCGGGCGACACGGTCGATGTCGCGTACCCCGCGCTGTTCGACATCGCGACCCGCCAGCAAATCGAAATCGACCGCAGCCTGTTTCCCAACCCCTACAACATTACCGAGCCCGTCTGGTGGAAAGATGGCCGCGGCTTCACCTTCGAATACAACCAGCGCGGGCACCAGGTTTATCGCGTGATCGAGGTCGATGCCCAGACCGGCAAGGCGCGCGCGCTCATCGACGAGCAGAGCAAAACATTCATCTATTACAACCAGCTCGGCCCCGGCCTCTCCGCGGGGCGCCGGTACCGGCATGACATCGCCGACGGCCATGAGATCCTCTGGGCCTCCGAGCGCGACGGCTGGGAACATCTCTATCTCTATGACGGCCTCACTGGAAAGGTCAAAAACCAGATCACCAGGGGCGACTGGCTGGTGCGCAACGTCGATTACGTGGACGACGACAAGCGCCAGATCTGGTTCGAAGCCGGCGGCATGATCCCCGGCCAGGATCCGTACTTCACGCAATACTGCCGCATCAATTTCGA
>DATGMB010000221.1:0-7197 GCA_035293845.1 Bryobacteraceae bacterium
GCCCACAACGCCGTCCACCACTCGCGGCAGTACGCCTCGACGGTCACGCTGACCGTGGTGCGGCACTGAGCCGCGCTCACCCGCGTTCCCGCACGGCGACCGGATGCCGCAGGGTGAACACCACCTGCGTCTCCGGCGCCAGCCGCAGATTGCGCTTGCCGGTGATGAAGGCCCCGGTGGTTCCCGCCACCGCGCCCACGCCAGCGCCGACTGCCGCGCCAATACCGCCGCCGGCGATTGCGCCCACGGCCGCGCCCGTGCCGGCTCCTCCGCCGATCCACACGGCGTCATGCCCCTTGTGCCCCTTCGTCTCGAAGACCGGTCCGGAGGCCGAAATCCGGTACACACGCCCGCGGATATCCACCGAGCGCAGCGCCAAGGCCATCTCCGCGCGGCCTTTCAGACGCCCTGAAGGCTTCGACTCGATCAGATAACCGCGCGCGATGGCGCCCCGCGGCACGACCACTTCACCGCCGCGGACCACCGGCCGCGACACGGTGGCCACGAACGGCGTGCCGGCGCGGTCGCGCCGCGTATCGAGCGACCGATCGAGCCGTACCGCGATGGTCGTGCCGGCCGGCAGCACGATGGAACTTTCGGTGTATTCCCGGTTCGCGCTGGACGACGTCGAGGATGCCGTGGTCACCGTGCGGGTTCGCACGGTGCGCCGCACGCCCGCGCCCGCCGGGCACGGGCACATCGGCTGCGCTGCGTAAGCTGCCGCACCAGCCAGGCACAGAATGATGGCATTCCGAAGCATGTTTCCTCCTAATCGCCCGATCTGTGCAATTTTGCGTCCTTAGTTTGCGGAAACCAGAAACTCCCGCACGCGCCGCAGCGCCTCCTCCTGCACGGCGGCCTCCTCGCCGAAGCCGCGCAGCCACACCAGTCCCGGCTCGCGCCGGAACCACGTAATCTGCCGCTTGGCGTAGTGCCGGGTGTTGCGCTGCGCGTAGAATAAGGCGTCCCGCGGGCTCAATTCCCCGCGGATCAACTGAAGCGCCTGCTTGTATCCGTGGGATTCGAACGGCTTCGCCTCCGGCGGAAAACCCAGCCCCAGGATATGCCGCACTTCCTCGACCAGCCCGCCTTCGAACATCCGCGCGCAGCGCGCATCGAGGCGCGCGTAGAGCGCGTCGCGGTCCGGTAATAGCCCTAATTTGAGAGCGCGATAGCCGCGCAGCGAGTCGCGCCCTTCCTGGAATAGCTCGGTCACCGGCCGCCGGGTCAACAGGCACACTTCGAGCGCCCGCGTCACCTTCGGGACATCGTTGGCGTGAATGCGGGCCGCCGACGCCGCGTCGAAGCGCCGCAGCAGCCGGTGCAGCGACCCGGGCCGCCGGCGCTCCCGCTCCGCCAGCCGGTCGCGCAGCGCCTGGTCGCGTGCCGGGCCGGCGAAAAGGCCGTCGAGCAGCGCTCGCAAGTAAAACCCGGTGCCGCCCGCCACTACCGGCAAGCGTCCCCGCGCCGCAATTTCGCCGATCGCCTGTCGCGCGATCCGCGCGTACTCGCCGGCCGTGAACAGCTCGTCGGGGTCGACGATATCGAGCAGGTGGTGCGGAATCCCACGCCGCTCGGCGGGAGTCAGCTTGGCCGTGCCGATGTCGAAGTGCCGGAAGACCTGCAGCGAGTCGCAATTGACGATCTCGCCGCCGAATTCCCCGGCGATCCGCAGCGCCAGCTCGCTTTTGCCGGACCCCGTCGGGCCCACGACCGCAACCAGCGGCCGTTCGCCGGCGATGGAATCGCGATCCGCGAGTTCCTGCCGCGGGGCACATACCGCGCCCGGCCGCTTCGTTGCCTCCTCGCGGCCTCCATCCGCAGCCGGCTGATGTGCCGACTCTTCCATTCCGGCCGCGCCGCTGCCAAACAAATCCACTCCTGAGCCACCTTCGCCATGAACCCCGAGGGGCTGTTTCGCAGCCTCTACGCCGCGATGGCCCATTGGGGCCAAACTCGCCGCTGCAACCGGGGACCGTCCGGCAGCGTCTCCGGTTACAGGCCCTCGGATTGTGGGATGGCGGGCAGTTTTCGCCGGATCTTTAGAGGTCACAGGCCGGATTCAACGGATCGCCGGTAAGGCCGGGTATACAATGATAGGGTTGTGCATTTCGACCCTCGTGGGGGCCCTCCCGGTCGGAAGAAAGAAACATCCATGATTCGCTTCGTCAAAGCGCTCCTTTACGCCGCTCCCCTCGGCTCCATCCTTTACGCCCAGACCCCGCAGGCCGCCACGCCGCCGGCCGCCGCATCTCCGACGGCGGACGACAAGGCCGGAGTCTATTACAACTTTGCCATGGGCCGGCTGTATGCGGAACTGGCAGCCAACGAGGGCAACAAGAATAATTACCTCAGCCAGGCCATCCAGCACTACCGGGAAGCGCTGCGGCTCGATCCGCACGATAGCGTCATCTTCGATGAGCTGACGGACCTCTATATCCAGACCAATCGCCTCGCCGATGCCGTTTCGCTGGCCGAGGACCTGCTGAAAGCGGATCCGCAAAACCTCGACGCGCGCCGCATGCTGGGCCGTGTCTACACCCGCATGATCGGCGAGGGCCAGGGAGGCCGTGTCGACGAGAAGTACGTCCGCCAAGCCATCGAGCAGTATCAGCAGATCACCCAAAAGGACCCCAAGGATACCGAAAGCTGGGTGATGCTGGGCCGCCTGTATCGCGTCTCGAACAGCTCCCCGGAAGCCGAAAAGGCGTACCGCGCGGCGCTCGCGGTGGACCCGAATAACGAAGATGCGATCACCGGGCTCGCCATGCTGTACGCCGACCTGGGCGACAGCAAGAAGGCCATCGACACGCTGAAAGACGTGGCCGCCCACTCCCCCAACGAGCGCACACTGCAATTTCTCGCCGAGCAGTACGAGCAGATGAAGGATTATAAGGACGCTGCCGCGGTCCTCAAGAAGGCCTACGATCTGGCGCCCGACAACCTCCGCATCGCCCGCAGCCTGGCGCTCGATCTGATGTACTCGGATCAGCTCGACGAGGCGCTTAAGCTGTTCCAGGAGCTCGGCGAAGAAGATCCGCGCGACGTCGATTCGCAGATTTATCTCTCGAAGATTTACACCATCAAGCACGATCTTGCCAACGCGCGCGCCGCCATCGATAAGGCGAAGAAGGCCAGCCCGGAGAACCTCGACGTCCGCTACCAGGACGCGCAGCTCCTCCTGGCGGAGAACAAGAACGACCAGGCCCTCCAGGCGCTGAAGTCGATGCTCGATGACACGATGCGCCGCAGCTATTCGAAGACGGAGGCCGATCTCCGCTCCCGTCTGCTCGAAGAGTATGGCATCGTCTCGCGTACGGCCGGCAAGTACGACCAGGCGATCGACGCATTCCGCCAGTTCGGCCAGCTCGGCGCGGATTACGCCGTCCGCGGCGAAGTGCAGGTGATCGACACCTACCGTCAGAAGAAGGACTACCCGTCCGCGCTGAAGGAATCCGAAGCCGCCATCAAGAAGTACCCGGATAAGAACGAGCTGAAAATCGAGCGCGCCACCGTCCTGGCCGATGCCGGCAAGCTGGATGAAGGCGCCGCCGAGCTCAAGGGCATTCAGGACGTCAAGACGCAGCTTGCTCTCGCCGAGCTCTACCAAAAAGCCAAGCGCTATCCGGACATGAGCAAGGCGCTCGACGCCGCCGAGCAGGCCGCCAAGAACGACGACGAGCGCGAGACCATCTATTTCATGCGCGGCGCCATGTACGAGCGCATGAAGAAGTACGAGGAATCCGAGGCGGCATTCCGCAAGGTGCTGGCCATCAACCCCGATAACGCGGAGGCGCTGAACTACCTCGGCTACATGCTGGCGGACCGCGGCGTGCGGCTCGACGAAGCGCAGAAGCTGATCCAGAAGGCGCTCGACCAGGCGCCGAACAACGGCGCTTTCCTCGACAGCCTCGGGTGGGTTTATTATCGCCAGGGCAAGCTGAACGAGGCGGAAGGCATGCTCGTGCAGGCGATCGAGCAAATCGGTGACGACGGCACCGTGCACGACCACCTGGGCGACGTCTACTTCAAGTTGGGCAAGACCAAAGAGGCCGTAGCCCAGTGGCAGGCCTCACTGCAGCAGTTCCGCAAGTCCCCCGAGGACGCCGATGCGGACGAAGTCGCCAAGGTCACCCGCAAGCTCGAAGACGCGCGCGTGAAGCTGGCCAAAGAGAACCGGTAACCAGAAGCCGCGATCCAGCGGATCATCGCCGCGACCGTGAGGGAGTGAGCCGCACCGCTTCCCTACGGTCGCGGCCCTGTTTTTACGCTCCGTTCGCCGATCTGGCTGCCGGTCACCGCACGCTTCTGTGCGCGTGGACACCGTCTGGGGCGCCAGCCGAGGCGGATTCTCCGCCACCCACCCGAGCGGGCCCGTTCGGGCGCACCTCGCCGCCGCATCCAAATTTAACCGTAAACAACTGAAATTGAAAGGTTTATATAGTGAGGAGGAGGGATCGAACCTATCGTTTTGTGCACTGGTGTGCGATACTCGATTATAGAACAGGTCATCAACTCCGAAATGTCCCAGTTGGACGACGCCGTCACCAGATACAACAGGATGCTGGAAAGCGGGCCCGCGAGCGATCTCGCGTGGGCCGGCACGCTGCACGAGCGCATGGAAAACGCCAAGCTCTCGGCGGGCGGGCGCTTGATCTGCCCTTTCCTGCGGCCCAATTTCATTTCGCGGCGGCAATTCGAATCGCTGGTGAAAACGGGCGAGTCGCTCATCGGAGCGATCGATCGCATGGAGCAGATGGTGCTTGCGAATCCCGCGCTGCTGGCGCGGCTCGACCTGCTCCCCGCCGAGAAGATGCTGGCCGCCATCGATCCCGGCTACCAGGCGCTCGAAGTGGCGGCGCGCCTGGACACGCACCTCAACAACGGCAGCCTCCATTTCGTGCAGTACAATGCGGATTCGCCGACGGGCGGGGCCTACGCCGACGCGCTTGCAGACCTGTTCGCGGACGTTCCGCCGATGCGCGAGCTGCGCAAGCGCTACTCGCTTTCGAAGATCGGAAGCCGCCGGCACCTGCTCCAGGCGCTGCTGAAATCCTATAAGCAGTTCGGCGGAAGGCGGAAGCCGAATATCGCGATCGTGGAATTCCGCGGGGCCTTCAACGGCGGCCAGAGCGAATACGAGCTGTATCGCGATTACTTCCGCGAGGAGGGCTACGCGGTCGAGATCGTCGCGCCCGAGCAGCTCGAATACCGCAACCGCGTGCTGCGCCGCGGTCCTTTCGAAATCGACCTGGTCTACCGCCGCCTCGGCGTACAGGAATTCCTGATCCGCTTCGATCTCGGCCATCCGCTGGTGCAGGCTTACCGCGACCGCGCCGTGTGCGTGGTCAACAGCTTCCGCTCGGAGCTGGCGCACAAGAAGGCCATGTTCGGCCTCCTCACCGACGACGCTTTGACCGCCAAATTCCCGGTGGCGGAGCGCAAGGCGATCCGCGAGCACGTGCCCTGGACGCGGCTCGTGCAGGCCGTCAAGACGACCTACGGCGAAAAGACCATCGATCTGCCCGAATTCATCACGCAGAATCGCGAGAGGCTGGCGCTCAAACCCAACGACGATTACAGCGATCTCCACACGTATTTGGGCTGGGAAATGGAAGCTGGAGCCTGGGAGCGCGCCCTCAAGCAGGCGATGCGCACACCGTACGTGGTGCAGGAGCGCGTCGAGCCGGTGCGGTCGGTTTTTCCCCTGATGAGCTTCGGGCAACTCGAATTCCGCGAGATGCAGGTGGACGTTCACCCGCACGCCTATCTCGGCAAGGTGCAGGGCTGCTCGAGCTGGCTGACCACCGGCAAAGCCGGATTTTCCTCGGCTTCAGGGATCGTGCCGACGTTTATTCTGGACGGGAAGTAGCGGCTGGTCTCCGTCAACCAACGGCGTGCAGGAGCGCAGGATTCAGTGCGCGCTCTGCACGATCGATTTCGGTAAGAATGTCGCTTTGGCCCCGGTCGATCAGCATTTCAAGAACGACCGGGACGGTTTCAGGGATCAGATGAGAAATCGATTGAAACGCCGATATCGCATAGATCGATAGCGGATCATGCCGGCTGCTGGTATTCACTTCACTCAAGTGGATTTCCCTTAGTCGATCGCCGACACGCTCAAGGACCAGGTGTGCTTCTGTCATACTTGGGTCGACTTGCCGGACATGGCCCAGGTCAAAACAGAGACCGGCATCTGGAAATTGCTCAAACAGATGCACCAGATCCCCGGAGTACCGGCCGATCGGCTTACGTTTATCCATGTTTTCGATCAGCAGCATAGAACCCAAGTCTCTCCACGCCTGCCGAACTACGATTACGTCCGGATGAACCACGACGGGTATCCCGGTTTCCGCAACCCTCCTTAGACGGTCGATCACGTACTGCTCGGCTTCCGGATGGAAGTCACTCGGCGCGTGGAAAGAGACAAACTCGAATCCGCTAAGATCAAGCGCCGGAAGTGCCGTGACTAAACCGTCGAGCTCGTCGAAGCGCAGGGCAGAGAGTTCGATGACTGGGATGCGCAGTTCGCGTAAACGCAGAATGGCAGAGTGAAAATCGCCTTTTGCAAGGGCCCCGGTCGAAAAGCCGATGGGTCGCATCAAAACACCCCGTATTCTTTCGTGAGCTTAGACAGCTCTGAGTCGTTGCCGAAAAACAATTCCACCAGGCCCTCATGAAATGTGTGGCTCATGTCACGGACTTCGCGCCACACCACCGAATCCGACATGTCGTTCTCGGTCATTCGTTTCAGCTCACTCCGTTTTTTCGGCTCTGAGCAAGAATCTGAAAAGCCCCCAACCTACACCGCTTTCCGAAGGACCAGGAATTCGGTCTTGAGCGCCGCCAGGCGCTGCGCCTTCAGCAGCAGGTAACGAAGATTCTTATATCCACGCCCGCGGCGAAGGAGCGCCTTGATATTTCCGTTGACGGCCTCCACCACACCGAATCGTACGGGCATGCGGCGGTAGTTCAGAATCCCTTCCAGGTGGCTGATCAGCATCTCCGCCAGCTTCTTGAACGGCTCCAGCCGCTGCCAACGCAACTGGTCGATCCACTGGTGCAGGTAACGCAAGGCTGCGCCCTCATACCGATACGTCCACAACCGGTCGAGGCTTTCCTTGAGAAGATACGCTTTCATCATTCGCCGATTGAGCCGGAACAGTTCATTGAGCAGTTGCCGTTTGCGGCTGTCCA
>DATGMB010000222.1:0-43624 GCA_035293845.1 Bryobacteraceae bacterium
CCGATGTGTCGACCACCGGCTCCGGCAGCCAGGGACCGACGTACTCCTCGCGCCGCGCGCGCGCCGAGGTCAGCATATCGAGACAAATCCGCGTTGCCGTAGTCATGAGGAACGCTCTCGGGTCCGATACTTCGTCGCGGCGGGCCGCATGCCAGCGCAAGTACGTCTCCTGCACCGCGTCCTCGGCATCCGCCATCGATCCCAGCATGCGGTATGCGAGACCGAGCAGACGCCGCCGGTGCGGCTCGAAGCTCGCGGCAGGATCGGAGGTCACGGCGTGCGCACCGCCATATCCGCCGGAGTCCGGCCGTGATCGAAGATGATCGGCGTGCCGTCGACAACGACGCGCATGCACGCCCGGCCGTGGCCAAGGGCGTACTTGACCGTCGGATAGATGCGTGCCGCGGTGATGGCAAAAGCCAGGCTGACCAGGGCTCGCCGTCCCCAGCGCGTCACGATCTGCTCGCGATACTCATCGGCGGCCGCGTCGTGCGCGAGCGTGGCGCGCGTGAAGTTCCATACCAGCGCCACATCCGGCGGCATGCTAGCGGGATCATCGGCGAGCACGGCGCGCAGGACCTCCGGGCTCACGCCGGAACGCTCGGCCATGGTTACGGCCAGTTGCGTACAGGGGCCGCAGTCTTCATGGCGCACAGCGGTAATGCCGGCGGCGCACCAGGCTTCGACGGGCAGGTCGCGGCGGAACCGTCCGAGGGCAGTGACGCGGGAGAACAGCCAGGCGGCTTTCGGACTCGCGTCAATCATTTCGCGCATATAGCTGGCATCGTAGTTCCAGTCCCGCTCGAACTTGTCAATCGCTTTTCGTAAAAACCATTTGACCATGTCGCTTCTCCTCTCTCCAATGGTGAGACGGGATAGCGCTGCCGAGTGTGACATGGGTGTGCGGGCGTCCCAAACCCTGGCGGTCTACATAGTAAAATCTTCCTTATGCGCCGTACCCTGGCCCTGCTGCTGTTCGCGGCCGCTCTTCCCGCGTGGTCCGCTCAACCGGTTCGCGCCAAACGCGGCATGGTCGTGACGCGCGAGCGCCACGCCACCGATGCCGGAATCAAGGTGCTGGAGGCCGGGGGCAACGCCGTCGATGCCGCCGTCGCGGTCGGCTTCGCCCTCGCGGTGACGCATCCCTCGGCGGGCAATATCGGGGGCGGCGGCTTCATGCTGATTCGCCTCGCCGACGGCCGCACGACCTTCCTCGATTTCCGTGAGCGCGCGCCGGGAGCCGCCTCGCGCAATATGTATCTCGATGCTGCCGGCAAGCCGACGCAGGATAGCGTGCTCGGCTACCGCGCGGCCGGCGTCCCGGGCAGTGTGCGCGGGTTCGAATACGCTTCGCAGCATTACGGGAAGCTCAAATGGGCGGAGCTGGTGGCGCCGGCGGTCGAGCTGGCGGCAAAGGGCTTCCCTCTCTCTTACGCGCAGGCGCAGGGGCTGCATTCGCGCGGGCTCGACCAGTTTCCGGAATCGCGGCGCGTCTTCCAGCGCGACGGCAATTTCTATCAGCCCGGCGAGCTGTTTGTGCAGGCCGATCTCGCCCGGACGCTCGAGCGCATCGAGCGCCAGGGCGCCAAGGACTTCTACGAAGGCGAGACCGCGCGCCTGCTGGCGCAGGACATGAAGGAGCACGGTGGGCTGATCACGCTGGACGATCTCAAGGCGTACAAGGCCATCGAACGAAAGCCGCTGACCGGCTCGTACCGGGGATACCAGATCGTCACCGCGCCGCTGCCGAGCTCGGGCGGCATCGGGATTCTGCAGATGCTCGCGATGCTCGAACCGACCGGCTTTGAAAAGGGCGGCGCCGGCTCGGCCAGCTCCGTGCACTTTATGGTCGAAGCCATGCGGCGCTACTTCGCGGACCGGGCGGCGTACCTGGGCGATGGCGACTTCGGGAAGGTGCCGGTCGAGCCGATGCTCGACCCCGCGTATATTGCGAAGCTGCGGGCGTCGATCGATCCCGAGCGCGCCACGCCTTCGAGCGAGGTCCGCGCCGGCAAGTTCGCGGGCTACGAATCCTACGAGACGACCCACTACTCGGTGGCGGATGGCGACGGCAACATCGCGATCGTGACCTATACCCTGAACGGCGGCTACGGCAGCAAGGTCACGGCGCGCGGCCTCGGATTCCTGCTCAACAACGAGATGGACGATTTCGCCGCCAAGCCCGGCCAGCCGAACATGTACGGGCTGATCCAGGGCGAGGCGAATGCCATTGCGCCGCACAAAACGCCGCTTTCCGCGATGACTCCTACGATCCTGCTGAAGGACGGCAAACCGGTGCTCGCGCTGGGCTCTCCCGGCGGTCCCACGATCATCAACACGGTGCTCGAAGTGATCGTGAATTTCCTCGACTTCCACATGAACGTGCAGGACGCGGTCAACTGGCCGCGCTTCCACCACCAGTGGATGCCGGACGATGTGCGCATGGAGCCCGGCTGGTCGCCCGATACGGTCGCGCTGCTTGAAAGCCGCGGCTACCAGGTGCGCCGCGTGGCGAGCCAGGGCGAGTGCGCCGCCATCGCGTTCGATAACGGGTGGCTCGAGGGCGCGCCCGACCCCCGCACCGAAGGCACCGCGCAAGGACGCTGACCAATTCGATGGACCACGTACTTTCGACTCACCTGTTCGTCAATCATCGCCTGACCGGAGCGATGCTGGCGAGGATTCAGCAGACCGGTATCCGCGCCGTCGAGGTCTTTTGCGCGCGCCAGCACCTGGACTATCGCAATAAGGCGCAGGTGGCCGAGCTCGGCCATTGGTTCCGCGATTCGGAGCTCAAGCTCCATTCGCTGCACTCGCCGATGTACACAGACGAGATCTGGGGCCGCTCGGGGCCGCACTCGATCATCACGATTACGGAGCCGGTGAAGACGCGCCGGCTCGAAATGGTGGATGAGATCAAGCGCACGCTCGAAATCGCCGAGGTGATCCCCTTCCGCTACCTGATCCAGCACATGGGCGTGGGCGGCGAGGAGTTCGACATGCGCAAGTTCGACGCCGCGTTTTCCGCGCTCGAAGAGATCAGCCTCTTCGCCCGGCAGCGCGGAGTCGAGGTGCTGCTCGAAAATATCCCCAACGGCCTCTCGAGCGCGGAGCGGCTGCTGCAATTCGAGGACCTGACGCACCTCGGCCTGAACTACGTGTTCGACACCGGCCACGCCAACATGAACGAGGGCGTGGAGGCGGCCTTCCAGTTGATGAAGGACCGCATCCGCTCGACGCATGTCCACGACAACAATGGCTCGAGCGATACGCACCTCTTCCCATTCGTGAGCCAGGGCGGCACGATCGACTGGGCCAACACGATGTCCCTCTTCCGCGGCTGCAACGGCCAGTTTCCGCTGCTGCTCGAGCTCAAGGAGAGCCCGGAGTTTCCGAATCCGCTGGAGAAGGTGGCGGAGGTGTTTGAGAGGCTGGAGGCGCAGGAGGACGTCAGGAGCTAGGAGCCAGGACTGATGGCATCCCGGCTCCTCGATTCGCATTTCTCATGATCCAACCTGACCAATACATCCGCAGCCTGCTGCGGCGCGCTCCGGGCGAGACCGTCATCGCCAGAGGCTGGGTGAAGACGCGGCGCGACAGCAAAAACGTGCATTTCATCCAGCTCAATGACGGATCTTCGCCGGTGGATTTGCAGATCGTGCTGGAATCCGGCACGGTTCCACCGGAAACGGTCGCCAGCATCACCACCGGGGCTTGCATCAGCGCGGAGGGTGAGCTGGTGGCCTCGCCGGGAAAGGGGCAGGCGGTCGAATTGAAGGCGCGAACGCTGTGCGTGCACGGCGCTGCCAATCCCGAGCAGTACCCGCTGCAGAAGAAGAAGCACACGCTCGAAACGCTGCGCGAGATCGGCCATCTCCGCCCGCGTTCGAACACGTTCGGCGCCGTGTTTCGCGTCCGCAACGCGCTCGCCTGGGCCATTCACAAATTTTTCCAGGAGCGCGGCTTCGTCTACGTGCACGCGCCTCTGATCTCCGCTTCGGACGCCGAGGGCGCCGGCCAGATGTTCCAGGTGACGACGCTCGATATCGGCAGGGAGCCCGACTTCACGCAGGACTTCTTCGGGCAGCGCGCGTACCTTACCGTGAGCGGGCAGCTCGAAGCTGAAATTTTCGCCCTCGCGTTCGCCAATGTGTACACATTCGGGCCGACGTTCCGCGCGGAGAATTCCAACACGCCGCGCCACCTGGCCGAGTTCTACATGATCGAGCCCGAGATGGCATTCTGCGACCTGAAGGACAATGCCGATCTGGCGGAGGCATTTTTGAAGTATCAGGTCGAGCAGATCCTGTCGACGAGCATGCCCGACCTGCAGTTCCTCGCCAAGTGGTACGAGCCGGAGCTGCTGAAGACGCTCGAAGGCCTGTTGGCTGGTCCGTTCGAGCGCATCAGCTATACCGAGGCGATCGCGCTACTGCAGAAATCCGGAAAGAATTTCGAGTTTCCAACCGACTGGGGCGTCGATCTGCAAAGCGAGCACGAGCGCTACCTCACCGAAGAGCTGTTCCAGAAGCCAGTCATTGTCACGGACTACCCGAAGGAGATCAAGGCGTTCTATATGCGCCTGAACGATGACGGAAAAACGGTGGCCGCCATGGACGTGCTGGCGCCGCGGATCGGCGAAATCATCGGCGGCAGCCAGCGCGAAGAGCGGTATGACGTGCTCCGCGACCGGATTCTCGGCCATGGCATGACCGAGCGGGACTACTGGTGGTACCTGGACCTGCGCCGCTTCGGCGGCGTCGAGCACGCCGGTTTCGGGATGGGGTTCGAGCGCATGCTGATGTATCTGACGGGCATGAAAAACATTCGCGACGTCATCCCGTTCCCGCGGACGCCGGGCAATGCGGAATTTTAGAGGCCAATACTTCACCGCGGAGACGCAGAGGACACGGAGGTGGCGCAGAGAATCTCAGAAGGGTTTTCTCCGTGTAATCTCTGCGTCCTCCGCGTCTCCGCGGTGAAAGGGAAACCGGTATGCCCTACTCGCAAATTACGATCCTCGGCGCGCCGCTCGATCTCGGGCAGGGGCGGCGCGGTGTGGATATGGGGCCCTCGGCGGTGCGCGTCGCCAATTTGAATGCGCGGCTCGCTTCGCTCGGCTATGTGGTGGAAGACCTCGGCAACGTGCCGGTGGAGCAGGCCGAGGCCGCTCCTTCCGGCCATCCGCGGGCCAAGTACCTGCCGCAGATCGCGGCCACCTGCGAGCGGTTGGGCATGCATGTGGAGCAGACGCTGGCGCGCGGCAGCCTGCCTCTGGTGCTGGGCGGCGACCATTCCGTCGCGGTCGGCACGGTCAGCGGCGTGGCCGATCATTTCCGGCGGCAGAACCAGCGTGTTGGCCTGATCTGGCTGGATGCCCACGCGGACATGAACACCCCGGAATCGAGCCCCAGCGGGAACATCCACGGCATGCCGCTGGCCTGCATCGTGGGCTACGGGCCGGAGGAATTGACCGGGCTTTACGGGTTTCATCCGAAGGTTGCGCCGGAAAACGTGGTCATCGTGGGCCTGCGCGATGTCGATCAGACCGAGCGTCCGCACGTTCGCGGCTTCGGCGTCCATGCGTTCACCATGCGCGACATCGATGAGCGCGGAATGCGCAGCGTGATGGACGAGGCGATCCGGCTTGCGACCGCGGGCACGGCCGGCTTCCACCTCTCGCTCGACATGGATTTCGTCGATCCGGCCGACGCCCCCGGCGTCGGCACGCCGGTTCGCGGCGGCGTCACTTACCGCGAGGCGCATTTGGCAATGGAAATGATCTGCGATTCCCGCCGGATGGTCTCGATGGAGGTGGTGGAGGTCAACCCGGTAATCGACGAGGTCAACCGCACCGCCGATCTCGCGGTCGAGCTGGTGATGTCCGGCCTGGGGAAGCGTATCTTATGAAACTACGAGTTGCCGTCATCTACGGCGGCCGGAGCGGCGAGCACGAGGTTTCGGTGCGCTCGGCGCGCTCCATTATGGACGCAATGGATCCGGCGCGCTACGAGCGGATCGAATACTTCATCGACCAGCAGGGGAAGTGGACGCCGCGCCCCATCCTGCCCGAACCGGGCGCGCAGCCGGAAATCGACGTGGTCTTTCCGGTGCTGCACGGCACCTTCGGGGAAGACGGCACGGTGCAGGGGCTGCTGGAGCTGGCCGGCCTGCCGTACGTCGGCGCGGGCGTGCTCGGCTCCGCCGTGTCGATGGATAAGGAGATGATGAAACGTGTCTGCGCGGAACGGATGTTGCCCGTAGTAGACTACTGCACCGCGCCGCGCGGCAAGGCGGATATCGCGAAGATCATGGCGCGGCTGCCGTTCCCTATGTTCGTCAAGCCCGCCAACCTTGGCTCTTCGGTGGGAATTTCCAAGGCGCGGAACGAGAGCGAGCTGACCGCGGCGATCGCCCTGGCGGAGCAGTACGACCGCAAGATCATCGTCGAGCGCGGGATCTTAGGGCGCGAGCTGGAATGCTCGGTCCTCGGCAATGAGGAGCCGGTAGCTTCCCTGCCGTGTGAAATCCTGCCCTCGCGGGAATTCTACGACTACGATGACAAGTACGTGCTCGACCGCGCGGAAACCAAGGTGCCGGCCGACCTGCCGCCGGAAAAGACGGACGAGCTGCGCCGGCTGGCGGTCGAGTGCTACCGCGCCGTCGAGTGCGAGGGCATGGGCCGGGTCGATTTTCTGCTCGAAGGGGCGACCGGCAAGCTGTACATCAATGAGATCAACACCATCCCCGGCTTCACCAGCATCAGCATGTACCCGAAGATGTGGGAGCACAGCGGTATCGCGTTTCCGGCGCTGATCGACCGGCTGATCGAGCTGGCGCTCGACCGCGACCGGCGGAAGAGGGCCACACGGTTCACGCGATAAAATAAGGGCAGCATGGCCAGCCTTCCCAATCCGAAGACGGTCACCTACGAAGAGTGGCTGAGGATGTCCGTCACCAAGGACGCCATCGAGGAAGTGGTCGACGGCAAGATCAGCATAATGCCCTTGAACAAGTGGGATCACACGGAAATCGTGGATAATTTGCGGGACGCTCTCGTTCCGCAACTGGAGAGACGCGAGTTCCGCGTGACCACGCCCGATTTCGGGTTAATCCTCCGCAAAGCACCGCTGACAGTGCGAAACCCTGATTTAACCGTTTTCCGCAGGAGCACCATTGTGGTCCACGACGGATACGTGCATTCCGCGCCGCTCCTCGTCGTGGAAGTCATGTCCCGATCGAATCGGGCGAAGGAGCGCATGCGTTTGCGGCAGGATTACGCCAGCCCCGGCGTACCGGAATATTGGGAGGTCTGGCCGGAAAACCGCAGCATCGAAGTCCTAAATCCCGAAAACGGCCTCTATCAGACCTGCGCCGTTCTAACCCAAGGCACGCTGAAACCCCGCGAATTTCCCCACGTCCAAGTCGATATCAGCACAATCTGGCCCGACAGATGTTTCGTTGCACGATAGCAGCGCTGGTTTGCTGCGCGGCCGCCCTGCCTGCCCAGGATCTCGCCTCGCAGATGAAATCGATCATCCAGGCGTATTCCATCCTGGAGCAGAACGCCGCCGACCCGGTCTCGTCCGAGCAGGCGTTTTATCAGGGCGCGATCCCCGGGCTGCTGCGGACGCTCGATCCGCACTCGGTCTTTTTCGACCCCGGGCAGTTCGAGCAGCTCAAGAAAATGGAGGCCTCCACGCAGAAGGGCTTCGGCAGCGTGGTTTCGCTGCTGCCCGGGCGCGTGATCGTGCTCCAAACGATGCCGGGCACGCCCTCCGCCAAGTCCGGGCTGGCGCCGGGCGATGAAATCCTGGGTATTAACGGGTACATCATCAGCCGCCTCGATATCGAACAGCTGACCGAGCTGCTGACGGAGTCGCGCCAGCGGCAGGCGCAGCTCGATGTGCGCCGCGGCGGTGTGCCGCGCATCCTGCACTTCACTCTGACGCCCGAGGAGATGCAATCGCCGAGCGTGGAGCGCACGTTTTTCGCAGCCGCCGGCGTCGGCTACATCCGGGTTTCCAGCTTCGACGGGAAGACGGCGCCGGACCTGAAAGCGGCGATCGAAAAGCTGGGCGGGGATCGTCTCGAGGGGTTGATTCTCGACCTGCGGAATAACCCCGGCGGAATGGTGGAGGCCGCGCTCGAGACCGCCTCTCTCTTTCTGCGGCCCGGCAGCCGGATCTTCACCGTTCGCGGGCGCCACGTGCCCGAGAAATCGGAATCGGTGCCGGCCAACGCGGCGCCGTACAGCTTCAAGCTCGCGATCCTGGTGAATGAAAAAACGGCCAGCGCGTCGGAGATCGTATCCGGCGCCATGCAGGATCACGACCGCGCCATCATCATCGGCACGCCGACGTTCGGCAAGGGCCTGGTGCAGAGCGTGTTTCCGCTCAGCCAGAATACCGGCCTGGCGCTGACTACCGCGCTGTACTACACGCCCAGCGGACGGTCGATTCAACGGCCGCTCGACACGTCCAAATTCGAATTGGGCGCGGCCACGGCGCATCCCAACCAACAGACTGAATTCCACACCGATAAGGGCCGGATCGTGACCGGCGGCGGCGGTATCCAGCCGGATTTCGTGGTCTTTCCGGCACCGATGAACCGGCTGCGCGCGGTGCTGGATGCCTCGGGCTCGTTCACCAGCTTTGCGACGCAGTATCTGGCGAAGCACAAGGTCACCGAAGATTTTCAGGTGACTCCGCAGGTGTTGGACGAATATCAGGTGTTTCTTTCGGAGCACAACATCCAGCCCGGAGTTTCCGAGTGGATCGCCGAGCGCGAGTTCATCACCAACCGGCTCAAGACGGAAATCTTCAACCAGGCGTTCGGCGTGGAGAAGGGCGACGAAGTCGAAGCGCAGCGCGATCCGGCGATCCGGAAGGCGCTCGAAGTGATGGGCGGTTAGTTCTCCTCCGGGCGCTCCACGCGATCGAGCACCAGGACGCGGATCGGCCGCTTCTGCGATTCCAGCTTGATGCCGAGCTGCTCGCGCAGGGCTTCGGCGAATGAAGGCCCGGAGGAATCGGGTTCCACTTCCGCGGTGATCCCGCCGCGTCGCTCGGGCGTCCATTCCAGCGTGAAATCAAACGTGCCGGTGAGCCCCGTGCCATCGACCATCGGCCGGCCCAGCCCGACGCCCGCGCTGAAAGTGTCGGCAATGAGTCCCAGGTTGACGTTGCGCCCGCCGAAACGCAAACGGCCCGGCACCTTGGGAGGCAGCGGATAAATACCGTTGCAGAAGGGCGGGCGGCCGTTGACAATGCCCGGCGCGGATGTGTCCGGCGCCTCGGTGGGACAGGGGGAATCGGCGCGATGACGCTGGAGCTGCGGGCCGAGCCTTCCGAATTTCGCCAGCACGAACGCCAATACCGGCAGTTCGCGGTCTTCGTAGTGCACGGCGAGATGAAAGCGCTCCGCGAGCAGCGCCCGCATCATCATTCGCATACCGTCCTTGCCGGGATCGCTCTGCGCGCGCGCCTGAATATCGAAGGGTTCGGTTTTGGCCCAATCGGGAAGCTGCGGGTCGAAATATTGCGCCTGGTTGCCGATGATCTTGTAGGCGAAAGCGATGTAGGTGACCAGCGGGAAGCCGGTGGCGGAGAAGTACCCACCGTTGCGGACGTATACGTCTCCCGGGCCGAGCGGGAAGTTGGAGCTCGGCGGATCGTTGGAGCGGCTCGGCTTCACCGAGGCGATGTCGAATTTCAGATCGGCGGCGGGCTGCGGACGGCAGACCGCCGGCAGGAAGATCGAAGCCGAGGAGGCCGAGAGGAACCTTCGGCGCAGCATGCTAAAAATCTAGCACAATCTGCCGGGGCTGTCCATCCGGTCGATGGTTCAGAGCCGGACACACACGCCCGGCCAGTGTCCGCCCCTTGACCGGGTGGAATCCTTCCGATAGCATTCTCTAAACATCAGGTGAGGCGGAGTTCCTTCCGCCGGAAGGGGTGCAGATTGTTCCGGATTACCGTTGTAGCTTGCACGCTCGCGCTGGCTGGCACCGTGGCCGCCCAAGAGTTCCGCGCGACGCTAACGGGGCGTGTACTGGATGCTCAGGGCGCAGCCGTCCCAGGGGCCAGGATCACCGCCCTGCTGAGTTCCACATCCGCGCGCTCGGCCACGACGAGCGGCGCCGATGGGCTCTACACGATTCCGTTTCTCACCCCTGGGCGATATCGGGTCGAGGTGGAGGCCGCCGGCTTCAAGCATTATGTGCAGGACAACCTTGAAGTCAATGCCGGCGACCGGGTGGGGCTCGACATTCATCTCGAGCTTGGGCAAATCAACGAAACGGTCACGGTGACCGCGGATGCTCCGATCCTGGATACGACCACCGCGACGGCCGGCCAGGTCATCGACTCAGCCACGGTCGAGAACATGCCGATGAACGGACGGACGCCGCTGGTGCTGGCGCAGCTCGCCTTCGGGGTAGTGCCGAACAGCGACCCGAAGTTCAACCGGCCATTCGACAACGCCGGGCCGTCCGGCTTCTCGATGGGCGGTGCGCCAGCCCAAACGAATGAGCTGCTCGTGGACGGCTCACCGGATACGACATGGGATCTGCGCGTCTCCTACAACCCGCCGGTGGACGCCGTGCAGGAGGTCCGGGTCCACGCCTTCGAGGCCGACGCAGCCTACGGGCACACCGGGGGCGGCACCGCCAACGTGGTGATGCGGGGCGGCACGAACGAAATCCATGGCAGCCTCTACGAGTTCAACCAGGTTTCGACTTTGCAGGCGACGAATTTTTTCACGAACAAAGCGGGCCAATTGAAGCCGCCGGGCCGCTACAACCAGTGGGGCGGGACCGCGGGCGGTCCGGTGTGGCTGCCGCGAATTTTCAACGGAAAGAACAAGGTGTTCTGGTTTTTCGGGATGGAGGACATCAACGATTCGTTCCCGGAGCCGCAGACCGTGATGGTGCCCACCGAGGCCGAGCGCAGCGGCGATCTCTCCGCGCTGCTCCGGCTCGGGCCGCAATACCAGATCTACGATCCGATGAGCGGCGCGCTCAGCGGGTCGCGGATCTCCCGGACGCCGCTGGCCGGAAACCTCATCCCGCCGAGCCGCATCAGCCCGATCGCCAGGAACTACCTCCAGTTCTATCCGCTTCCGAACCAGCCGGGCGGGCCCGACGGCACACTCAACTATCTGGCGCCGGCAGCGAGGCGCGACACCTACAATTCGGAAATCGGGCGGCTGGACTTCAATCTCGGCAGCCGGAACAAGATGTTCTGGAACTTCCGCCACAACGATCGCATTGAAGACCGCAACAACCTTTTCGACAACATCGCCACCGGCCGCGACCTGCTGCGCATCAACTGGGGCAGCACCCTGGACGATGTCCACACCTTCAACGCCACGACCGTGGCGAACGTGCGGCTGAATTTCACGCGGTTTCGCGAAGCCACCGTGAGCTTCGGCGATGGCTTCAATGGGACACAGCTCGGATTCCCCGCCTACATCGCGGCCGCGTCCCCAAAGCTGGTGCTGCCGCACATCCAGTTCAACTCCACGACGGCCGGCCAGGATTTCAATCAGATCACGACGGATACCGATTCCAACCGGCCCTTCAACATCTTCCAGATATTCGGCGATGTGGTGAAGATCCGGGGCAATCACAGCATCAAGATCGGCGCCGATGCCCGCGAAGCTCGCGACAGCAATCAGGGCTTCGGGCAGTCGCAGGGCAGCTACACGTTCGGCACCAACTGGACCCGCGGGCCGCTGGATAACTCGCCTTCCGCGCCGGTGGGACAGGACTGGGCGGCATTCCTGATGGGGCTGCCGACCGGCGGCAGCTTCGACCTCAATACGACGCGCACCAATACCGCCAAATACCTCGCGCTTTTCGTGCAGGACGACTGGCGCGTGAGTTCCCGGCTGACTTTGAATCTGGGGCTGCGGTTCGAGCACGACTTTGCGAATTACGAACGATTCAACCGCGCGTTGAACGGATTCGATCCCGTCACGCCGAACCCCATCGCCGAAGCGGCGCAAGCCGCTTACGCGCTGAAGCCGGACGTTCTGCCCGCCAGCCAGTTCAAAGTCCTGGGAGGCCCGCTGTTCGCCAGCTCGTCGCATCCCGCGATCTTCAGCCCGCAATCCAAGATCTTCAGTCCGCGCTTCGGCTTCGCGTGGACGGCGAACCCGAAGACCGTGATCCGAGGCGGCACGGGTGTTTTCGTCTTTCCCATCAACAACCCGAACTATTATCAGGACGGCTTCAGCCAGACCACTACGCTGGTTGCCACGCAGAACAGTTATCTCTCGCCCTACGCGACGCTGGCGAACCCGTTTCCGGACGGGTTCCTGCAGCCAACCGGCTCATCGCTCGGCCTGGCCACCAATCTGGGCAGAAGCTTCTCGTACTTCAACCCGACCATCCGCAATCCCTACTCCTTCCGCTGGGAGTTGAGCGTGCAGCGGCAACTGCCGAAGGACATGGTCGTCGAGTTGGCGTACATCGGGAACCACGCGGTGCGGCTGTTCGGCGGCACCTCGGCTTCGGGCAAGCAGTTGGACTACATCCCCGCTTCGTATCTCAGCACCTCGCCGTTCCGCGATCAGGCCACGATCGATTACCTCTCGGCCCTGGTGCCGAATCCGTTTGCCAATTTGCTCCCCGGAACCGGGCTCAACGGCTCCACGGTCTCCCGGCAGCAACTACTGATGCCGTATCCGGAGTTCACCGGCATTACGTTGCAAGGGCCGAACGCGTTCAGCTCGTATTTCGAGAGCGCGGATGTGCGCATTGAAAAGCGCTACTCGCACGGCATCACGATGCTGGCCAACTTTACGTATTCCAAGCTGATCTCGCAGGACGCGTACAAGAACGACACCGACCTGGCCCCCGAAAAACGCGTGGCGGCCGATGACCGCCCGCTGCGGTTCGTGCTGAGCGGCAGCTATCAACCGCCGTTCGGCAAGAACAAGCGGTTCGACCTGCACTCCGGCCTCGGCAACCGGATCGTGGGCGGATGGGTGCTGAACAGCATCTACACCAACCAGATTGGCGCGCCGCTCACGTTCGGCAACAACCTGATCTACTTCGGCGGGCCGCTAGACAATAATCCCCATCCGAGCAACCTGGACGCGCCGATCTTCGACATCACGCGGTTCGACACAAAGAGCGCGGACCAGCTCGGCAGCAATATCCATACGTTCGGGACGCGTTACGGCAGCCTGCGGCAGGACGGGGCGGACAACGTGGACCTTTCGCTGATCAAGAATACGCCGATCAACGAACGGGTGAACTTTCAGTTGCGATTCGAGGCGTTCAACGCGTTCAACCGGCCGGAATTCGATGCGCCGAACCTGAGCGCGACCAGCAGCGCGTTCGGCAAGATCACGACGCAGCCGAACCTGCCGCGGTCCATCCAGATGGCGGCGCGCCTGGTGTGGTGAAGCGCCGGGGCGGCTATTCGGCCGTAAAATACGCGCAGTCCGGGTGGTGGAAGACCAGCGCACTGACGCTCGCTTCGGGCTCCATCATCATGCCCTCGGTGAGCTGGACGCCGATTTCTTCGGGGTGAATCAGCTTCCAGATTCCCTGCTGATCGTCCATATTCGGGCAGGCGCCGTAGCCGAAGCTGTAACGCTTGCCGCGGTACTTCGCGGTGAAGCGGTCGTGCATCGTGGTGGTCGGCGGGTCGGGGAAGCCCCAATCCTCGCGGATGCGGCGGTGCAGCCATTCGGCCGCACCCTCGGCGGTCTCGGTGGCGAGCGATTGGATCGCGATGGACTTGAAGAACTCGCCCTGCTGCTTCCATGCTTCGGCGCGCTCGCGGACGCAATCGCCGGCCGTGACAACGAAGATCGCGATGTGGTCGCGGCGGCCGTCTTGGCTATCGAGCACGTAGTCGCTCAGGCAAAGGCCGTCCTCGCGGCGCTGGCGGCCGAAGCGGAAGGTGTGCAGCGGCGAATCCGCGCCGGGCGCGAAGAGGTGGATCGCGTTGCCCTCGCGCTCGGCCTCGAAAAACTGCCAGACCGCGCGTATTTTCATGAACTGCGCCGCTTCCGCCTTGAGTTGCTCCATTTTGTGGAAGAGTTCGAGCGCCTTGGGATCGCGATCCGCCAGATCCTTTTCGAAGTTGCCCTTGTAGCCCAGGTTCTTGCCGTAGAGCATGAAGGGATTGATGTAGCTCCACACTTCGGTGAGGTGCGGGACGCTGCGGACCTTGCGATCGAGATACGGCGCGGCCGGGATCGGAATGTCCGTGCGGACCTTCCGGCTGCGCTGCTCGCTCGCCGGCGTGCGGGGCTCCTGATCGAGCGATACCGGCTCGGCCTGGGCGGAGCGGTGCGAGGCGAGCACGGCTTCCCGCTCGGCCGGGTCCATGATCCGGTTCATGAGGCTGAGGCCGGTCATGGCATCCTTGGCGTAGCACACGGCCTCGCTGTATGCCGGGGCGATTTTGGTGCGGGTGAACTTTTCCGAGAGCGCCGCGCCGCCGACGAGCAGCGGCACACACACGCCGGCCTCCTTGAGGTCGGTCGCCGTGATGACCATCTGCTGCGTGCTCTTGACGAGCAGCCCGGAGAGGCCGATCGCGTCCGGCCGGTGCTCCTGTGCGGCGCGGATCAGAACATCGGGCGCGACCTTGATCCCGAGATTGACGACCGTGTAGCCGTTATTCGCGAGAATGATCTCGACCAGGTTCTTGCCGATGTCGTGCACGTCGCCCTTGACGGTGGCGAGCAGCACCTTACCGCGGGCCGCGCTATCGGCCTTCTCCATGAACCGCTCGAGATAGCTGACGGCCGCCTTCATCGCTTCGGCGGATTGCAGCACCTCGGCCACGATCAACTCGTTATTGTTGAACAGGCGCCCGACTTCGGACATGCCGGCCATCAGCGGCCCGTTGATGATATCGAGCGGCGCGGCGCCTTCGGCGAGCTTGCGGTCGAGATCGGGGATCAGCCCGTCCTTGGTGCCTTCGATGATATAGTTCGCGAGCCGCGCATCGAGCGGCAGGTCTTCGGGCCGATGTTTGGCGCGCGCGCCGGTCTTGCGGAAATGTTCGGTGATGGCGGCGATGTGGAACTGGTTGATGGCGATCTTCTGTTCCTGGGTCTGCTGCCGCCAGTCCTCGGGCGCGGTGCGCAGCGATTCGTCCGCGGCATCGACGGGCGGAGTATTGAACAGCAGCGCCTCGGCCAGGCGGCGCTCTTCTTCGGGGATCGAAGCGAAGCGCTCCAGCTTCTCCGCGTTGACGATGGCAAGATCCAGCCCTGCCTTCGTGCAGTAGTAGAGAAAGACCGAGTTGACGATCTCGCGCGCCGCAGCCGGCAGGCCGAAGGAGATGTTCGAGATTCCGAGCACCGTCTTGGCCAGCGGCAGCTTTTGCTTGACCAGCCGGATGCCCTCGATGGTTTCGACCGCCGCCCCGATATAGTTCGCGTCGCCGGTGGCGCAGGGGAAGACGAGGGGATCGATGATAATGTCTTCCGGAGCGATGCCGTATTTCTCCGTCAGGAGCTTGTAGGAGCGCTCGGCAACCGCCAGCTTCCGCTCGCGCGTGAAGGCCTGGGCCTGTACCGGGTCTTCATCGATCGAGCCGACCACCAGCGCCGCGCCGTAACGCTTCGCGATCGGGCACACGCGCTCGAATTTCTCCTCGCCGTCTTCGAGGTTGATGGAGTTAATGATGCTCTTGCCCTGGCAGTAAGTCAGAGCGAGCTCGATCGCGCGCGCATCGGTGGTGTCGATCATCACGGGCGCCTTGATCTTATGGATGAGCTTTTCGTAGAAAGGCGGGATGTCGCGCAGTTCGTCGCGGTCGGTGCTTTGCAGGCAGACGTCGACGATATGCGCGCCGTTCTTCACCTGCCGGCGCGCGATCTCGGTGGCCTCTTCCCACTTCTCCTCCGCGACCAGGTTCTTGAAGAGGCGTGAGCCGATCACGTTGGTGCGCTCGCCGACGATCAGGGGCCGGTTGCTTTCCTCGGCCTCGACCAATTCGATGCCGGAATAGTAGGCGCGGTGCGACGCCGCGGGCCGGGGCCGTGGCCGCTTGCCCTCGGCCATCTGCGCGAGGGCGCGGATGTGCGCGTCCGTGGTGCCGCAACAGCCACCCACGATATTGAGCCAACCGTTGGCGATGAAGCGTTCGAGCTGCGCGGCCAGCGCGTCCGGCGTTTCGAGGTACTTGCCCTCCTCGTTCGGCAGGCCGGCATTCGGATAGCAGGAGATGCGGAACGGCGCCATGCCGGCGATGGTGCGGATGTGGTCCGTCATGAATTCCGGACCGGTGCCGCAGTTGAGGCCGAGCGACAGGAGATCGGCGTGGAGCAGCGACGCGCAGAACGCGTCGGCAGTCTGTCCGGCGAGCATCGTGCCGATGGTCTCGATGGTGCCGGAAACCATTACCGGCGTGGAAAGACCGAGCTCGCGCTTGACGCGGTCGATGGCGATGAGCGCGGCTTTGATCGTGCGCGTATCGTTGGATGTCTCGACCAGCAGCACATCCACGCCGCCTTCGAGCAGGCCCCGGGTCTGCACGGCGAAGGCCTCGATCAACTCCGGAAACGTGACGCCGCCGACCACGCTGATGGCCTTCGTCGTGGGGCCGATCGAGCCGGCGACAAAGCGCGGGCGGGAACTTGTCGTATACTCCGCCGCGGCCTGCCGCGCCAGCCGTGCGGCTTCGGCGTTGAGCGCCTGCGCCTGGCCGGCGAGCCCATATTCGGCCAGCACCAGCGGCGTGCCGCCGAACGTGTCGGTTTCAACCATGTCCGCTCCGGCGGCGAAGTAGGCGCGGTGGATCTCGAGGACGACATCCGGGCGCGTGCGCACCAGATACTCGTTGCAACCCTCCAGCGCCGGTCCGCCGAAATCCGCGGCCGTAAGGTGCCGCTGCTGCAGCATGGTGCCCATGGCCCCGTCGAGGACGAGGACACGCTGGTCGAGGATGTCGGCGAGCGCTTGCTGGCGCTCCTGGGGAGTGGTCATAGGACGGGCTTCCCTTAAATTTTAACCCGGCGCGATGGGCGGAAAAGCACTCAGGCGGGCGGGATGGCGCTGTTGCTCTGAGGTGGTTGTGATATTGTTCTTGCAACAGACGCCGGAACGCCAGCCAGGCTCCCCGGCAGAACGGTCCGGTCGCGGGCCGATGAGTTCGTTGAGTGGGCGGACTCTCTATAAATTCAGAGTTGTCGCGGGGAATATGCGGGCTTTTGGGCAGGAATCCATCTCCGCATTGGCCGGAGAAGTGTTGTCTTCAACGGGTGAAATTGAAGCGCTGAAGCCCGAGATCAGAAGTTCCCGGTTCCGGGGCGATCTGATGTTCGATCCTTCCTTCTACCTCGCCTCACTGACTGAAGGATGGGAGCCGCGCGTCGCGGTTGTGCGCCGCGGCGGTGAGCTCGCTGGCGTTGTTTACGCCAAGGAGAGATTTCTCTCCGGTCATCGCCTGGGAATCGTGTATGCCGATTGGACCTTCGGCAGTGTACTGATCGGAGATCCTGCGGATTACCCCGAAACCGTTCTTTTTGCCCTCACGGACCTGTTGTCCCGTCCGGGCATACGCGGTCTCAGGCTCAGAGTGCGGCGGCGCAGTCCCGAGCTGGCGGCAGTGCGCAAACTGCTGGCGCTCACTCGCCTGGACGCCTATTTTTCACGGTTTCAGGATC
The DNA here is from genome assembly GCA_035293845.1 of Bryobacteraceae bacterium. Taxonomy (GTDB): domain Bacteria; phylum Acidobacteriota; class Terriglobia; order Bryobacterales; family Bryobacteraceae; genus DATGMB01. Next base: position 17,644 of record DATGMB010000222.1, read on the forward strand.
ATGCGGTGCTCTCGCTGCCGGAAACCTACGAGCGGATGCTTCGGAGTTTCGGCAGCACCACGCGCCGCAATTTCCGGTATTACCGGCGCCGTTGCGAGGCCGCAGGCTGCGTGTATGTGGATTCCGTTCCGATCGATGAGTTGCGCTCGGCCGCCGGTTACCTGGAACGGAAGTGCAGTAAGCCGTGCCAGCCCGGTTCGGTCGACCGGTCGATCAATATGGCCGCCCTGGCGGACCGGCCGCTGGCCGCCGGGCTCAGGCATCGGAACGGCGAGTGGTGGAGCATCCTGTGCGGCATCTACCGGCCGGCCGCCGGAGTTCTGCTGCTGCAATTGAACAACGACCGCGATTTTCCGGATTATTCGCTATCGTCAGTGCTGCGCGGGTATCTGATCGAAACTCTCATCGAACAGGGAATGAAGGAATTCATCATCTGGGCGGGCACGGGGGCGCCGCTATCGCGGTATGTGACCTACATCCCGACGGTGGCAATCCATCTCGACTCGCCCGCATACTGGTGGCGTCTGCTGCGCAAATCGGCATCCCTCATCGGCCCATGGCTGCCCAAAGAGATCCGGCCGGACGCGCGGTGGGTGGCGCCATTTTGACACCGGATTCCGGTTCGATCATTCCACCCGAAAGCCGCACTCTGGAATATCCGCGAACAGCGTCTCGGATTCGTGCCCGTGCAGCCGGAAAATCTGCCGCACCAGATCGCAGACCGGTTCGTAGCCGCGTTCGAAAAATACCAGGATGCTCGGGCCCGCGCCGCTCAGGGCGCAGCCGAGCAGGCCCGGCGCCCGCAGTTTCAGGATCTCCTCCAGGCCGGGTACCAGCGGCGCGCGGTAAGGCTGATGGAAGCGGTCTTCGAGTGCGGCCGGAAAAGCCCACGTTGCGCCGGTAGCGAGAGCCGCGATCAGCAGGGACGCTCGCTGCACGTTGAACACGGCGTCGGCGCGGCTGTAACCGGAGGGGAGCACCGCGCGCGCCTTCACTGTGGGCAGGTCGAAATCGGGAACGACCACAGCGAGCCCGAAACGCTGCGGCAAGTCGAGCCGCACGGCGCGCGTCACGCCGCCGGAATCGATCGCGCTCGCGACGATCGAGCCGAGCGTGCACGGCGCGACATTATCCGGATGCCCTTCGAGCTTCGCCGCGGCATCCAGGATTCGCGGCGGCTTCCAGCCGAGACCGAGCAATTCGTCGGCGATGACCACGCCCGCCGTGAGAGCCGCGGCGCTCGATCCCATACCCTTGCCGATCGGGATCTCGTTGTGGATTTCGAGCTCGATGAATGGCAGGTCGAGGTGATGCTCGCGCGCCACCGAGAGCGCGGTTTGCCAGATCAGGTTATCGGAGCGGGTTGAGATCTGCGCGGCGTCGCGGCCCGTGGCGCGAATCGACAGCGCCGGACTGCGCCGGAACCGGCAGGTCAGATAGACGCCCAGCGCCAGCCCCAGAGCGTCGAACCCCGGCCCGAGGTTGGCGCTGGATGCGGGGACGCGGAGGGTGCGCCAGCCCGCGGCAGACCCGCTCACTTGATCTCCAGGATTTCCTTTTCTTTGCTCTTCGATGCCTGGTCGATCTTCTGCATGAAGCCGTCCGTCATCTTCTGGATCTCGTCGAGCGCGCGCTTCTCTTCGTCCTCGGTGATCTTCTTGTCCTTGAGGAGCTTCTTGACGGCCTCGTTACCGTCACGCCGGATGTTGCGGACGCCCACCCGGTGATTTTCGGCCGCGGCATGCAGTTTCTTGACGAGGTCCTTGCGGCGCTCCTCCGTCAGCGGGGGAATGGGAAGACGGATCGTCTTGCCGTCATTGGCCGGGTTCAGCCCCAGATCGGAGGTGCGGATGGCCTTCTCGATGGGGCCGATCTGCGACACATCCCAGGGCTGGATCGTGATGAGGGACGGCTCGGGGACGTGCAGATTGGCAAGCTGATTGAGCGGCGTGGGAGTACCGTAGTAGTCCACCCGGATGTGGTCCAGGAGGCTCAACGAAGCCCGGCCCGTGCGAATGGAGGCCATTTCGTGTTGCAGGTCCGACACGGCCTTTTCCATGCGCGATCTCAGGTGCGCCTCGACGTCCTTGACCGAGGCGAAGGAATGACCGCTGGGGGGTGCTTGTGGTTCGGTTTTCATCGGCAGTATCTCCGAAGGAGCAGAGGCGGCTCAGTGAATCACGGTGCCGACGGACTCGCCCCTCGACATACGCATTATATTTCCTGTTGTATTCAAATTGAAAACAATAATGGGGAGCCGGTTGTCGCGGCACATGGCGACGGATGCGGCATCCATTACGCCGAGGCCCTGGGAGAGAACCTCGAGGTAGGAGATTTCCCGGTACATCCGGGCGTCCGGAAACTTCAGGGGATCTTTATCGTAAACACCGTCGACGCGCGTCGCCTTGGCGATGACATCCGCCTTGATCTCGAGCGCGCGGAGGGCGGCCGCGGTATCGGTGGAGAAATAGGGATTCGACGTTCCGGCCGCGAAGATGACGATGCGGCCCTTCTCGAGATGCCGGATGGCGCGGCGGCGGATGTACGGCTCGGCCACCTGGCGCATCTCGATGGCGCTCAGCACGCGGGTGGGAATCCCGATTTGTTCGATCGCGTCGGAAAGCGCCAGCGAGTTGATCACGGTGGCCAGCATGCCCATATGATCGGCGGTGACGCGGTCCATGTTGCGCGCAGCGGCGGCCACTCCGCGGAAGATGTTGCCGCCGCCGACCACGATACCAATCTGCACGCCCGTGCTGGCTACATCGGCCACTTCGCGGGCCAAGTCCTGCACCCGCGCGGCGTCAATGCCGAAGGGCGCGCCGCCGGCCAGCACCTCGCCGCTGAGTTTGAGCAGGATGCGCTGGTAGTCCGGCATCTACTGCGCGACCGGTTCGAGCGCCGCGTTTTCGCCGCCGGCTTCCGCCGCCGCCACATCCCCGACCTTGAAGCGGATAAAGCGGGCCACCGAGATATTCTCGCCGAGCTTGGCGATCTTGGTTTTCACGAGCTGCTCGATGGTGAGCGTGGCTTCCTTGACGAACGGCTGCTCCAGCAGACAAACTTCCTCGTAGAACTTGGCCAGACGGCCCTCCACGATGCGGTCGAGAACCTTGTCCGGCTTCCCTTCGTTGCGGGCGCGGTCGCGCGCGATTTCCTTTTCCTTCTCGAGGACTTCGGCCGGCACTTCTTCGCGGCGCAGATAGCGCGGATCGGCCGCGGCGATGTGCATCGCGATATCGTGCACCAGCTCTTTGAAATCATCGGTGCGCGCGACGAAGTCGGATTCGCAGTTGACCTCAACCATCACGCCGAGCTGGCCGCCGGCATGGATGTAGCTGCCGATGAGACCCTGTTTGGTGGCCCGCGACGCCTTCTTCCCGGCCGACGCGATACCCTGTTTGCGCAAGTAAACCTCGGCCTCGGCGATGTCGCCGTTGGTGGCCTGCAGCGCTTTCTTGCACTCCATCATCCCCGCGCCGGTGCGCTCGCGGAGATCCTTAACTAGTTGTGCGGTGATTTCCGCCATAAATCTTTATGAATCCTTATGACTGGTTGGGAGACAGGAGTCAGGAGACAGACGTCAGGAGCGCATAGACGCCTCCCGACCCTCTGACTCCTGACTCCTGTCTCCTGTATTCTTCCTAGTGTCCCCCTTCCTTCACCACCGTCTCGGGTTCGGGTTCGGCGGTTTCGGAGGCGGGTCCTTTACGCTGCGAGGGCTGAGCCGGCTCTTCTTCCAGGCTCAGGCTCTCGGCCATGATCTTTTCGGCATACTTGGGGTCCACGTATTCGGTGTACTCCATCATGCCTTCGCCGGCAGGAGTTTCGTCCTGGACGATCTTGTCGGCGGTAAAATCCTGCTCGGTAGCGAGCGAGCGGCCTTCGATGACGGCGTCCGCGATCTTGCTCGCAAACAGGCGGATGGCCCGCAGCGCGTCATCGTTGCCCGGAATCACGTAATCGACCTCGTCGGGATCGCAGTTCGTATCCACGATGGCGACGACCGGAATGCCGAGGCGCCGCGCCTCTTTCACTGCGATCGCTTCCTTGTTCGAATCGATCACAAAGAGCACGTCCGGCAGGCCGGGCATATCCTTGATACCCGCCAGGTTCTGGTCGAGGTGCTTGCGCTCCCGCTCCAGGCGGATGACTTCCTTCTTGGGGCGGCCGGCGTAGCCGCCTTCGACGGAGGCCATACCTTCGAGCTCTTTGAGCCGCTTGATCGACTTCTGCACCGTCGCCATGTTGGTCAGGAGCCCACCGAGCCAGCGCTGATTCACGTAGAACATCTGGCAGCGGTTCGCCTCCTCGGCGATCGCTTCCTGCGCCTGTCGCTTGGTGCCGACGAAGAGCACATTCTTGCCCTGGGCCGCCATTTCCCCGACGAAGCGGGCGGCGTCCTTGAACATTTTGAGCGTCTTCTGTAAATCGATGATGTAGATTCCGTTACGTTCGCCGAAGATGTATTCCTTCATCTTCGGATTCCAGCGCTTGGTCTGGTGCCCGAAGTGAACGCCAGCTTCGAGCAATTCCTTCATGCTAATTGCAGGCAAACAACCTCCTAGTCAGTTGAGAAGACCTCGCGGCGCGGTCCAAAGCGGGATTTGCGCCGTGGGCCCTGGCAGAGCGGAATCCGCCTGCGGCGGACCCGGCCTGCTTCCACACCGGCAATACGGTTACCCTGAGTTGCCGGAGAAATTCGAGGACCGGGCTTGCACCCGGTCCGCCGGAAACGTTAGCGTTTGGAGAACTGGAACCGCTTGCGGGCACCCTTCTGGCCGTACTTCTTGCGCTCGTGCGCGCGCGGATCGCGGGTCAGGAAGCCGAGCTTCTTGAGCCGTGACCGCAGTTCCGCATTGAACTCCACCAGCGCCCTGGCAATACCGAGACGGGCGGCGCCCGCCTGGCCGGCGACACCGCCGCCATCAGCGAGAATCAGCACATCGAACCGGTCCATGGTTTCCGTCGCCGCGAGCGGCTGCCGGACCATGGCGCGCGAAGTCTCCGTCGGAAAATAATTTTCAAACGGCCGGTTGTTCACCTTGATCTCGCCCTTGCCGGGACGTAAAAACACGCGAGCCACCGAGGTCTTCCGGCGGCCCGTACCCAAATATTGCACCATCGTCGCTGCCACTAAACTCGCATCCTCCGGGCCGTTCGCCGGCCCAAACAGTTATTTCACAGCCAGCACGGCCGGTTTCTGGGCCGCATGCGGGTGCCGATCCCCCGCGTAAACCTTGAGCTTGCGGTACATCTGCTTGCCCAATTTGGTCTTGGGAAGCATTCCCTGAATCGCCTCTTCGACGATCCGGGTCGGCCGCGTCTCACGCACGCGCCGGAATGTCGTTTCCACCAGCCCGCCGGGGTAACCGGTGAAATGGCGGTACACTTTCTTCTCTTCTTTCCGGCCCGTGAGCTTCACTTTATCAGCGTTGATGACGATCACGTGATCGCCCGTGTCCAGGAACGGCGTATAGGACGGTTTCGTCTTTCCCATCAGCAGCATAGCCGCCTTGCTGGCCAGCTTGCCCAGGACTACGTTTTCCGCGTCGATGACATGCCAGCGGCGCTCGATGCCGTTCTTGGAGGGGAACTCAGTACTCATTGACACACACGTCTCCACTTCTTCCGTTACAAAATATTTAGCTTACGGGGACAGGGGGCCGGTTGTCAAATCGGCAGCGCCTGCGCCATCACTCCGCCGGCTTGATCTCCGCCACGTTCTGACTCGCCAGCCAGCCGCGCGCGATCTCGTTCACCAGTTCGGAAACGGTTCTCCGCCGCTCAAACGCGAGCCGGTTCAGCACTTCGCAGATATCGTCGTCCAGACGTACATATTGAATGTTCATCCCAGATCCTTCGAACAGTCGTCATGCCACGCCTTCCCGGGTAATTTGATTATGGCAACCGCGCTGCGGGCCGTCCGCGTATCTTTTGGACAGGGGAAGAGAGCGGCTTGCCGCTGTGGACCCGCGGCGCCTATCCCTGTGGCCGGTTCTTCGCCTGCTCGATCGCGATCTGGTTGACATGGGCCAGCGCCCGCGCTCCGCTGGCGCCCTCAATGGCCTTTACGGCGATCTCCTGCACCTGCTGCTTGGCATCCGCCAACTGCTTTTCGAGCGCGGCGATCTGCGCGGCCTGGCGGGCGACCGTTTCTTCAAGAGTCCGCACCTGCAGGGCCGCCACGCGCTTCTCGGCCTCGGCATCCTTCTGGAGTACGACCATCTGCTGCTCGAACCGCGCTTCGGTGGCGCGGCGCGCCTCGGCTGCGGCGGCCTCGGCTTCTTTTTGCAGGCGGGCCGGGAAGCTCCCGGCTTCCTGCCGCAGCCGGTTCAGTTCTTCTTCCCGCTCGCGCAGCGCCGCCTCGCGCTGCTCCCAGGACTTTTCAAGCGCTTCCTGCTTCTCCTGGTTCTTCTTCTCGGCCAGGCGCAGTTCTTCCTCGTATCGATCCTGCGCTTTTTTGCGCTCCAGCGCCTTCTTATACTCGTAATCTTCGATTTCGCGCTGCCGCTGCTTGTTGAGCGCCTGCTCCTGCTCCTTTCGCTCGCGCTCGGCGCGCGCCGCTTCCTCCTCCCAGGCGGTGCGACGGGCCGCTATTTCCGCCTCCAGACGTTCCTTCTCGCGGCCGTAATCCTGCACCAGTTGGTCCAGCGCGGTCGCGGCCACATCGATTTTGTGCAGGCGCTCCAGTTCGGCCCGCTCCAGCGCGACCGCCTGGCGCACCGACATCAGCAACTGCACCTCTTCGGTCAGCTTCCCCGAGATCTCCGCCAGCGCTTTCGAGACTTCCAGCCCCAGGCCGGAAATCCGCGCGACCACCGCCTCGACAGTGACGCCCTCCACGGCCTGCCGCACCTCGGCTTCCCGCAGTCGCGCGGCCTCCTCCGCTTTCGCATCGGCCGCCTCTCGCGCGCTTTCGGCCTGCTCGCGAACTTCCTCGAATTCCTGCTGCACTTCCGCACGGCTGCGCCTGCCGCGCGCCGGCGCTTTGACGGCTTTAACGGGCACTGGAGTTGATTCCTTTCACACACGCAGATTAGCAGAGCGTGGGTGATCCGCCAAGGCGTTGACGCTCACGCCGCGGGCGCGGTGCTGACGGTGGGTTGCGCGTCTCTCCGGCCCCCCTTGCCGAACCCGCCCAGGAAAAGAATTGGCGGGTACAAATCACTTGCGTTCCCGGTAACAGTTTTGCCCAGGCCGCCGCCAACTTCGGACTTACCCCTTCGAGGAGCTCGATTATACTCTGGTGGCCGGGCAGTGCGCCCTGGAACAAAGTGCGCCAGCCTGCCCGCCGGGAGAGCGAATGCGGAATCATTTCGGCCCCGTGAAGCGAGGAGATACTCGTGCCTCTTACTCGCCCCAACGCCGCGTTCCGGAACGATGGGTCTATGCGGCCCTGCTGCTGACCACCGCGGCCGTTTTCGCTCAGGTCCGCAACTTCCAATTCATTACCCTGGATGACCTGAGCTCGCAATGGGTGCTCGGTCCGCTGACCCGGCAAGGCCTCACCCTCCAAGGACTTTGGTGGGCCCTGACTTCGGGCGCGGAGAACTGGTGGTTCCCCGTTACCAGGTTCTCTCACATGCTGGACTGCCAGCTTTTCGGCGTCAATAGCGGGGCTGCCCACCTGATGAGCGCCTTCATCCACATTCTCTCGACCTCGATCCTGTTTGCGTTCTTCCGGCGTGCTACGGGCGGCCTGTGGCCGAGCGCATTCGTGGCGTTCGTATTTGCACTGCACCCCCTTCATGTGGAGTCGGTTGCCTGGGTCGCGGAACGGAAGGACGTCCTGTGCGCATTCTTCTGGATGCTGACGCTATGGGCCTGGCTCCGTTATTCCCGGCAACCGGACCGCCGGCGGTATGCCGCCGTAGCGATCTTCCTCGGCCTTGCACTGATGTCCAAGAGCATGGCCGTAACCCTCCCGCTGGTATTGATCCTGGTAGATGTCTGGCCGCTGCGCCGGCCGATCCCGCTCGCGGCGTCGGTTAAGGAGAAACTGCCTCTTTTTGCACTCGCGGCGGCGGCCGGCATCGTGACCGTTGCCTGCGCAAGAAGCGGCGGCGCCGGAATCGAGACGTTTCCGCTGCATCTCCGCGTGGAGAACGCGCTGATTCGCTATGTCCTCTACATAGAGAAGATGTTCTGGCCCACGGATCTGGCCCTATTTTATCCCTACCCGAAGTCGATTCCCCTGTGGCAACCGGTCGCGGCTGCGATCCTGCTGGCGGCCGTGACGGCCGCGGTGATCGCGCTGCGCCGTCCGTACCTGCTGGCCGGATGGCTGTGGTATCTCGGCACGATGGCGCCGGTCATCGGCATCGTCCAGTCCGGGTGGCAGGCTTGGGCGGACCGCTACATGTACCTTCCGATGATCGGCCTCTCGGTGATGCTGGCGTGGGGTGCGGCCGAACTGTCCATGCGTTGGCGGCAGAGCGCGCGCCCCCTCGCCGCCCTCGCCGTCGCCGCTTGCGCCGCGATGGCGATGGTCACATACCACCAACTGCAATACTGGACGAACACCGAGACCCTGTTCCAGCACGCGCTCGCTGTGACGGACCGGAATGTGATCGCCCACAACTCCCTCGGTGCGTACTATTTGGATTCCCCAGGCCGCCTCCCGGAAGCCATTCAGCAGTTTCAAGCGGCCCTCCGGATCGAGCCGAACAACGCGATCGCTCACAATGATTTGGGTATGGCCCTCCTGCGGACGCCAGGGCGAACGGAGGAGGCGCGCGCCCAGCTCGAAACGGCCGTGCGGATCAAGCCCGATTACTTCGAGGCCCACAACAATCTCGCCGCGGTGTTGCTGCAAACGCCCGGCCGCCTCCCGGACGCAGTGGCGGAGCTTCAGGCCGCCCTACAAATTCAGCCAGACTCGGCGGAGGCTCACTATAATCTCGGCGTCGCGCTATCCAACATCCCCGGCCGCCTGCCGGAAGCGGTCGAGCAGCTCCAGGCCGCTCTGCGAGTGAGTCCCGATTTCGAAACCGCCTATGCCCTCGCCGCGGCGCTCGCACAGATCCCGGGCAGGCAACTCGATGCGGTGAGCTATCTTCAGTTCGCGCTGCGCCTCCGGCCCGGCTCGCCGCAGGCCATGCAATTGTTCCGGCGGCTGACCGGCAGGGCATCGAGCAACAACTGACTCCGCGATCGGACCCGCGGCAGCGCTAATCCGCCTATAATCAGACTGATGGCAAATAACAGTTTCGGCGCGGCGGCGAAGCTGCGCGTGGGCGATGCGGAATACGATTACTTCCGCCTGGCCGCTTTGGAGGAACAGGGCGTCAGTAACGTCAGCCGGCTGCCCTTCTCGACCCGGATTCTCCTCGAAAACCTGCTGCGGCAGGAAGACGGCAAACGCGTGACCGCCGCCGACGTCAGCCACGTCGCGCGCGGCGTCGATGGAAGCCGGGAGATCAGCTTCATGCCCGCTCGCGTGCTGCTGCAGGATTTCACCGGCGTGCCCGCGGTTGTGGACCTCGCCGCCATGCGCGATGCGCTCGCGGCCATGGGCGCCGACCCGAACCGCGCCAATCCCCTCATGCCCGCCGACCTCGTCATCGATCATTCCGTGCAGGTCGATAGCTTCGGCTCCAAGGATGCTTTTTCGGTCAACGCCCTGCTCGAATTTCAGCGCAATCGCGAGCGCTACATGCTGCTGCGCTGGGGCCAGACCGCCTTCCGCAACTTCCGCGTCGTGCCGCCCGATACCGGCATCGTGCACCAGGTCAACCTGGAATACCTGGCCTCGGTGGTGTTCCGCAACGGCAGCCAGGTCTACCCGGATTCGCTGGTCGGCACCGATTCCCACACCACCATGATCAACGGCCTCGGCGTGCTCGGCTGGGGCGTCGGCGGCATCGAAGCGGAGGCCTGCATGCTTGGGCAGCCAATTTCCATGCTGCTGCCGGCGGTGGTCGGCTTCAAACTGTATGGGCGGCTGCGCGAGGGCTGCACCGCCACGGACCTGGTCCTCACCATTACGCAGATGTTGCGCAAGAAAGGCGTGGTGGGCAAGTTCGTCGAATTCTTCGGCACGGGCCTCAGCGCGCTCAGCCTCGCTGACCGCGCCACCGTTGCCAATATGGCCCCGGAATACGGCGCCACGATGGGCTTTTTCCCGGTGGATGACGAGACGCTCGCCTACCTCCGCTTCAGCAATCGCCCGCCCGAGCTCGTCGCGCTCGTCGAGGCGTACACCAAAGCTCAGGGCCTCTTCCGCACCGATGCCACGCCCGACCCGCTCTATTCCGACACCCTCGAATTGGACCTGGCGAGCGTGACACCGTCGATGGCCGGACCCAAGCGCCCGCAGGATCGCGTGGAATTGCCGGCCGTCCCGAAGAATTTCCGCGAGGCGTTCCCGCAAGCGGTAAAGAGCTCGGCCAACGGCAACCGCGTGGATCACGGCGCGGTGGTGATTGCCGCCATTACGAGCTGCACCAACACCTCGAACCCGTCCGTGATGCTCGCGGCCGGACTGCTGGCAAAGAAGGCCGTGGAGCGCGGGCTCACCGTAAAGCCGTGGGTGAAGACGAGCCTCGCGCCCGGTTCGAAGGTCGTCATCGACTACTACAAGGAAGCCGGCCTGCTGCCTTACCTCGAAGCGCTCAAATTCGATCTCGTTGGCTTCGGCTGCACCACCTGTATCGGCAATAGCGGTCCGCTGCCGGAGCCGGTCGCGGAGGCCGTGCAGAACGAGAATCTGGTAGTGGCGGCCGTGCTCAGCGGCAATCGCAACTTCGAAGGCCGCATCAATCCGCTGGTGAAGGCAAACTATCTGGCGTCGCCGCCGCTCGTCGTCGCCTATGCGCTCGCCGGGTCGATGGACGTGGACCTCGCCAACGATCCGCTCGGCTGCGATCCATCCGGCGCGCCGGTCTATCTGCGCGATATCTGGCCGACCAACGAAGAGGTGCAGCAGACGGTGCGGACGGCCGTACGGCATTCGATGTTCGAGCACGAATACGCGCACGCCTTCGACGGCGACGAAAACTGGCGCCACATGCCGGTGCCCACCGGCGGGACGTTCCAATGGGACGAGCGCTCCACCTACATCAAGAAACCGCCCTACTTTGAAAATATGGTGGACCCGGCTACTTCGATCCGCGACATCGGCGGCATGCGCGTGCTCGCCATGCTGGGGGATTCCGTCACCACCGATCACATCTCGCCCGCCGGCTCGATTCCCAAGGACAGCCCGGCCGGGCAGTATCTGATCGCGCAGGGCGTCGAACCCAAGGATTTCAACTCCTACGGTGCGCGGCGCGGGAATCACGAAGTGATGGTGCGGGGCACGCTCGCCAACATCCGCCTGCGCAACCAGCTCGCGCCGGGCACCGAGGGCGGCTGGACCACGCATCAGCCGGACGGCCAGCAGATGTACATCTATGACGCCTCCATGATGTACCAGCAGGAAGGCGTGCCGCTGCTGATCCTCGCCGGCAAGGAATACGGCTCCGGCTCCTCGCGCGACTGGGCAGCCAAGGGCGTGATGCTGCTCGGCGTGCGCGCGGTGATCGCGGAGAGCTTCGAGCGCATCCACCGCACCAACCTGGTCGGCATGGGCGTGCTGCCGCTCGAATTCCAGTCAGGCGAAAATGCCGCTTCGCTCGGCTTGACGGGCCGCGAGACGTACCACATCGAGGGCATCCCGGCCGCGCTCAACGGCGGCGGCCGCACCGCTCAGGTGCGCGCCGTGGCCGAGGACGGCACGGAGAAGCGCTTCCGCGTAACGGTACGGGTCGATACGCCGCAGGAGGTCGAATATTACCGCTACGGCGGCATTCTGCCGTACGTGCTGCGGCAGTTGGCGGGCTGATGGCGGCGCGGCCGCACGCCGCCCAATGGGCTCCGATGTTCCGGTATTTCCTGTTTTTCGCCGCCGCGCTTTCGGCCGCGCAGGTCCGCCCCGGCTCTACACGCAACTCCAGCCGCCTCGATCTCACCGGCGGCTGGATGATTCAATCCTCGGCCGCCGTGACGCAGACCGGCGACCGGATTTCGTCCCCGCAATTCGACACCCGCGGCTGGTATCCGGCCACCGTGCCCACCACGGTCGTGCGCGCGCTGGTGGATGACGGCCAGTACGCCGATCCGTACTACGGCCTCAATCTCCGTTCCATTCCCGGCACCACTTACGATTTCGGCGATAACTTTGCGGTCGACCCCATGCCGCCGGACAGTCCATTCGCGGTCCCCTGGTGGTATCGCACGCAATTCAAGCTGCCAGGCGCGATCCGCGGCCGCGTCGTGTGGCCCTCCGGCCGCCGTTACTGGCTGCACTTCGACTCCATCAACTACCGCGCCAATATCTGGCTGAACGGACGGCTGCTGGCCGGCTCGGACCAGGTCCGCGGCATGTACCGTACCTTCGAGTTCGACGTGACGGATTTCGTCTCCCCCGGCCTCAACACGCTCGCCGTCGAGGTCTTCGCTCCCACCGAAAACGACCTCTCGATCTCCTTCGTGGATTGGAACCCGCTCCCCGCGGATAAAGATATGGGCCTCGTTCGCGATGTCTACCTCCTCGCCACGGGCCCGGTCTCGGTCCGCAATGTCCAGGTCACCGCCGCGCTCAACGCCGCGCTTGACCAGGCGCAAATCACCGTGGCAGCGGACCTGAACAACCCCGGCAGCAACGCGATCGCGGGAACGCTCGCCGGGACCATCGGCGCCATCGCCTTCTCTGCGCCGGTGAGCCTGGCGCCCGGCGCATCCACCCGCATCACGTTATCGCCCGCCGGCTATCCGCAACTGGTCATCCCGAACCCCCAACTGTGGTGGCCCGTGAACCTGGGGCCGCAAAACCTGTACCATCTTCATCTCGAATTCCAGACCGGCGGAGGCATTTCGGACGCCCAGGATGTGCAGTTCGGAATCCGCAGCATCACCTCCGAGCTGGACGCCAACCAGCATCGCCTCTTCCGCATCAACGGCCATCCGATCCTCATCCGCGGCGCAGCCTGGACGCCCGACATGATGCTGCGCATCGATCCCGCGCGCGACGAGATCGACCTGCACTACGCCCGCGAGATGAATCTGAACGCCATCCGCTTCGAAGGCAAGCTGGAGATGGACGATGGCTTTTTCGATATCGCCGACCGATACGGCATCCTGCTGCTCCCCGGCTGGTGCTGCTGCTCGTTTTGGGAACAATGGGATAGATGGCAGCCGGGCGATTACACGGTTGCGGCCGAATCGCTGCGCAGCCAACTGCGCCGCCTCCGCAACCATCCGAGCATCCTCGCCTTCCTCTACGGCAGCGACAACGCGCCGCCCCCGCAGGCCGAAAACGTCTATCTGCAGGTCCTCGCGCAGGAGAACTGGCCGAACCCGTATCTCGCCGGCGCCGGCGATGCCACCACCCCAGGAGCCGGACGCACCGGCGTCAAAATGACCGGCCCCTACGATTACGTCCCGCCCGAGTTCTGGCTCCTCGACACACAGCACGGCGGCGCCTGGGGCTTCAACACCGAAACCAGCCCCGGCCCCGCCATTCCGCTGCTCCCCAGCCTCCAGCAGATGATGCCGTCCGAAGACCTTTGGCCCATCGACAATACCGTGTGGAATTTCCACGCCGGCAGCGGCAGCTTCGCCGATACCCGCATCTTCAGCGCCGCGCTTGCCGGCCGCTACGGCGCACCCACGGACCTGGCCGATTACGTCAAAAAAAGCCAGGCCATGACCTACGAGGCCGAGCGCGCCATGTTCGAAGCCTACGGACGGAACAAGTACACGTCCGCCACGGGCGTGATCCAGTGGATGATGAATAACGCGTGGCCCGGCCTGATCTGGCATCTCTACGACTGGTATCTCCGCCCCGGCGGCGGCTATTTCGGGACGAAAACGGCCTGCGAGCCGGTGCACGTGCAATATTCCTACGACGACAACTCGATCGCGGTGGTCAACTCGCTCTACCAGGCACTGCCCGGCTACGCCGTAACGGCGGAAGTCTATAATCTCGACCTGACCAAAATGTTCTCCCGCACCGTGCCCGTCGATCTCGCTGCCGATAGCGCCGCCCGCATATTCCAACTGCCGCCGATCGCCGGCCTCTCGCGCACGTACTTCCTGCGCCTGCTCCTCACCGATGCTTCGGGCGCGCCGGTCAGCCGGAATTTCTACTGGCTCTCGACGCAGCCCGACGTGATGGACTGGTCCGGCTTCAACTACCGCTACGTTCCCATCAGCACCTATATGGATCTCACCGGCCTCGGCCAGTTGCCGCCCGCACAGGTCTCCGTGGTATCCCAACCCGAGCCGTCCGGAGCGGACCAGGTGGAGCACGTCACCGTGGCGAACCCTTCGCCCAATCTCGCTTTCCTCGTGCACCTCACGGTCGTCAAGGACAAGGACGGCACGGATATCGCGCCCGTCTACTGGAGCGACAACTATTTCGAGCTCATGCCCGGAGAGCAGCGCGACATCAGCGCGACCTATCCGCGGGCGCTGCTGGGCGGATCGCCATCCCACGTCGAGGTGGATGGCTGGAACGTGACCGCCGTCCCCGCAGCCAACCACGTGGCCGTGGCGCAAAGAGAGAAGGCAACACACCTCGCGAACTGAGCCCTCTCCAGCTAGTGTGGAGTAGAATGTGGAGTAGGGTCCACATATGGAAACCATTCAGGTCGTGCTCGATTCGAAGCTGCTTCATGCGACCGAGCGGGCGGCCCGCAAAACCGGCCGCAACCGCTCCGCGCTGATTCGCGACGCCTTGCGCGAGCACCTCCACAGGCTGGAAATTCACGAGCTCGAGCTGCGCGATCGCGCGGGCTATCTCAAGCAGCCGCCAGATGAGCGCGAGTGCGCCGTTTGGGACTCGGAGGCGGCTTGGCCCGAGGAGTAGCTCGCGGTGATGTTCGCCTTTATGATTTCGCTCCGCCGGACAAACGGCGGCCGGTGGTGGTTCTGACGCGCGATAGCGCGATCCCCTATCTCTCCAGGATCACGGTAGCGCCGGTAACATCCACGATTCGAGGTGTCCCCTCCGAGGTCGCGCTCAACGAAGCAGATGGCATGAAAGGACCCTGCGTGGTGAACCTGCACAATGCCGTGACCGTACCGCAACACCGGGTGGGAAAGCGGCTCGCGCAGCTTGGCCCGCAGCGCATGGCGGAAATATGCCGCGCCCTGCGCTTCGCGCTTGGCTGCGATCTCTAAGTCCTGAACTCCTCACCCAAGCGGCTTCCTCCCGCCTCCGCTCGCGCACCCTCCATCTCCGGCTCCTCCTCGAAAATTCGAGCCCCGGCCTCGGCGCCCCAACAGAGCCGCGACCGTGAGGGAATGGTGTGCCGCGGCCGGGCTGCGCCGCTCCCTCCCGTCGCGGCTCATTTCACACCGGACGCCGCCGCCTCCGGCCTCCGCTTTCGCCGGTAGAATTCCCGCACTCGCCGGACCAGCCTCCTCGCTCGCCGGAGCTCCATTGAACATCCACGCGCCCGTCAGCGTAGAATTACATAAACATGCGCTACCTATCGCTAATCCTCAAGAATTGCTGGCGCAACCGGCGGCGCACCGTGCTGACGGTCGCCTCGATCGGCGTCTCCATGTGCCTCCTGGGGCTCATGATCGCGCTCTATCACGCGTTTTATCTGAGCACGCCGGCGCCCGCCCAGGCGCGGCGGCTGGTGGTGCGGAACAAGATCTCGCTGGCCGTTCCCATGCCGCTTTCCTACCAGAATCAGATCCGCCAGATCCCCGGCGTCCAGGAAGTCATGATCGCCGACTGGTTCGGCGGTGTGTATAAGGACAATCGCGACCCGAAAAATCAGTTCGCGCGCTTCGCCATCGAACCCGACAAGCTGTTCACCATCTATAGCGAATTCTCGATCCCCGAGGACCAGAAGCAAGCCTTCCAGCACGATCGCACCGGCTGCGTCGTCGGCCGCGACCTGGTCAACACGTTCGGCTTCAAGATCGGCGACCGCATCAACATCACCGGCGACATCTACCCCGGCAACTTCGAATTCACCGTGCGGGGCATCTTCGATTCGCCGGAGAACAGCCGCCTGATGTACTTCAACAAGGAGTATCTCGAACAGTCGCTCCCCGAGGGCCGCCGCGGGCAGATCGGCATGTACTACGTGCTCGTCGACGATCCGGCGCACGCCGCCTCCATCGCGGGCGCGATCGACAACCAGTTCCACAACTCGACCGCGCAGACCAAATCGGATACCGAGCAGGCGTTCGCTGCGAGCTTCCTCTCCATGCTGGGCAACGTCAAAATGTTCCTCATGGCAATCGCGGCGGCGGTGACGTTCACCATCCTCCTGGTCTCGGCCAATACCATGGCGATGTCCGTCCGCGAGCGCGTGCGCGAGGTCGGCGTGCTGAAGACGCTCGGATTCACGCCGCAGGGCATCCTGGCGATCATCCTCGGCGAAGCGTGCTCGATCGCCGTGGCAGGCGGAGCCATCGGATTCGCGATCTCGACGTTTTTGGTGCGCGGCATCGCCAAGAGCCCGTTCGGCGGGTTCCTCCCGCCGATGAGCGTGTTCGATCCGGTCAACGCCTCGGCCTGCATCCTGGCTGCGGCGGCCGTGGGCCTGGCAAGCGCGCTGGTCCCGGCCCTGAGCGCTTCGCGCATGCCGATCGTACAAGCCTTGCGGAGCACGGATTAACGCTGCAGCACGGACTAATGCCATGGCCATCCCACTTTCTTACAATCTGCGAAACCTGATCGTCCGCAAGACGACCACCATCATGACGGCGCTCGGAATCGCCTTGACCGTGGCGGTGCTGCTCGCCGTGCTCGCGCTGGCCAACGGTCTGAAATCGACGCTCGCCAGCTCCGGCGACCCGCTGCACGTGCTCGTGCTGCGCAAAGGGTCGACCTCCGAGATCGTCAGCAATTTCCCGCGCGCCAGCTTTGGGGACCTGAAGTTCAAGCCCGGCATCGCGCTGGGGCGCGACGGCCAGCCGCTCGCCGCGATCGAGCTCGTCACCGTGATCAGCCTCCCCAGCGTCGACAATCCGGAGGGCTCCAACGTCACGATCCGCGGCGTGCAGCCGGCCAGCATCGAAATGCGTAAAGGCCTCAAGATCGCATCCGGCCGCTGGTTCACGCCGGGCCGCCGCGAGGTCGTGGTGGGAAGCGCCATCGCCAAGCGCTACCCCGGCGCGCAGATCGGTAAGAAGCTGACCTTCGCCCGCGGCGATTGGGACGTCGTCGGCGTGATGGACGCCGGCCGCGGCATGCCGGATAGCGAAATCTGGGGCGACCTGAACCAGGTCAGCGCGGACTACCAGCGCATCGAGGTGCTCAGCTCCGCGCTCGTCCAGGCCACCGATGAGGTTGCCGCCAAGGCGCTGGTCAACGACATCAGCAGCGACCAGCGCCTCAACGTGGACGCCATCTCGGAAAAGGATTATTACGACCAGCAGACGTCGCAGGGCGCGCCGATCGAATTCGTCGGCATCTTTGTCGCCGTCGTCATGGCGGTCGGGAGCAGCTTCGCCGCCATGAACACCATGTACGCGGCCGTGGCGCGTCGGGCGCGCGAGATCGGCACGCTGCGCGTCCTCGGCTTCTCCCGCGGCAGCATTCTCTTCAGCTTCTTCATTGAATCGGTGCTGCTGGCCGGTCTGGGCGGGCTGCTCGGCTGCCTGCTCGTGATGCCGCTCAATGGCATCACCACCGCCGTGGGCAGTACCAATTTCGCCGAAATGGCGTTCGATTTCCACGTGACGGGCCGGACCATGATCACGGGCATCGTTTTCGCCGCGGCGCTCGGCTGCGTGGGCGGCCTGTTCCCGGCGCGCAACGCGGCGAATAAGGAGATTCTCACGGCATTGCGTGAGGTTTAAGCCATGGAAGAAGAACTGAAAAACCTCAGGATCGACCGCAGCAAACGGCGGACGGAAACCTCGCGGTGGGCCCGCTACTGGATCGTAGGCGGCATCCTCGTGCTGCTGCTTCTCGGCGGCTGGAATCTCCTCTCGCAGAAGCTGAATGCGGCGGTCGAGGTCGAAGTGCAGCGCGTCCGCGCCGTGAGCGCCGGAGCCGCGCCGCAGGGCGTGGTGCTCAACGCCACCGGATATATCGTGGCCGCGCACAAGATCGAGGTCGCGGCCAAGGTGGTCGGCAAAGTGAAATGGATCGGCGTGGACAAGGGCGACCGCGTCCACGAGGGCGACGTCATGGTGCGCCTGGAGGACGACGAGTACCAGGCGCAGTTGACCTCCGCCAAAGGCCAGCTTGCCATGCTGCAGGCCAAGCTCGACGAAGCCCTGCACGGCTCGCGGCCCGAGGAGATCGCCCAGGCGCTCGCCAACCTGGACTCGGCCAAGGCCGATCTCGAGGACGCCCGCGTCACGCTCGACCGCAACAAAGCGTTGGTGCACGATCAGGTCGCGCCGCAGCAGGCGCTCGATGACGCCCAGGCGCGCTACGATTCCGCCGTCCACAAGGTCAACTCGCTGCAGAAGACCTACGAACTGGTGAAGCTCGGGCCGCGCAAGGAGGAGATCGACTCGCTGCGCGGCCAGGTGGAGCAGGCCAAGGGGCAGCTCGCCTATGCGGAAACCAATCTGGCCAATACCGTGATCCGCGCGCCCGTGACCGGCACGATTCTCGAGCGCAACGTGGAGCGCGGCGAGTTCGTGACCACCGGCTTCGTCGGCGACCGCGGCGCCAAAGGCTACGTGGTTTCGCTCGCGGACCTGAACGATCTCGAAGTCGAGCTCGATATCAGCCAGAACGATTTCGCGAAGCTCCATTCCGGCCAGCACGGCACCGTGACCACCGACGCCTTCCCGGACCGCAAATACGACGGCTACATCAAGGAGATCTCGCCCGAGGCCAATCGCCAGAAGGCCACCGTGCAAATTAAGGTCAAAATCACCAGGCCCGACGAGTATCTGCGGCCGGAGATGAACGCCAGCGTGGCCTTCGCCTCCGATGAGAAACCCGGAGCGGCCAGCACGCAATCGCGGGTCGTGCTGGTGCCGGCTTCGGCGGTAAAGGACGGCACGGTGTTCGTGGTTTTGGACGGCCGCGCGGTGAAAAGGGCCGTGAAAACCGGCGCGGTCAGCGGAACGGAAGTGCGCATCGAGCGCGGCCTGATCGGCGGCGAGGATCTCATCGTCAATCCCCCGGCGGCGTTGAAGGACGGCGACCGGGTGCGGCAGAAGGCCTGATGGTAGGGGCCGGGCACGCCCGGCCCGCAAGGTAGAACATGAGCGACGTCATCATTGAAACGAGAAATCTCAACAAGGAATTCGTGCGCGACGAGTTTCACGTCATCGCGCTCAAGGAGGTGACGCTCGAAATCCGCAAGGGCGAGTTCGTCGCCCTGATGGGGCCTTCGGGCTCCGGAAAATCCACGCTGCTGCACCTCATCGCCGCCATGGACCGGCCCACCGGCGGCGAGATCCGCGTGCTCGGCCACAATCTCCGCGAGCTGAGCGACCGCGAGATCGCGCGCTGGCGCAACGAGCACGTCGGCTTCATCTTCCAGCAATTCAACCTGATCCCGGTGCTGACGGCGCTCGAAAACGTGGAACTGCCGCTCAAGCTTACCAATCTCAAGAAAGCGGAGCGGATCGAGCACGCCACCACGGCGCTGAAACTGGTCGGCCTCGGCGAGCGGCTGAACCATTTCCCGCGCCAGCTTTCGGGCGGCCAGGAGCAGCGTGTCGCCATCGCGCGCGCGATCGTCACCGACCCGGCGCTGATCCTCGCCGACGAGCCCACCGGCAACCTCGACGCCGCCTCCGCGCAGGAAGTCCTGACCATTCTCTCGAAGCTGAACAAGGATTACGGCAAGACCATCGTCATGGTGACGCACGATCCGCACGCCGCGCAGTTCGCCAGCCGCGTCCAGCACCTGGAAAAGGGCGAATTGGTCGTCGAAAGCGCCGTGTAGCGCACGCCCCTCGCCCACGCGCGGACCCAAATGGTCCGCGGGCCGTCAGCAACCCTTTTGCTTTCAACGCACGCGAACCCGCGACCGGACCAATTTGGTCCGCCGCGGGTATGCTATACAATATCGGACGGCGGGCGCAGCCCCGCCGGAGGGAGCGAAACAACCGGGATATGTCGGACCGCGGATTCCTGTTCCTCTTTAGTATTGCGATGGTATTGGGCGGTCTCGGGGTGGCCGCCTGGCTGCTGGCCACCGGGCAGGCGGATACGGTGGACGGCCTGTTTATGATGCTGGTATCTCTGCTGGTAGCGGCGATTTTCGGGCTCTACCTGCGGTTTATGATCCGCCGCGCGATGGAGGAAGTGGCAAAACCGGCCGCCCAGCCGGCCAAGGCTGCCTCGGCACCGGCCAAGCCCACGCCGGCTACCGCGCAGCAGGCGTAAGAATTTACGCCAACTGCTTCCGCTTGGGTGCGTCGGCGATGCTCACCACGGCCTTGTCGAACACCGTCATATCGCGCACCAGGCGCTCGAGATCGGCGCCGTCGTCCAGTACGATTTCGTGCTCGATCCAGTCGGAAAGCGGGATATTGCGGAAATACATGCGCTCCTGCAGCACCAGGCTCTTGCGGCTGTTCATGAGCATGCGGTTTTCGCGCGTGTAGTGCCGCTGCTCCACCTTGATTTCGCCGAGGAAGCGGTCGAAGGCCTCCCGCTTGGCGGTCTCTTCGGCCGCCCGGATGGCCGTCTTGAGCGACGCCTCCATCGCCTGCCGCTCGGCGGCGATGGCGCCGCGCGTTTCCGCCAGCAATTCCCGCTGCTCCGCCAGCTTGACGTCCATCCGGGATTGGGTCACGAACCACGCCAGCAGACCGGAGGCGACAGCGACGAAGCCCGGCAGCAGAATCCAGAGAGCGGCTTCCATGGGGTTAATGCTAACCGCCGCTCCGGGCTAAACGCTAGATGTCAAAGGTAAACAGCGCGTTGTCGCCAGAAGGTTAAGCGGATGCTACGGCAGGAACCGTATGCGCGGCACGCAACGGAGCGGGTGCCGGTGCCAGCGAGGGCTTCGGCGGGCGCGGGTGGCGATCGGCGGACGTGCGGCGGGCGGCAGGCGGTGACCCGCACGGCCGGGCGCGCGCCGGCGCGGGGGGCGGAGCGGCGGGCGTGCGCTATGCGCCGGCGTCGGGATGCGGCTTGCGCCGGGTTCGGCTGGGCCGGATGCGGGACGGGGCCGACGGCTGGCTGCGCTGGGCGACCCCGCGGGGCCGCCACTGCGCTATGGCGAAGAGCGCGGCGGAGTGGGAGTCGCGGAAGTCTCGGCCGCCGGTCCCGGCCCCCCGGGGCCGATAGCGGTAAGCGAGAACGAATACGGCGCGCCGGGCTCGAGGCCGCCGATCACTTGGGACGCGGCGCGATCGGTTCCGGCGAAGCCCAGCATGGCGGGGCCGCGGAGCAGCACCTTCCGGCCGGAAGGGAAGATCCGCAGCACGTACATCACCGCCGGTCCGCCGCCGGCAGGAGCCTGAAACTGCACACTCGCCTGTCCGCCGGCGTCGATGTCCACGCACAGGCCGCGCGGCGCTCCGGGCGGCGGCATGGGGCGCGGCGTCACGGGGGGAGAAGACCAGGACGGCGGGCTCGCGCCGTACGGATTGCGGGCGGTGACCGTGAACGTATACGCGGCGCCGTTCGTCAGGCCGGAGATCCGGGCGTAGCCGGCGCTCCAAAGTTCGCCGGCCGGAATCGTCGCGTGCGCGCCGTTCGATGCGGTCACGGTGTAAGATTCGACCGGCGCCTCGCCCGTCGAAACCGGAGGGGTCCAGGTGACATACGCCGCTCCGTTACCGGCGAGCGCGATGACGTGCTCGGGCGCTTCCGGCGGACCGGGCTGGCCCATGCGCCGGTCCAGAATCCACCGGAACGCCTGCTCGAGACCGGCCGCGTCCAGAATGGATTTGGGCGCCTGCCCCAACTCACGGATCAGCCAATTGCCGGCCGGCGGCGCGCCCTGCTCCCAATAGTTCCCGAACACCGGGGGCGGAGCGCCCGCCGCACGCGGCATGCCCCAGGCGGCGAAGTTGATCCGCAGCGCAATGTTATCGGCCACCGTGAGGTTTCCGGCGGTCAGGAGGGCATAACCGGGGCCGTACTGGTCGTAGAGCAGATTGCCGCGCACGGCGTCGCCGCCCTCCTCCGGCGAGGGCCCGGCGGCGCCCTGCGCCAGAATGCCGCCGCCCGCCTGCCCCGCGAGCATGTATTGGAAAACGCGGTTGGCGTAGATGAGATTGTGGCGCGGGACAATCGGCGCGGAGCCGCCCCAGGACAGCGTAATGGCGGCATCGGGGACGTGGTCGATCTGGTTGTGAACGATCCGGATGTCCCGCGCGTAGCCCACGGCGATGGCGGGCGCGCGGCGGTCTTCGGCGCCGATGTTGTAGAGGCGGTTGTTGCGGATCTCGTTGCAGGTGTTCGCAAGCGCGCCCGTGGCTTGCGGATGTGCGAGGCTCCCGAGCCGGATTCCGGAGCCGGAAACATCGGTGAAGACACAGCCTTCGATGACATCGTTCTGCGCGCCGTCCGCAAGATCCAGGGCGGCGCCGCCGAGATCCACGAACGCGTCGTTGCGGAACTGAATGCCGCGGGCGAAACGGAACACGAGGCTGGCCGGCGCCGCGGCGCCGCCCGCGTACTGAAAGCGCAGGCCCTGGAAGACGAGGTTGTGCACCGGCGCGGCGGCGGTGCCGGCCCCTTCGAGGAGCATCGCGAGCGCGGGCCGTTGGACATCGGCGGTGCGCAGATCCTCGGCCGCGCGCGGAATGTAGTACACGCGCGCGGCCGCGCGGTCGAAGGCGAACTGGCCTGCGAGGAAGGGCAGGCCGGCCGGAACGGCGCGGGCGCGCACGCCACCGATGTAGAGCTGCGGCAGTTCGCGCAAGGAGGCGGGGACGGGCGCGGTCCACAGGTTCTTTGCGGCATCCGCCAGAGTCCAGCCGGTGACCGGAACACCCCCGCTGATGACGGGGGACAGGCCCTGCACCGCGGTGGTGTAAATCACGTTATGGCCGTTGGCGCCGGAATCGCGGGCGTCGAACACCAGCGGCGCGGTGAGGCAGTAGAGGCCGGGAGCGATGAAGACGGTCAGGTCCGCCGCGAGGTTCTGGTTGCGGGTGCGGACGATATCGCGCGCGCGTTCGAGGGTGCGGACGGGCGAGTCCTCGTTGCCGCGGTTCGCGTCATTGCCGGAAGGAGAAACGTAAATCTGTGCACTGGCAGCGGCCGCGCAGAGCAGCAGAGCGAGGCTACTTCGACCAGGGCGGCACGATGCCATTCATGCGCGCGTATGCAATCAACTGGCCTTCGTGCTCGGCGATGTGTGCGTCCAGGCTCGCGAGAACGCCGCGGCGCGTCGTGGGCGTGCCCCAGAAGTCGATATCGCGGCTGAGCGAGCCGCCCGTCGCGGTCTCGAGCGCGGTGCGCACGGCCGCAAAGCCGGTTTCGAGGGCGCCGAGGACCTGGGCTTTGGACAACGGCTCCTTTTCGCGGCGGAACTGGTCCTGGACCTGGCGGTTGAGCTCGTCCTTTTCGACACCGTCCGCCATGTGGAGCATCAATTGATTGCCGTAGGCGATATGGAGCAGCACTTCGCGGATGGACCGCACGCCTTCGGCCGGACGCCAGCCGTATTTTTCCTCCGGGATGGCGCGGGCGAGCGCCATCACGTGCTGCTCGAGCTCGCCGAAGGGGAGGAGCAGGTCGGCGGCGGGTCCGCCGGTGGCAGGCGCATCTTTAACTTCCAGCAGTTCGACATCGAAGATCAGGTCGGCTTTGGGCGGGATGGGGCCGCGGCCCGGCTCGCCGTAAGCCAGTTGCCAGGGGATGAAGATGCGGCGCTTGCCGCCCGCGCGCATGCCGATGAAGCCGGCATCGAAGCCGGGGATGACCTGGCGGCGGCCCTGCACAAACGTGAGCGGCTTTTTGCCCACGGACGAATCGAACTGCTTGCCATCGGTGAGCCAGCCGGTGTAGTGCGCGGTGAACTGCTTGCCGGCAGCGGCGGGCGCGCCATCGCCGGTCTTGATGTCGAGATAGCGGAGCGTGGCGGCGGCAACCGGCGTGCCGGCGACTTTGGGCATGGATTGGGCCGCCAGGGCAGTCGCCGCAGCGAACGCGAGGGCAAACGCGCGAGTCATCATGCCCCCAGCTTCTTGCGCGCGAAGGGCACGGCGAAGGCGGCGGGCGGATTGTGGCCGCGCGCGGCCGCGGCCTTCTCGTAGGCCTCGCGGGCCTTGGCCTGGTCGCCGAGCTTTTCGTACGTCATGCCGATCATGCACGTGATGAAGGGATCGTTGCGGGTGTCCTTCTGGAAATCGGCGAGCGCCGTCCGGTAATCGCCGGTGTAGAACGCGACGTAGCCGGTGAGGTAGGGAAAGAAGCCGATTTGCTGACGGTAAAGGTTGGGATCGTCGGTCTGCATCTTGTCGAGCGTGGCTTTGGCCTGCTCGATGTAGCGCTGCGCCTCGGCCTTGTTGCCCCGGCGGGCGGCGAGCCGGGCGAGCGCGTGCTGGTAGCGGTATTCCCAGAGATCCTTGCGGCCGGAGGGGATGTTAGGCTCTTTGAGGCCGAGGTCGTGGCCCTTCTTGTATTCGGCGGCCGCGGTATCGAGATCGCCGGCGTCGATGCAGACGCGCGCGGCTTCATCGGCCATTTCACCTTCCTGATAGAAGGCGTTGCCGGGCTGCGCCGCTTCCTGCGTCTTCCAGTATTCGATGACCTTATCCTCGTATTCGGCGGTCTTCTTGCAATTGCCTTCGAAGGCCCAGGACATCGCCATATTGCGCTCGGCCTGTGCTTTGGCGGCGGGGGTTGCGGCCTCGTCGATCGCTTTCTGGAACGCCTGGCGGGCTTCGGCGTATTTGCCTTCGAGATCGAGCTGGGCGCCGGGGCCGCCGAAACCGCCGGGGCCGCGCTGGGCCATCAGGCAGATCGGCAGGCACCAGGGGAGCAGGAGCAGGATCGTACGCGGAGCTCGGTTCATGCGGCGTATTATCGCACGCGATTGCCGGTGCTCGCGCAATCGTGTTACCGTGCGGTTTCCGCAAGCCCCGTCCGCTCATCGGATTCAAGGAGAATTCACAATATGCCACTCGTGTCCATGCGCCAGTTGCTCGACGAGGCCGCCAAGGGCGGCTATGGCGTCGGCGCGTTCAACGTGAATAATATGGAGCAGATCCAGGCGATCATGGAGGCGGCGCGCGAAACGCAGTCGCCGGTGATCATCCAGGCCAGCCGCGGCGCGCGCTCCTATTCGCAGGACCGCTTTCTGTATCACCTGATGCTCGCCGCCACGGAGCTCTATCCGGAGATTCCGACGGTGCTGCACCTCGATCACGGCAACAGCCCCGAGACCTGCAAGAGCGCCATCGAGATGGGCTTCACCAGCGTGATGATGGACGGCTCGCTGATGCCGGACGGCAAGACGCCTTCCACGTTCGAATACAACGTGCAGGTGACGCGCGAAGTGGTCGAAATGGCGCACGCCAAGGGCGTCACGGTGGAAGGCGAGATCGGCTGCCTGGGCGGCATCGAAGACGGCCACGGCATGGGCGGCGACGGCCTGAGCCATCTCACCGACCCGGCGCAGGCCGAGGAGTTCGTCAAGCTGACCGGCGTGGATGCGCTGGCCATCGCGATCGGCACCAGCCACGGCGCCTACAAGTTCAACAAGAAGCCCACCGGCGAGACGCTCAAGATGGAGCGGCTCATCGAGATCCACAAGCGGCTGCCCAATGTTCACCTGGTGATGCACGGTTCTTCGAGCGTGCCCAAGGAACTGCAGGACATCATCAACCAGTACGGCGGCAAGCTGAAGCCGACCTGGGGCGTGCCGGTCGAGGAGATCCAGCTCGGCATTCGCAACGGCGTGCGCAAGATCAACGTGGACACCGATAATCGCCTGGCGATCACCGGCGCGATCCGCAAGGTGCTGATGGAGTCGCCCGAGAAGTTCGACCCGCGCGACTACATGAAGCCGGCCCGCGACGCGATGAAGAAGGTGGTGGCGCAGCGCATGACCGAGTTCGGCCAGGCCGGCCACGCCCGGGATTA
>DATGMB010000223.1:0-84805 GCA_035293845.1 Bryobacteraceae bacterium
TCGCGATTCCCACATTCCCACCGCGCCGACAGCTGGTCCTCCCTCTCAAAATCCAAAACCAAAAACCAAAACCGAAAGGAGCTTCCCGCTGCCGGCCACCTGCCTTCGGTTCAGGCTCATCCTTCGATGAGAATATGCTCCTCTCCGGTGGCCACGTCGATGATCGCCAGCCTCACGCGAGGCTGCGCGTCGCCGACGTTGCTGCGTCCCGGAATGTCCTCCGTATAGGCGGATTCCGTGACGTAATTCGGCACGATGGTGTTCTTGGCGTTGGCGGGCGCATCCGTGACGGCGGCCGTGACGAATGTTTCATCCGGCGAAAGCTCCAGGGAGGCGACGGATTCGCGGGCGGCCAGCGTGAACGGCTGGCGCGGGTTTTCCTTCTTGCGCCGGGCCTCCTCCTCTTCGCGACG
The DNA here is from genome assembly GCA_035293845.1 of Bryobacteraceae bacterium. GTDB lineage: Bacteria > Acidobacteriota > Terriglobia > Bryobacterales > Bryobacteraceae > DATGMB01. The sequence goes on from DATGMB010000223.1 coordinate 414, forward strand.
GGCGGCGCGCTCGCGAATTACCTCCAGCAGTTCCTTCTCTTCCTTCTTCAGGAATTCCTGGCTGGGCGTGCCGGGCTGCGCCTGTCCGGTGGGCGATGGCGCGCCGCCGCGGCCGCCCCGGCCTCCTCCCGCCGGCGCCCCGGCCGCTGGCGCGCCTTCGCTCCGAATGTCGGTCATCTGCACGAGCGAGCCGTCTTCGAGCGACAGCACGTAAAGGTTATTCCCCCGCGTGAGGGCGATACGCTTGCCGTCCCGCAGAAAACGCGGGTTCGACTCCACTTCCGTTGTGCGCGTGAGCTGCCGCGTCTGGCCGCTGGTATTGTCGTACAGGAAAACATCGCCCTGGCGCGCATACACGATGCGGCCGCGGTCGGGCGAAACATCGCCGGCCGCCGGAGGCGCGGCTTTCGCCTCTTCCTCGGAGAGCTTGTGGAGGCCCGTGCCGTCGCGGTTGACGGCATACGTATCCATCGGCTCGTCCTCTTTCTGCGAGGCCTGTTTCCATTCGAAATAGATCTGCCGGCTGTCGCCGGACCAGCGCACCTGCGCCGGCTCGTAGCCGACGAGATTCGGGCCGCGCATGATGTTGTCGATCGTCAGCGCGAATTTCCTAGCGGTCTGGGCATTCAGCAACAGGGCGATCGCCGCCAGTGGAAGGGGAAGAAAACGTCGCACAGCCGGATTGTACCGCGCCGCACCGAAGCCGCTCCCTCCGGATGCCCTGGGCGTTTGCCGACACTTCTTTTCGCAACAGAGCACGATCGCACACGGATTCCCGCCGAACGTCGGCAACCACCCGAAGGTGTACATTGTCATCGCGCGCTCGGGCGGCTTATAGTAGCGGCGTGAGCACGGCAGAACCCCCATCCCCGGTGGCGCCGGATACCGAGTCCATCGTGCTCGAAGCGCAGCGCGATGGCCGTTCGGTCGCGGTCACCGTGCGGTATCCTCTGATTCGCGAAGTCGCCGGACTGCTGGCCCGCCCGGATGCGCCGCGCAGCGGTGTGCTCTGCGGGCGTTACGGCGCGGACGCCATCACGCTGGAACGCTGCGCCGAAGGGCCCGCGGCGGTGGATGCTATCGGCATCTTCCGCGCGCAGCCGGGCGGCTGGGCCACGGTCGAAGAGCAGGACCGAAACGCGCTACGTGCCGCCGGCATCGCGGAAGGCATCGTGCTGGTGCTGCGCACCCTCGTGCAGCGGCCGTGGCCGGCGACGCTGTTCGTGGTCCGTGCCGAGGCCGGCGCGCCCGAGCTGGTGCTGGGGGAGTTCGCGTGGGACGAATACGTGCTCCGCAAGGGCTGGTTGCTGGACCTCGCGCCTCCGCCCCCGCCGCCACCGCGTCCGCAGCCGGCCGCCCGGCCGAAGCGCCGGCACGGCGGCCGCTGGACCATCCTGGCGCTCCTGCTGCTGGCGGGCTGTGGGGCAGTAGCCTGGCGCTGGCTTCCGTTCCACTGGACCCCTGCCGCGCCCGCGGAGAGGCCGGCGCATACCAACAGCGCGGCGCAGCCGGTGGCGCTGCGGGTGTCACAAGCGCCGGGGGAACTCGACATCTCGTGGAATCACGACGCGGACGCCATCCGCCAGGCTCGCGCCGGCACTCTCACCATCCGCAATGGCACGGCCACCCGCATCCTCGCCCTGCGGCCGGCGCAGTTGCGCGAAGGAAGGGTCGTCTATCACCCGCTTCCGGGAGTCGACACCGAGGTTCGCCTCGAAGTGCTGGACGTCAGCGGGAAAAGCCAGGCCGAATCGCTGCAGATGTTGGCCTTGGACCCGCCCGGCGCGGTGACGGATCCCTTAGCGCCGGCGCCGCCGGCGATGCCGCAGCCGGGCAGCGCCTCGCGAACCGCGCCCCAGCTTGCAGATGCGGAGGACGCTCGCGATGAGGAGCCGCCCCGCGCCACCGTAACCCTCGCGCGCGCCACCCGCCAGGACACCCGCGCCGAGGTGCGGCCCGCCCGCGCCGCACAAATCGAGCGGACCGGCCGCCTCGAAGCCGTCCCGATCCGCCGCGCGAGCCCCGAGCTTCGCCCGGAGGTGCTGAGAGAACTCCGCGCTGCCACGGGTAAGGTGACCGTTTCGGTGCTGGTCTCGATCGGCCCTTCGGGCTCCGTCGATGACGCGCAGGTCGAAAGCTCGACCGGCGAACCGAGCTTCAACGGCCCGTATATCCGGCTCGCCGCGCTGAACGCGGCGCGGCAGTGGCGTTTCCGGCCCGCGATTGCGAACGGGCGGCCGGTGCCGTCGAAAATGACGCTCACGTTTCCGTTCTAAGGCTCATTCCGCCGCGCGATACAATGATTCGCCATGCGTACCGCGCTCTCGCTTTGCCTCTTCGCGTGTGTCCTCAGCCTGGTGGCGCAGCAGCCGCGCACCGGCGGCCGCTCCGGCGCGGCGGGCGGGGGCGCGCCATCCGCGGCAACCTACACCGCCGCCGACGTCCGCGCCAACTACACCAAATTCGAATACATGGTGCCGATGCGCGATGGCGTCCGGCTGTTCACCTCGGTCTACATCCCCAAAGACGTGTTCACCGACGGCCGCTCGTACCCGATCATGATGCAGCGCACCGGCTACGGCGTGCCGCCTTACGGCATCGACCAGTACCGCGCCAATCTGGGCCCTTCCGAGCTGTTCGCGCGCGAGAAATTCATCTTTGTCTATCAGGACATCCGCGGCCGGTACATGAGCGAGGGCAAGTACGTGCTGATCCGCCCGCATAATCCGCACAAGGGACCCAAGGACATCGACGAGAATTCCGACACCTACGACACCATCGAGTGGCTCATCCACCATCTGCCCGGCAATACGGGCAAGGTCGGGATGTGGGGCATTTCGCAGCCCGGATTTTACGCGACCGCCGGCATGATCGACGCCCACCCTGCGCTGGTCGCGGTGTCACCGCAGGCGCCCGTGACCGATTACTACATGGGCGACGATTCCTACCACAACGGCGCCTTCATGCTGGCGCACCGCTTCAGCTTCTACATGGGATTCCACGACCGCGAAGGCGGCCCGGAGCCACCCAAGCCCGCGACGCGCTTCGATTTCGGCACGCCGGACGGGTACGATTTTTACCTGCAGCTCGGCTCGCTGGCCAACGCTGACGAGAAGTACTTCCAGCGCAAGCAGCCGTTCTGGAACCTGAACGTCGACCACACTACCTACGATGAAGTCTGGCAGAGCCGCGCCATCTGGAAGTACCTGAAAGGCATCAAGCCGGCCGTAATGCTGGTCGGCGGCTGGTACGACACCGAAGATCCGCAGGGCCTGCTTCGCCAGCACGATTTCATGGAGCGCAACACGCCGCCCGCCGTCGACATGCTGGTGATGGGGCCGTGGAACCATGGCGGCTTCTCGCGCGGCACGGGCGACCGCCTGGGCAACGTCAATTTTGGCTCGAATACCGCGGAATATTACCGTCAAAACATCGAATTTCCGTTCTTTTTGTACTTCCTCAAGGGCCGCGGCGACGGCAAATTCCCCAAAGCGTGGGTATTCCAGACGGGCGTGAACCAGTGGCGCAAATTCGACCGGTGGCCGCCGGCCGAGACCACCGCATCGACGGTCTACCTCGATGCCAAAGGCGCGCTTTCCTGGCGGCAGCCGGAGGAGTCCCACTATGACGAATATCTCTCCGACCCCAACCGCCCCGTCCCGTACGTCGGCCGCGTCCAGCTCGGCGTGCTGAACACCTACATGACGGAAGACCAGCGCTTCGCCGCGACCCGTCCGGACGTGCTCGTGTACAAAAGCGAGGTGCTCGACCATGACGTGACGATCGTCGGGCCGATCTCCGTGGACCTCAAGGTTTCAACCAGCGGCACCGATTCGGATTTCGACGTCAAGCTCATCGACGTCTACCCGAACGACGCGCCCGATTACAACGCCGAGCCCGCGCCGGCCGGCGGACGCGGCCCCAACGTGGCAGCGCCCGGCGCGACGCCAATGGGCGGCTACCAGCAGCTCATCCGCGGCGAGCCCTTCCGCGGCAAATTCCGCAAGAGCTTCGAGAAACCCGTACCGTTCGAGCCCAACGTGCCCGACCGCATCGCGTTCCAGTTGCCGGATATCGCGCACACCTTCCGCCCCGGCCACCGCATCATGGTGCAGGTGCAGAGCTCCTGGTTCCCGCTGACGGACCGCAATCCGCAGAAGTTCATGGAAATTCCGAAAGCGCTGTCGTCGGATTTCGTGAAGGCGACCGAGCGGGTTTACACCGGAGGCCGCGACGGCAGCCGGCTGAGCTTCCGCGTGCTGGAGCGTTAGCCGAAGCGCATGCTATTCTGAAAAAACAGCCGCAGCGTTCCGTCGGAGAGATGGCCGAGTGGTTGAAGGCGCACGCTTGGAAAGCGTGTATAGGGGAAACTCTATCGAGGGTTCGAATCCCTCTCTCTCCGCCAGCTTATCGCCGGCTGAATACCCGCCGCCCTGCCCGGACTCGCGCACAATAACCGGCCGCACTGATGTCCAGCACGCGCAGAAACGCGTGACGCCTGGCGCTCGCCGTCCGAAACCGACGGCGGCGGCAACGCCCTCCACTCGACGGCCGGTGTCCTCCAGCCGTTACAGCTTGCCTTCGGAACGCGTACGGGTCAAGGCCAAACCCACGGTGGCAGAAACTGCGCGCACTTTGTCATTGCCCGGTCGAATTTCCGATGCGAGAATTCCTCTGAGCCAGCAAGGAGGTTCGAAAGGCGATCATGCCAACCACTCTTACACCCCAACAAATGAAGCAATTCGTAGCCAATCATTTTGAAGACTTCGTGAACAAACGAAACGCTGCGGTCATCCGCCAGAATATGACTCCCGATTTCTACGATCACGACGGGCCGGGCGGCAAGCCCACCGGCGTCGAGGGCGACGAAAAGATGATGCTTGCCATGTATCAATCGATGCCCGATCTCGCCATCACCATTGAGGACATGGTTGCCGAAGGCGACAAGGTCGTCTGCCGCAACATCTGGCGGTGGACCGACGCAAGCTCGGGCCGGAAGATGCAGTTCCACGGCTTTGTCATGTGGCGGTTTGAAGGTAGCAGGATCGCGGAACGCTGGGCGACCGTCACACCGCCCGCGGAGGGAACCGCGTGGACGCCTGCGGCCGCAGGGAAATCGGTGTGAACGGGATCAGGAGGCTATCGTGAACGCACCGGCGAAGTCCAGCTCGGAGCTCATTCGTGCGTATCTGGATGCCGTAATCCGCAGAGATACCTCGGCGGTCGATCGCTTCTTCGATCCCGAAGTCGAGTATCTGGTGAACGGAACGGTCGAGCCTTCCGCGAATGGGCTGCCGCCCATCTCGGCGGAGTGCCGCGACGCCCTTCCCTGGCTGGGTCTCCATCGGGGAAAGGAGGCGGTCAGAAACTTCCTCGATCACATGCATCGCAATCTCGAAGTGACCGCTTTCGAGGCGCGCGAAGTGATCTCGCAAGGCAATAAAGCGGCCGCATTCGGATCGTTCCGCCTGCGCTCCCGCTCGACCGGGCGCACCGCCGATATCTCCTGCTCGATTTATTTCGAGCTACGAGACGGCCTGATCGTCAAATATCACTTTCTGGAGAACACCTTCGATGTCGCGGCGGCTTTCCGGACCGGCGGCTCGTGGTGGATTGAGACGGACGGCGCGCAACGGAGCATCCCGGCGGCGCCAGACGGGGGAGAAAAGAATGCCGATTGAAACACTCACCATTCAACGGTTCACCTCGAGTGAGGCCGGGGCGTGGTCGAATTCGTACCTGATCAGCGGCGCTTCCGACGCCATTCTGTTCGACGTGTTCATGCTTCGCGCGGAAGCCGCCGAACTCGCCAACCGAATCGCAAACTCCGGCAAGAGGCTCCAGGCGGTGATGATCTCCCATGCTCATCCGGACCACTTCATGGGCCTCGACGCCATCACGGAACAGTTTCCGGCCGTTCGCGTTTTGAGCACCGCAAAAGTGGCAGAGGACATCCGGCAGGACGGACCGGGTATCTTTTCCCTGCTGAGGGACAAGCTGGGCGCGCAAGGGCCTCACCGGCTGGTCATTCCCGAGCCGCTGGATGAACCAGCGCTGAGAGTCGGTGGGCACGAACTGCCCGTCATCGAATTCGGCGAATGCGAGAGCAAGCATATCGCTTCGCTTCATATCCCGGCCCTGCAGGCGCTTCTTTCCGCGGACCTGGTGTACCATGGCGCACACCTCTATCTCGCCGAACGGCACATCAAGAGCTGGCTGGAGCGTCTCGATGAGCTCGAAGCGTTTGCCAGCGGCCGCATCTCGACGATTTATCCCGGTCACGGCGAAGCTGGGGACCTGTCTCTCATCTCGCAGACCCGCGCTTATTTGAACGATTTTTCCGAGGCCCTCAAGACCGGAAATGCCAAAGCTGCGGAGCAGTACATCCTCGCCCGATACCCGGCGTATCACGCGAAGCAGTTCCTGACCGCATTCAGCCTGCCGGCTTTCTTCCCGGCTGCGACGTCGGCTTAGCTTTACCCGATCCATTGGCCACCTTCTTGCACGCTGCTACCGTGTCGGAGCAGCTATGAAGAAATACGCCATCGCCTGTCTGGCCGGCGCCGGGGCCATGTATTTTGCCGATCGGGACCGCGGAAGACGCCGCCGTGCCGCCGTTCGCGACCGTGTCGTCGCCGGCTGGCATGATGTGACCAACGAGTTCGAGAAGGCCGGGCGCGACGTCCAGAACCGTTCCCGCGGATTCGGCGCCTCGGTTTCGTCTCTGTGGAGGAAAAGCGAGAACGGCGCGCCGGTGCTTTTGGAGCGTGTAAGAAGTGCGATCGGCCGTGCGACCAGCCATCCCCATGCGATCTGGGTGCGGTCCGAGGGGAACGGGCGAATTGTGCTCGAAGGCCCGGTGCTCCGGCACGAAGCCGATGATCTGTTGAAGTGCGTCCGCCATGTCCCCGGCGTGCGCGAGGTCGTCAACCGGCTCGAGCTGCACGCCGACGCCAGCGAGACTCCCAGCCTGCAGGGCGGCGCGCCGCGGCGCCAGCGCTCGGAGCTCGCGCAACAGAGCTGGACACCCGCCCTGCGAGTGGGATCGGCGACGTTAGGCGCCGCGATGCTCGCCGGCAGCGCCCGCGCCAGCGGCCCCGCCCGCTGGATCGCGACCGCCTCCGGCATCCTGTTTCTGGCGCGGGCGATTGCCAACCGGCCTTTCGGGCAGATTCTCGGGACCGCGGACGGCCCGGGCACGGTCCATTTCGAAAAGACCATTCACATCGACGCCCCTCTGGAGGTGGTCTATTCCTTCTGGGCGAACCTCGAGAATTTCCCGAGATTCATGACGCATCTCAAGGAAGTCCGCCGCTTGAGCGATCGCCGGTCGCACTGGGTGGCGGCCGGTCCCGCCGGCATCTCCATTCCCTGGGACGCCGAAATCACGGAGCAGCAGACCAACCGGCTGCTGGCCTGGACGAGCGTGCCCGGATCTTTGGTGCGCACCGCCGGCGTCGTGCGGTTCGATGCCGAGCCCGACGGCCGCACGCGGATTCAGATCCGCATGTCGTACTGTCCGCCCGCGGGCCTGTTCGGACACGCAGCCGCCTGGCTGTTCGGCGCCGACCCGAAGAGCGAAATGGATGCCGATCTGGTGCGGCTGAAATCGCTGCTGGAGAACGGCAGGACGCGCGCGCACGGCGTTTCCGTCACCCGCGATCAGGTAGCCGTGCCGCCCGCCGGGCCGCAGCAGGCCCGGTAGGAGCCGCGCTTTAACCCTCGACCTTCGCCGCCGCCGCGTTCCACCGCAGGCGGCGGCCCTGTTTCAACGAGAGATTTGCCATCTGCACCACCAGCGCAGCCTGAAACGCCACGCGCATCGGCGCGGTGGGAGTCTTGCGGGTGCGCACGCAATCGAGGAAGTTCTGCACGTGCAGATCGGTGGCGTAGCCGAAGCCGCGCTCCGATTGGAACTGCATCGAAGGCGCGTCCTCGCTGCCTTTGGCGTACACCTTGAGCTCTTCGCGCCCGATATCCATCCGTGCCTGGCTGCCGTCCAACTGGTTCAACTGATCGTTGCGCAGTTGGTACTGCATCGCCGCGTAATTAATGGAAAAAACGGCGATAAAATCCTCGGGATACTCGGCAATCGCCACCACGGATTCCGGCTGATCCACGCCCGGCTTGTGCGGCTTTCCCGCCGAGGCGTTGACCGCGGCGGGCAGGCCCGCGCCCATCAGCATGTGGATGCCGTCGAACACATGAGCGCCCTGATCCGCGACGATGCCGCCGGCGTAATCCGAATAGAACCGCCACTGCCGGAAGCGATTCGCGTCGAACGGACGCCGCGGCGCGGGGCCCTGCCACTGTTCCCAATCGAGCGGCCCATCGAGCTTCTGCGCGACGCCGCCGCCCAGGTAGTTGTTGAGCCACCACGCGCGGACCATCCGCACCGCGCCCAATTGTCGCGCCGCCACCAGTTCCCTGCCCCGCTGATACAGATCGTAGCTGCGGCGCTGCATTCCGACCTGCACGATGCTCCTGGTCTGGCGCTCCGCCTCGACCAGCCGGACGCCCTCCTCCGGCGTATGGCACAGCGGCTTTTCCACGTAGATGTCCTTGCCCGCGGCCAGCGCGTCCAACACCATCCGCGCATGCCAGTGTTCCGGCGTGGCGATCAGCACCGCATCGATGTCTGGATCGGCCAGCAGATCGTTGTAATTCCGGTACGCTTTCGGCTTGGAGCCGGGAATGCGCGACGCGGTCGAAATGGCCTTCTCCAGGTTCGGCTCGTACACGTCGCAAATCGCGCCGATGCGGACGGCCGGGTCCTTCTGGAACACCGTCATCACGAACGTCCCGCGGCTGCCGCTTCCGATCACCCCGAGAACCACCTGGTCCGCCGGCGCCGCCGCGTGGGCCGCCATCGCGCCCGCCGCATTGAGTAGAAATATCCGCCTGTTCGATCGCATAGCCTTTCCCTTAGTGTCCCCTCAGCGCGCGGACGATTTGATCCGATGTGACCGTGGGCGCCCAGTATTTCTCGATGTATTCGATCACGAGCTCCGTTCCGCGCTGGTGGCTCACGAACGGGCGCCGCGCGGGATTGTACATGGCGTCGGTCAAATCGCGAATCAGAATGCACCGCTCGCCCCACTTCGTCATCTGCCGGATCGCAAACGAGCGGTTCAGGATGCACAGATTCGCGTGAACGCCGGCGTAAAACAGCGTCCGGATGCCGCGGGACCGCACCGCCGAATAAATCTCGCGTCCGCTGTCCGAGATCAGGTCGCCCGGCCGAATTTGGATCGCGGCGTTTTCTCTGGTCCAATTGCGATAGTTGACCGGGAGCGGATTGTCCGGGGTGTCGCAGCCGCCATCGGAATCGTCGATGGGCAGGCCCGGGGCGGCGATCTCGCGCGGAACCGGAGGCGCGGCGGGTGGAATCGCGAGGATGCTCCGTCGCTGCGGCGCATCCTTATAATACGCCATCGTTTCCGAAGGCGCGTGGATGATGAGAAATCCCCGGGACCGCGCGAGATGGACGACCGGGGCGATCCTGCCCGCCAGAATCTCGACGCGTTCGGCCGCTCCCTGGCACCAGTGGTGGTCCCATAAATCGCAGAGGATGAGGGCGCTCGATGAGGGCGAGAACGGCTCGTCGGCGGTTGCCGCGCGCCACTCCCCGCCGGCCCGGTCGATCTCAACGCGGCTGCGCAGCGTGAGGTGCAACGGCGCTTCGCCGTCCGGGTAAGCGGCAAAAACCGCCAGCGCCGGCAACAGGAGGACGCCCCGCGCCATTCCCGATCGGCTCCAGTGCAGCACCCATCCATCATATGCCCCGCGCCGGGCGGCGGCAGCGCCGCGAGCCTGGGACGGCAGGCCGGCGGCCGGCCGGTTAGCGCCAGTAACATGCCCAAGGTTAGCTATCCTCGGTACCTATCCCTGTAACTTACATCTTGTCCGGTTGTCCGGGTGATGTTATCTACAGGACGGAGGCGCTCCCATGTCTGTGTTTTCGGCTCGCGTTCTCACGATATCCATTCTCGCAGCCGCCTGCGGGATGACAGCCTGTTCCAAGCCCGCGCCCAGCGCATCGGCGCAGCGTGCGAGCTATTATTGGTCTGCCGCCCGGGAGACCTATGCCAATGGCGACTACGCCAAAACCGCCGATCACCTGGAGCACCTTCTGGATGCTCCCAACCAATACACCGCGCTCGCGGTCCCCTGGTATCTCGTGCTGACCTCGGGCATGGCCAATGGCTACATGGAGCTCGCGGACCAGTATGCCGCCGGGGCGCACGTCAACAAGGCCAAGGCAGCCGCCTTCCGCACGAAGGCCGCGGACTACCGGACCATCGCCAGCCAGTGGGCCATGCGTTTCGCGCAGAATAGCGAGAAATTGAAGGACATCCCGCTCGGGCCGCTGCCGGTCGCGTTCCCGCTCCCCAAAGGCGGCGCGGCGCAGCCTCCGCAGCTCAAGCAGATCGCGGGAGGAATGGAATTATCGCCGGAAGACGCCGAGGCGGCCGAGGTCCTCACGGTGCAGCAGGCGGTGCTAATGGCCGTGTGCCGCGGCGTCGGCGCGCCGCAGAACCTCGCCAAGGCGGAGGAGATCCTGGCCGGCGACCGCGCCGAAGTGTCGCGTGCGACTTTCGGCAACGCTGTCGCCGATGCGCTCGAGGCGGAGTCCGCGCTCTACGCGCGCAACCGCATGGACGAGCCTCAGAAGCTCGCCGCCTTGCGCAGCCGCGCCGAAATCGCGCGGAAGGAAGCGGCGCGGGTAGGATCGGCGCGCATCATCGCCACCGTCACGCCCCAGAATCCGTAGCCGGACTGCGGGTACGCGGGCTCGTTTCGCCAGCCGCGCTTCCGCAGGCCGGCGCTGGCGCTGGACGTGATGGTGCCGTCCGCTGATCGTGGATTCCGCGGTGCGGACCGCCGTGAACGGCGGGATGGTGACCACGGGGGACCTTCGTGCGGGCGGGCGGATCGGTAGCGTTGTGGAACGGCGAGATTGGGGTGTACCCTGTTTTCATTGCACGATGAGTCTTGCGAGCGGTGGCGCGGTGAGGGAAATGCGGGGAGCGCTCGCAGCTCGCAAACTTCGTGTATGCTTGTACTTGCAGAGTCGATCGAAGAAGCGGCGAGGAATTCGAGGGTCCCGGAACGGGACCGCTCGCAAAGTGCGGACAAGATCCTTGAAAATTGAATAGGATAGCGGTAGGGCTGTTTCCGCAGCCGATCGGCTGCGGCCTCATTGAAGCGTAGTAAGCCTCGCCCAGAGCAAACAGGATGGATATGTTTCCGCAGCCGATCGGCTGCGGCCTCATTGAAGCGGTATAGCGCCGTTTGTGGCGTACGGCGGGCATCGCGGCGTTTCCGCAGCCGATCGGCTGCGGCCTCATTGAAGCTGGTTGTCGCGCGCGGTGACTTCAGGCTTTAGCTTCGTTTCCGCAGCCGATCGGCTGCGGCCTCATTGAAGCCTGGTGGAATCAGCGGAAGGCCTCGGGCGGCAATTACGTTTCCGCAGCCGATCGGCTGCGGCCTCATTGAAGCCCAGTAACCGCCCGTCTCTTCGGCGATCGGCTTGAGCGTTTCCGCAGCCGATCGGCTGCGGCCTCATTGAAGCAGGTCTTCCTGAAGACTTGCGCGCGGCTCAACCTGGGGTTTCCGCAGCCGATCGGCTGCGGCCTCATTGAAGCTTGATAGCGGCGCTCGCCAGGTCCGTCTTTTGTTTGGTTTCCGCAGCCGATCGGCTGCGGCCTCATTGAAGCAGAAGTGCAGGACGTCTTGCGCGCCGACGACACCCGTTTCCGCAGCCGATCGGCTGCGGCCTCATTGAAGCAAAATCCCGGACGTGACCAAAGTGCTGGCCGTCCCGGTTTCCGCAGCCGATCGGCTGCGGCCTCATTGAAGCCCTGTTCCCCGCGCCCGGCTTCAACCACAATCTGGAGTTTCCGCAGCCGATCGGCTGCGGCCTCATTGAAGCATACCGAGGCGCAGCTCCACGGAGTCCGCCGGGCGGGTTTCCGCAGCCGATCGGCTGCGGCCTCATTGAAGCTCGACGTACGCGCCCAGCACCCGATACGTGCGGATCGTTTCCGCAGCCGATCGGCTGCGGCCTCATTGAAGCCTCCTTGGCGGATCGGAGTTCGGCGTGGGCTTCATCGTTTCCGCAGCCGATCGGCTGCGGCCTCATTGAAGCTTGTCGACCCCACTCAGTCCGCGCTCACTACTGGCGTTTCCGCAGCCGATCGGCTGCGGCCTCATTGAAGCCAACCGGGCGGGCTACGTGCAGAAGTTGGGCGGATATGTTTCCGCAGCCGATCGGCTGCGGCCTCATTGAAGCATATGTACCTCGCGATTGGTCCCGTCCGGGTCGAGAAGTTTCCGCAGCCGATCGGCTGCGGCCTCATTGAAGCCGGCGGCATAGAGGAAGCTGTGAACCTTGACGGCGAAGTTTCCGCAGCCGATCGGCTGCGGCCTCATTGAAGCGACACGGAGGACATCGCGGAGGAGCTGCGCATCCCCGTTTCCGCAGCCGATCGGCTGCGGCCTCATTGAAGCTACGGCCAAAAGGCCCGCCGTGGCAGGTTACCACCGTTTCCGCAGCCGATCGGCTGCGGCCTCATTGAAGCCACCCTGCCCGACGCGCCCATTGTGGGCGCTCCGTTGCGTTTCCGCAGCCGATCGGCTGCGGCCTCATTGAAGCCTGAAAGGCCGCGCCGGTTCCGTTACTGGTAACGTTCGTTTCCGCAGCCGATCGGCTGCGGCCTCATTGAAGCACCTGTTCGCGCGTGTAGCTCTCGCGGCGGCCGAGCGGTTTCCGCAGCCGATCGGCTGCGGCCTCATTGAAGCGGAAACGAGCGGCGGCCCACCCCACGGCACGTTCAGGTTTCCGCAGCCGATCGGCTGCGGCCTCATTGAAGCTGACGTGGGAGTGTGGCAGTTCGGTGCGGCTCGGCCGTTTCCGCAGCCGATCGGCTGCGGCCTCATTGAAGCGACGTCAACCACCCTTCACCAGGGCTGTACCTGAAAGTTTCCGCAGCCGATCGGCTGCGGCCTCATTGAAGCGGCGCTGTACGCTGGAACAGCTCGCGCGATCCCACCGTTTCCGCAGCCGATCGGCTGCGGCCTCATTGAAGCGCGGCAGGATTGGTCTGCTGAGTTGGGAGTGGCCCCCGGTTTCCGCAGCCGATCGGCTGCGGCCTCATTGAAGCGTGCGGTTATGCGGCCGTGCCGCCCGGCCATCCATGTTTCCGCAGCCGATCGGCTGCGGCCTCATTGAAGCCTCCGTGATCACGACCCCCATCCGCCGCGCCTGCTCGGTTTCCGCAGCCGATCGGCTGCGGCCTCATTGAAGCCGGATGGCGGCCTGCTCCTCTGTCAGCCGATTCAGGTTTCCGCAGCCGATCGGCTGCGGCCTCATTGAAGCCAGCACTACCCGGACTATGGGCGCCTGTGGTTCGCGGGTTTCCGCAGCCGATCGGCTGCGGCCTCATTGAAGCGGGATGACTGCTCTCCTGACCGTCGCGACAGGAGATGGTTTCCGCAGCCGATCGGCTGCGGCCTCATTGAAGCACTTCCCCTCCTTCACTGGTCCGTCGATCCGGATCGTTTCCGCAGCCGATCGGCTGCGGCCTCATTGAAGCTGATTTGGTTGGTTGCGGGGGGTGGATTTGAACCGTTTCCGCAGCCGATCGGCTGCGGCCTCATTGAAGCGAGGTGCTTGCGGGAAATCCCCAGAAAACTGGCGGCCGTTTCCGCAGCCGATCGGCTGCGGCCTCATTGAAGCCCCTGGTTCGGAGGGAAGTCGCGCGTCGCTCACCTGGTTTCCGCAGCCGATCGGCTGCGGCCTCATTGAAGCCAGACGGTGAACATTTCGAGCATCAGCGTCTCCGGGTTTCCGCAGCCGATCGGCTGCGGCCTCATTGAAGCCTGGCGGGATTGGGTTTCTTGGCGGCCGCGTTCTAGCTGGGCGGTGGCCCATTGCTAGTGCCGCCTTCCGACCGGGATTGGCCTTGCGGATGGGCGCGCCGCTTTCGGTGTCGACCACCTGCCCCTCAATAGTGCAGAGGCCGGCCGGGTCAGTAGGCTGGGCTTGCAGCTGCGGACGATTCGGGTCCGCGGGTTGCCGGCGGGCGGTTGGCTGTCTGGTTACCTGCTGGGCCGTGAGCAAAACAGAGATCCGCGAAAGGAGCAGGAGCGGGCGCATCTCCGATTTCGGGCAAATCGGGCAAAAAGGATCGGCCTGATTCTACGCCAAGCGGGGGGGTTCGGCGGGCAAGTGGATCTCGATGATCCACTTGCCCAAAACTCGCCTTGTAGAATCAATCACTTGCCAGGCGAGGTGGAAGATGCATCTGCCACCTGAGCCTTCAGTGCCGGTCGTGATCGCGACCGCGGTCGCGGTCGCGGTCGTGGTCGCGATCATGTTCGCGCCAATCGCGGTCGCGGTCGCGGTCCCAGCGGTGGTCGTGCTCGCGCCGTCCGTGGTCGCCATCCCAGTAACCCGCGAAGTACCGGCCGCCCTCATAACGCGGAGCAACCCACCGCGCGCCGCCATAAACCGGCAGCGTCCAATAACCGGCGTGCCACTTGTAGTGATTTCCCACTGGATACCAGTAGCCCTCCACCCAAACGTAGTCCGGGCCGGGGCGGGCGGGCAGAACCTGGACCACGCGCGGCGGTGGCGGCGGACCGATTTGTATCCCGATCGAAATCTGCCCGTAGGCAGAAGCTGCGACAAACACCAGTGACGTCAACAGTGACTTCACTCTCACTCCTCCTCTATCCAGCTTAGCGGACCGCCGGCATCGGGTAATACTCCGATCGGTTAACAGGCGTGACGAATCGCACGCGCCGCCGCAGACGGAATTCGTGTCGCATCGGGGCGCCGGCTGGCGTCACAATACATAACATGCGAACGATCCTCGGCCTCACCGGGACGGTTCTCCTCTGCGCCATCTCCTACGCTCAATCCCCCGCTCAACCTGCCGATGCCGGCCCGGCATTCGAGGTCGCCTCGGTGAAGGCCGCCCCTCCGCCGGAACCCAACCGGGTATTCAGCCCCAGGAGCACCGGCGTGCCCGGCCAGCCGGGCAACCAGGATCCCGGCCGCTTCACTGCGGAAGACTACAGCATCCCGAATCTCATCACGATGGCGTACGGCATCGAGCATTACCGGCTCTCCGCGCCGCCGGACCTGAACCGGGCGATATTCAATATCCAGGCCAAAATGCCGCCGGACACCACCAGGGAGCAGTTCCGCCTGATGCTGCAGAACCTGCTCGCGGAGCGCTTCGGCCTGAAGGTCCACTGGGAGGCGCGGCCGATGGAAACGTACGAGCTGGTGGTGGCGAAGGGCGGACCGAAGCTGAAGGACGCCGCGCCGGACCCGCCGGCCAGCGCGGGCGAGCCCGCGCGACCACCGGCCCGCCGCGGCCCCGCCCAGCTCGACGGCAACGGATTCCCCGTCCTGCCTGCGGACTGGAAGGGGACGATCATGATGAATGGCAAGGCGATGATGCGCGCCCACAACGAAACCGCCGGGCAGATCGCCGCCAAGCTCGCCGGACAGATCGGCCATCCCGTTACCGACGCGACGGGCCTTAAAGGCAAATACGATTACACGCTGCGTTGGGCCGATTCCAGCGGGAAAGTGACGGCCGACGGGCCAGCGGCCGCTCAGGACGACGATGCCGGGCCGGGGATCTTTGCAGCAATCCGGGAACAGCTCGGGCTGCAACTGGAGTCGAAAAAGGGGCAGGTTCAAATCCTGGTGGTCGATCGCGTGGAAAAGACCCCCACGGAGAACTGAGCCCGTTCCGTACGAATCCCGCCGCACCGATTGTGTGCAGGCCATGGGCCTGCGCCACTTGTCCCCAAGCCTCCCCTGGCGTGCCGTTTGCACCCTCCTGATCGGCCACTTCGACGAGCAAGGAGAGCTATGGCACAAAGCTTTGAGCAATTGAAGCAAAAATATCAACCCGTGCAAAATGCGATGGCGCAGCATCAGGTCCGCCTGCAGAACCTGAACATGCAGGGCGACAAACTCTTCCTCCGCGCCGAGGCGCCCTCCCAGGAAGCCAAGAACCGCATCTGGGACGCGATCAAGCTGGTCGATCCATCCTATTCCGACCTCATCGCCGATATCACCGTCGCTGCCGGTGCTCAGGGCGCGTCAGCCGCACAGCAGGCCGCGCCGCGCACCCAGACGGCGGGCGCCAGCGTGAGCGGCGGCCAGGCCGGCAGAACTTACACGGTGCAGCCGGGCGATTCGCTTTCGAAGATCAGCCGGCAATTTTACGGCAACCCCAACGAATTCATGAAGATTTTCGAAGCCAACCGCTCGCAATTGTCGGATCCGAACGAGATCCGGCCGGGCCAGCAATTGATCATTCCGGAGTAGTTATGGATTGGAAAGATACGATCTCTCATCTTTATGAACGGTATGCCGGGCAGGGCGGCGGAACGGCCGCCGCTCCCGCCGATCCCCATCAGGATTTCCAGCAGGTGGCCCAGGCCGCGCCGAAGGATGTAGTGGCCGGCGGACTCTCTCAGGCCATGCGCTCGGACCAGACGCCGCCATTTCCGGAAATCGTCTCCAGGCTCTTCAGCCACTCCGACCCGAACCAGCGGGCTGGACTGATCAATCGCCTGATGGATGCCATAGGCGGGCCGCAAACGCTCGCCTCCGTGCCGGGGCTTGGCGGGCTGGCGGGAATGCTCGGCGGCGGCAATGTCACTGCGGAGCAGGCCAATCAGATCGACCCGAACCAGGTGCAGCAGATGGCCGCCCATGCCGAAACGCGGAACCCGGCCGTAGTCGACCACGTGAGCGGCTTTTACGCGCAGCACCCGCAAGCGGTGAAGGCGCTGGGAGGGATGGCACTCACCATCGCCCTCCAGCACATCCTGAGGCGAAGCCAGAGGGGCATATGATTCGAACACCCAGAACTGCCGCCACTCTCGCGTTCGCACTGCTCGCCGCCGCCGCGGCTTTCGCGCAACCGGCTGCCGCGCCCGCCCCGGCGCAAGCTCCGAAAATCGACCTGAATACCGCCAGCGAAAAAGAACTCTACAAGCTGCCGGGCGTCGGCCGGGCCACCGTGAAGAAGATCGTGGCGGGCCGGCCGTACTCTTCCGTTTCCGATCTCTCGCGCGCCGGCGTCTCGCAAGCCGAGATCGACCGGATTGCACCCCTCGTGACGGCCGGCGCGCCGCCGGCGGGATCGGCAAATCGCGCCGCGGCGCCCGGCCAGGCGGCGCCCGCGCCGGGAATGGTGTGGGTCAACACCGCGACCAGGGTCTTCCATCGCGAAGGCGATCCGTACTACGGCAAGACCAGGCACGGCAAGTACATGACGGAAGCGGAGGCGATCCAGCAGGGATACCGTCCGGCGAAGAAGTGAACCCGGGTGCAGGCCATCCGGGTGACTCACGGACCAGTGGGCCTGCACCTCATCAGCCCGCGTTGCCGCCGGTCAGCGTCTCTTTAACGGCGATGCCGTGATCCAGCGCGTATCGCGTCAGCTCGGCGGTGGTGCGGAAGCCGAGCTGTTCCATGATTCCGTTCTTATGGAATTCCACCGTGCGCACCGAAATCTTCAGGATGGCCGCGATTTCCTTCATCGACTTGCCCTCCGCCACCAGTTGCAGCACTTCCCGCTGGCGCGGTGTCAGGTGGCCGCTCCACGGCGGCGCCGATGACCCCAGGGCCCTGCGCGAAGCAACCTCCGGGCTTACGTACAGCCCGCCGGCCAGCACGGTGCGGATGGCGTCCACGAGCTCCCGCGCCGCGGCCTGCTTCAGTACAAAACCCGAGCCGCCGGCGCGCAGCGCTTCCTCCGCATAGACCCGGTCCGGGTGCATGGTGACAAAGAGGATCCGCGCCGCGGGCGACATACGCTTCACCTGCCGCGCCGCCTCGATGCCGTTCAGCAGCGGCAGGCCGATATCGAGCAGCAGCAGATTCGGCCGCAGCCGCTCGTACGCCTCCACGGCAGCGCGTCCATCGCGCACAGTTTCCACCACTTCGTACTCCGGTTCCAGAATCTTGAGCAGCCCGTCGACGAGAAGCTGGTGGTCATCTGCCAGTACCAGACGAGGCTTCTCCATATAGACCTGATTTCCGATACCAATAATTCTAATCCCGTAGCGAACCGATGGCCTAGACCGACCCTCGGGATTTCACGAGTTCAAACCGTGACGTAGCCACCGATACAATGAAATTGGATGATTTCGGTGCCACATACCCGATCTGTCATTCTGCTGGCGGACGACGACGAGATGCTGCGAACCATGCTCGCGAACTATCTCACGGCGTCCGGATACGACGTGCTGACCGCCGCGGATGGACGCGAGGCGCTGGCGATGCTCGAAGGCAACGCCGGCGCCATTCGCCTGGTCGTCAGCGACTACGATATGGCCCACATCAATGGGAATGACGTAGCTGCCGCGGCGAAGCGCCTTGGCATTCCCACGATCCTGATTTCCGGAAGCCTGCCGCCGCTCGATGCGGTGCAAGGGTTTTGGGAGTACATCGCCAAGCCGTTCCATCCGGAAACGCTGCGCCAGGCGATCGCGACCAAGCTGGGACAGGAGCCGGAGCGGGACCGCGAGCTGCCGAAGGTTATCCTCGCGGAAGACGACGCCACCGCGCGCGAGCGATTATGCGGACTGCTCAGCTCCGAGTACGACGTGCAGGCGTTCGAAGAAGGCGCATCGGTCATCGAAAAGGCCGGCGAGATCCGCCCCGAGGCAGTAGTACTCGATATCGTGATGCCGGGCCTGAACGGCATCGCCGTGGCGCGCACGCTGCGGCAGTCCATGCCGGAGGTCCCGGTGCTGTTCGTGACCCAGCACTCCGAGACGCCGTATAACGAGGAAGCATTCGCCAGCGGAGCGGCCGGCTATGTGCTGAAAGGGCGCGCCGCGGCGGAACTGATCCCGGCCCTGCGGCGCGTCCGCGCGGGGGGCCGCTACATTTCGCCGGGGCTGCGCCCCCATGTGGCGTAAGAGGTCAGAGCGCGACTACGCCCTGGCGGAGAGCCCAGCGCACCGCTGAAACCGTCGATGTAACATTCAGTTTCTGCAGTATCCGGCTGCGATGGCAAGCAGCCGTTTTGAACCGCATATTGAGACGCGCGGCGATCTCTTTGGTGGTCAGTCCTTCCGCCATCAGGCGGAGGACATCCAGTTCTCTGGGAGTTAGAGGAAGCGGTTCCACCGCGACGCGCGGCGGCGGCGTGAGAACGGCGGCTCCGTTCCCGTATACAGGTCTCAGGTTAGTTGCGACACCTGCCATGGTTTATTCCCTTCTGTCCGAAGGCCGACTCGGCAATCGGCCTACGTCAAATACTCGCACGTACCATGGCCGGACCATAACTCGTGATTTAACGAGGTAGGGGGGGTAAATTGTTCGTGTCTACACCCACCCGGCTAGCGGGGTGTATGGCGCGCGGCTTACTCGATGCGGAACGAGCGGCGTTTCAGCAGCATTTCGCGAATCATCTTGGCCTGGGCGGCGCGTTCCCGTGCCTCTTCGCGCAGTCTCTCCGCGATCTCCGGCTCAAAGCGGTCGGCCAGCCGGTTCGCCAGCGAAGCGCCCTCCTCAAGCGCCACCACTGCCGAGTAGAGGGCGTTCTCCTGCGCTTTGGTGTGTTCGGCGAGCATCGCCTTCGACGAATAAGCGTGTCCCACCCGGCAGCGGTACTTCAGTCCATTGCCCCGCGGCACCTCCCAGATCGTTCCGCGGCAGTCCGGGCAGGTGAGATCAGTCAATGCGCCTTCCATCTCGGCCTCCAGGGCCGGCGTTATCGGACGATGCCCGTCCTGGCCGGCAAGCCGGGCAAACAGAGACGCCATATCGGCCAGGTTCGCGACAAAATCGGCTTCGATCTCCCGTAGCGCGCTCAGCGGCATGGACGGAACAGCCGCCTCCTCGGGATTCTGGACAATGGCCACGCCACCGTGCCGCTGCACCTCCCACAATCCGGCAACGCCATCGTCCAACGCGCCGGTCAGAATGGCTCCCGCGACGCGCTCGCCGTAGGCTTGCGCCGCCGACCGGAAGGTTACATTGATGCACGGCCGCTGATGCTGCTCGCGCGGTCCGGAGCCGAGGTGCACATGCCCGCGCTCCACGATCAGGTGGTAGTCCGGAACCGCCAGATACACCTTGCCATGCTCGATCGGCATACCATCCTGCGCCTGCACGGCAGGCATCCGGCTCGTGCGGTTCAGAATCTCCGGCAGATAACTCTTGCTGCGGGGAGCAAGATGCAGGACCGCGAAAATCGCGGCCGGCAGATCCGCCGGAAGCTGACTCACAATCGTATGGAGCGCATCGACCCCGCCGCTCGATGCCCCGATCACGATAACGTCGCGTTTTGCCATTTACCAGCACTTTCATCTATGTGACAGCGGCCGCGGGCAGCGGCACTTCGACTGTCACCCGAGTGCCCTCGCCGGGCTTCGATTCCACGGCGAATGTGCCCTCCATCATCCGCGCCCGCTCCTCCATGCAGATCAGCCCGAGGCCGGAGCGCTGGGCCGCGGGGTCGAAGCCTTCGCCGGAATCGAACACCTGCAACCGCACGCGCGAGCCGTCGCCCCGCAATGTGACCTTCACATGAGTCTTGCCGGCGTGTTTGGCGACATTGCGCAGCGCTTCCTGCGCAATACGGTACAGCCCGGTGGCAACCTGCGTGGGAATGTTCTCCGGCAGGCGCTGCACCGAATACGTTACGATCATGTGCTCGCGCTCCCGGAAATCGTCGACCAGGGAGCGCAGCGCCGCGGCGGCGCCGAGATCGTCGATGATCGAGGGATGCAGAGCATGAGAGATCTGCCGCACATCGTTGGCCAGCGAGCCGATCGTCTGGCGGACTCTCTGCAAATCCTCCGCCGCACGCTCGGCCTCGTTGGCGATCCTGGCCTCCACCTGCTGCATGTCGATCTCCAGCACGGCGAGCTTCTGGCAGATATCGTCGTGCAGCTCGCGGGCCACACGGCGCCGCTCGTCCTCCTGCGACGTGAACAGGCTCCCGGCAAGCGCCCGCAGCTCATTCCGCGTGCGCACCAGCTCGCTCGCGGTGGTGGCGACCTCTTTTTGCAGCCGCTCGCGTTCGGCGGCCAGCAGGCGCTCCACTTCCTTGTGCGCGGTGACATCCTCCAGAGTGATGAGCAAAAACCGGTCCCCATCGGGGTTCAGCACACAGCCGCGCACGGTCAGCGTCCTCACGGTGCCTTCATTTAACCGGTAGCTGAATTCGAAGCTGCTGCGGGGCTCCGAGGTCTTGCGCAGTTGCTCGAGATAACCGCGCAGTGGCTCGTCCATCCCCCATACCGAGCGGGCAAGCTCGACGATGGAGCGCTTCTCCAGATCGTCCTTCCCCGCTCCGGCCAGCGCGCGCAAAGCGTCGTTTACCGCGTGGATTCGCAGGTTCGTGTCCACCACCGCGAGCGGCAGCGGAACGTTCTGGATCACCGAGGCGGCGAAATCCCGTGCGCCGCGCAGCTCCTGCTGGCTGCGGCGGAGCTGGTCGATATCGAGCAGCACCACCACCAGCCCCTCAATGCGGTTCTCCGTGGTGCGGTAGGGCCGGACCCGCAGCAGGTACCAGTGGCCTTCGCGATCCTGCACCTCCATCTCGCGCGGCGTCAGGGTTTCCAAAACTTCGTTGAAGACCGGCTCCAGATCGGGGATGTTCAGATTGAGGCGGATCTCGCTGAACGGCCCGCCGACATCCGGCGCGCGCAGGTTCATGAGCCGCTGCGTGGGCGGCGTGAAGTGCCGGATATGCAGATCGTTGCCCAGCATCAGCACGGGCAGATTGACGCTGTTGAGGAGGTTCGACAGGTCGTTGGTCGTCTGGGTCAGGACGGCGTTGCGCTGCTGCAGCTCGTCATTGACGGTCTGCAGCTTTTCGTTGGAGCTTTGCAGCTCCTCTTTGGTCGTCTCCAGCTCCTCGTTGGTGCTCTGCATCTCCTCGTTGGCGGACTGGATCTCTTCGTTGGCCGAGACGAGCTCCTGGTTCTTGGCGTCGCGCTCTTCGAGGAGGGTCTGCAGATAGAGCTTGGTGGAGGCGAGATCCTGGCGCAGCCGCTCGACCAGTTGCTCGTGCTCCTGGCCTTCCACGGAACCGGATGTTTCCCGCTCGTCCCGCAGCAGCACGCCCTGCTCCTGCTGCGGGACGAACAGCACCAGGAAACAGCGGGAGCGCGGCGCGGTGGTGTGGATGGGCAGAACTTCCACGGAAATATCGTGACTCGCGCCGTTCTCGGATACCCGCAAACGCTCGATATGCACCGGGACGTCCTGCTCGATCGCGTGCCGCACGGCTCCGGACACCTGGGTCGCGATGCTATCCCGCAGCATGCGGCCGAGGTTCAGGGTCACCGCCCCTTGCGGCATCTCGACATAGGGCGCGGTATGGCCGCGCGACTGCAGGATCTCCATGCGCTCGTTCACCACGACTCCCGGCGGACCATAGCGCGCCAGAACAATGCGGTCGGCCGCTCGCTGCAGCTCCAGATCGCCCCAGCCAGCCACTTCCTGCGCCGGCGGCGGCGCCGCCGCCTCGGGGACGAACAGCCGCGGAAACGCCGCCATGGGGCTCCGCGTCGTGCCGTTGCCGATTTTCGCGAAGAACTTGTGCCGGCGGTCCAGGAGCTGGAAGAGATCGGTGAACTCGCGGATGGTCTCCGAGGTGCCGAGCAGCAGGAACCCGTTCGGCCGCAGCGCGTAGTGAAACGTCGGCAGAAGCTGCTTCTGCAGCTCCGCGCCGAAGTAGATCAGCACGTTACGGCAACTGATGAGGTCCATCTTCGAGAACGGCGGATCGTGGCAGAGATTCTGCCGCGCGAAGATGCACAGATCGCGCAGGCGCTTGGAAACCTGGTAGCCTTTGTCGACCTTCACAAAGAAGCGCCGCAGCCGGTCCGGCGACACCTCTCCGGCAATCGACTCCGGGTAGATGCCGACGCGCGCCCGCTGGATGTTCAGGTCGCTCGCGTCGGTGCCGAAAATCTGGATGGGCGGTTCGAAAGGCTGTCCGGCGAGGTATTCGAGCAAACAAATGGCGATCGAATACGCCTCTTCGCCCGAGGAACAGCCGGCTACCCAGATCCGGACCTGCTGGTCCGGCTCGCGTCCATCGAAAATCCGCGGAAACACCATCTGCTTCAACGCGTCGAATACCTGCGGATCGCGGAAGAAGCGGGTGACGTTGATCAGGGAGTCCTCTTGCAGCTCGCGCAACTCCTTGCCGTTGCCCTGCAAAAAGCTCACGTACTCGCCCAGAGTCTGAATGCGGTGCAGGAGCATGCGGCGAGCGATGCGGCGCCGGATCGTGGTCGGCTTATACAGCCGGAAATCGACGCCCGAGACGCCCCGCAAGAGATTCAGGATGCGGGAGAAGTGCGTTTCGACACCAGGCTGCGGAGCGCCCTCTTCGACGAGGCGGAGACTGGGTTCGCGGAACTGGCGGCCGAGCTGCGCGAGCTCGGTGGCGATCTGCCCTGGCGGAAGCACGCGATCCACGTGATCGATCGAGAGGCCGCTGCGCGGCATTTCGGAAAAGCGGGCCGATTCCGGGCTTTGCACGATTGTGATGCCGCCCTCGCCCTTA
The DNA here is from genome assembly GCA_035293845.1 of Bryobacteraceae bacterium. Taxonomy (GTDB): domain Bacteria; phylum Acidobacteriota; class Terriglobia; order Bryobacterales; family Bryobacteraceae; genus DATGMB01. The sequence continues at coordinate 23,996 of DATGMB010000223.1, forward strand.
ATGGCTTTGAGGCCCAGCGTGCCATCGGCGTCCGTGCCCGAAAGGACCACGCCGACGGCGCGAGTCTTCTGCTCCGCGGCGAGCGAGCGGAAAAAGTAGTCGATGGGCCGCGGCACTCCGCCCGGCGATGGCCGCGTCTCCAGCCGGAAGGAGCCTCGCTCCATCCGAGCCTGCGCGTTGGGCGGCAGGACGTAGATCCGGTTCGGCTCCGGCCGCACCCCGTTACGGATGTGTTCCACCGGCATGGTGGTCTGGCGGCCCAGGATTTCCACCAGATGGCTCTTGTGGTCCGCCAACAGGTGCGAGATCACGACGAACGCCATCCCGGTATCCGCAGCCAGGCTGTTGAACAACTGGACGTAAGCCTCTACCCCACCCGCGGAGGCGCCGATGGCCGCGACCGGGAACGGCAAGGGGCTATTCTGCTCCCCGTCCTCCACTACGACGGCCTGCTCGTCCACAACCTCTATCGGAGCCATCTCGGCCTGCTCGGGCCGCGCTTCGACGACGGCGGGTTCCGTACTCTCCCCGCCGTCGGGCTGTTGAGCACCACGCTCCTGGATGTCATCTGACATTCTGAACTCCCCCAATTGTCCGGCCTCGGCATCCGTAATGGAAGACCCGCCGCCTACCTGAGCTTACGACGTTCATCTCCGTGATACCACGGAGCGGGCTCGGGTTCGCCGCCGGCGCCTCGGATGGCATCGGCCGACCGCGTCCGGACGAAAGAATGGATGGTGCCGGGCGCCGCCGAAATCCCAAAGTTCTGTTCCAGGACGACGGCAATTTTCGCGAGGTGGGCGGTCCGCTTCCATTTCCCGGAGCAGATCCGATCAGGTTCTAACCGGGTGCGGGGCGGTTTCGGGGGAGCCCATTGAGGATCGCCTCAAAATGCGCGTCCATACTTCTGTCATTAGTATAACTCCAGGCCGAGTGGAAAGCGACAAACCTGGAAGGGTGCAATCCGAGCCTGGATCGAGCCGCGGACGGGCGGTACGGATGGAGGGTACCTGTCTAAAACCAGCTTCGCCGGCGTGCCGGTTCGCAGGGATACAGACGGCACTGCGCGGCGGCTGAAAGTGGTCCCCACTGGTGCTAGTCTAAGGCAGACTCCTGGACATCGAGATTGATATGGGCGTGACGTTCCTGCCACAGGACGAGCGCGAGCGTCTGGAACTAGAGCTGCTCACGAGAGTACGAGCCGCGCGGGATGTTTACCTGGCGGCTTCCAATAACTGCTCACGAATCAGAGAGCAATTCCTTGGGATGTTGGACCACCCGGACGGCGCCTTCGCCCTGCATGAGGCCGCCCGCAAAGAGCGGATCGCGATGCAGGCGTATGCCAGGGTGTTGGAGGAATTTGCGAAGGTCGCGCTGAATGACCGTCCGCAATCCTCCGCGACCGGGGCGTAGCCGTGAGCCAAGTGCCGAACCGTACTGGAACCCTTAAGCGCCCGGTCCGCGGCGTTTCGGTGGCCTAGCTCCTGGTTCCGCCGGTTGCTACGGAAGTACGTCTTTCCTATGCCGGTTCCGGAATCAGGAACCGTTCGGGGCAACCGGCTGCCCGCGCCACGGCCTCCGCGGCGAGGTAGCCGCTGCGGACCGCGCCTTCCATGGTGGCAGGCCATCCGGTGCGCGTCCAATCGCCGGCGAGAAAGGCCTGCGGCAGTCCGGCTTCGGTTGCGGGGCGCAGGCACTCGGTCTCCGGAGCGGCGGAAAACGTCGCGCGCTGCTCCTTGACGACATGCGCCTTGAGCAGCCGGGCATCCTTGACCCTTGGAAAATAGAGCCGCAGGTCGCCGATCGCCATGTCGATGATTTCGCCGCGCCCGAGCGCGGTCAGATCGCGCGAGGCGCTGACCACGAGCTGCAGATACCGGCCGCGGTCCTTGTTGAACATCCACTGGATGGTGCGGTCGAGCAGGGTGGCGTGCGGGAGATTGGTGATTTCGCGGTCGAACCAGAGGTGCACGCCGGTAATGGGCGAGTGCTCCAGCTTCGGCGCAGGCATTCCGAGATCCGCCAGCCGCTCGAACGGCAGCGCGCAGATGCGGAAGTCGCCGCGCCGCAGTTCGCCCGCCACCTGGAACCCGTCCGCGGCGATGCGCTCCACCGGGCTGCGGAAATGCAGCCGCACATTCGGCAGTCGCTCCCAGACCCTGGCGTCGTAGAGTTGGCCGAGCGGCACGGCGGGGACGCCCATTTCGTACGCATCGGCGCGCGCCAGGAAGCCCTGCCAGAAGACCTGGAAGCCGTGAATCGCGGCCATGCGGTCCAGATCTTCGTTGATGGCGCTCACCAGCACCTGCCGCCAGAAGCGGTCGATGGCGCGCGGCGTCTGGCGCTTCTGGTTGAGCCAGTCGAGCATGCTGATGCGGTCGAGGTCCTTGCGGCGCGTGCGCTCGCGGCGGAGAGCCCAGAGGGCGCGGGCGATCGCGAGCTTATCGTGCCGGTCCAGGCAGCGCATGCGCAGGAATGAGCCTGAGAAATGCAGCGGCGCCGGCAAACGCCCACGGCGCAGGATCGAAAGGCGCCCGCCGGGTTCGAGAAAATAGAACTCGCGATAGAAGCGGATGCGGTCGCGCACGCCGAGTCGGGTGTAAAAATCCAGCAGGTTGGTGCAGCAGCGCAGCAGGACGTGTTGGCAGTTATCGATGATTTCGGTTTCCGCTCCCTCCTGAGCCGGAGCGGCATAGGACGCGGCGCGGCCGCCTGGAAACGGCCGGGCTTCGAAGACATCGACCTCGAATCCCGCGCCGCCGAGCGCAGCCGCGGCGGAGAGTCCGGCGAGTCCGCCGCCGGCAATGAGAACTTTGGGCATCACGTTTTCACCATTGTCACATCCGGCGTTGCATGCTTTCCGGATAGACGAAGAATTGGCGCATTAGTTCCGAAAGAAGTGGAACCGACCGCCGAGACACAGAGACGCCGAGAACCTGTCCTCCCTTTCGTTTTCCGCGGCGTGTCGGCGGTCGTGGCGGTGGATTGCTATAGCAGCGCGCGGATGGTCTCGATCGTGTCCGCGTCCTCCGGCTTCTTATCGCGCCGCCAGCGGGCCATGCGGGGGAAGCGGACAGCGATGCCGGAGCGGTGGCGCGGGGATTTGCGGATGCCCTCGAACGCGAGTTCGAAGACGAGCTCCGGCCTGACAGCGTGGACGGGCCCGAAGCGCTCGACGGTGTTGCGGCGGACGAACGCGTCCACCTCGCGGATCTCCTCATCGCTCAGCCCGGAATAGGCTTTGGCGAACGGAACCAGCTCGCCGTTCTCCCAGACGCCGAACGTGTAATCCGTAAACAGGCTGGCGCGGCGTCCGTGGCCCGGCTGCGCATAGATCAGGACGCAATCGACCGAGTACGGATCGATCTTCCATTTCCACCAGTCGCCGCGGCGCCGGCCCACACGATACGGCGAGCCCAGCCGCTTCAGCATGAAGCCTTCGACTTTGCGCTCCCGCGATTCCTGCCGCAGCGTTCGCAGCTCGTCCCAATCCGCGCCGCGCACGAGCGGCGAGAGCACGAGCCCCTCGATGCCCTCCACCGCCGCTTCGAGCTGCGCGCGCCGCCATTCGATGGGGCGCTCGCGCGCATCCTCGCCGCCCCATTCCAGCAGATCGAAGGCCACCAGGACCGCCGGCACCTCCGCCAGGATCTTCGCGCCGAGCGTCTTGCGGCCGATGCGCCGCTGCATCGCGCCGAACGAGAGCGGCGCGCCGTCCTTCCACGGCATGACCTCGCCATCGAGCACGGTTCCCTCCGCGAGGCGCGCGCCGGCGGCGGCGATTTCCGGGAAGCGGTCTGTGATGAGCTCCTCGCCGCGCGACCAGAGGAACGTTTGGCCGCCGCGGCGGATCAACTGCGCGCGGATGCCGTCCCACTTCCATTCGATCTGCCATTCGCGTGGGTCGCCGAGGTCCTCGGGCGCGCCTTCGAGCGGGTAGGCGAGGCAGAATGGATAGGGCCGGCTGGCGTCGGCTTCGCGCGTTTCGGGCGCGATGAGCCGCGACCAGAACTCGGCCGTCGGCTGCCACTCGCCCATCAGCCGGTGGGCAACGGTCTCGGCCGGGAGGCCGCTGGTTTCGGCGAGCGAGCGCATAACCAGGCTCTGCGACACGCCCACGCGGAATTCGCCGGTGATGAGTTTATTCCAGGCGAAACGCTGGCGCTCGTCCATGTCGCGCCACGCGGAGACGAGCCAGGCGCGGCGGGTTTGGTCGTCAGCGTCGCGCATCGGGAGCAGGCGCTGCTCGACCCACCAGTGCAGCGGTTGATCGCTCGAATGCGCGGCCGGCGGGAGCAGCAGCGCGATCAGTTCGGCGAAGTCTCCGACCGCGTGGTAGCACTCGGCGAAAAGCCAGTCCGGCACGCCGGCCTCTTCGATGGCCCACTGCGCCAGCTTGCGCGATTCGAGCAGGCGCTTGGGACGCCGTCCGATGAGAAAGCTGACGGCCCAGGCCGCATCCTCGGGTGCCGCCGCGCGGAAGTAGCGTTCGAGCGCGGCGATCTTTTCGTTGGTCTTGGTGGTTTCGTCCAGCGCGGCGTAGAGCTCGGCGAAGGCTTTCACGATTCCTCCGCCTCAAAGCGCGCCTCGATGGCGCGGGCCGCGCAGCCATGCTCGGAGAGCCACCGCACCATCGGCCCGCGGTAGCCGTGCGTGATCCACACGGATTCGGCGCCGGTTTCTTCGATGACACGCAGCAGGTCAGGCCAGTCTGCGTGGTTCGAGAGCACGAAGCCGCGGTCGAGCGAGAGCCTGCGCCGCGGGCCGCGGATGCGCATCCAGCCCGCGGCCATGGCGGTCGAAAGCCGGCCCGATGCCGGCTTCCAGCCGGGGGGTGCGAGAATCAGGGTCGCGCGCGCCTCTGCACCCGCCGGCAAGTCCACGCCTGCGGCGCGGTACAACGCGCAGTAGCGTTCGACTTCTTCATGCAGCCCGATCGGCCCGATCGCGGGGTCGAGCGAGGCCAGCACGCGCTGCGCCATCCCCACCGGGTGCACGTACAACACGCTGAGCTTTCCCGAATCCTCATTCGCGCGCCACCAGTTCGCGATATCCGCCATGGCATCTTCCGCGCGAGGCCAGCGGAAGATCGGCAGCCCGAATGCGGCTCCGGTGATGAACGTATCGCAGCGCAGCAGCTCGAATGGCGCGCAGGTGGGATCGGCCGCCAGTTTGTAATCGCCGGAGACGACCCACACCTCGCCCGCGCGCTCAATCCGCACCTGCGCCGAGCCGAGGATGTGCCCCGCCGGATGCAGCGAAACCGTCACGCCGCCGATCGTCAGCCGCTCGCCGTATGGGGCGCCCTGAACCGCAGCCTCCGCGCCGGCCCGCTCGCGCAGGAGCGCTTCGCCCGCGGCCGCCGTCAGATAGGCGCGCGAACCCGGCACGGCGCGATCCGCGTGCGCGTGCGTGATTAAGGCCCGCCCTACCCCGCCCCACGGATCGATATAAAAATCGCCGGCCGGGCAGTACAGGCCGTCAGGATGGAGCACCAGCATGTCCGACGATGGCATCGATAGCCGCCTGTGCAATCGGGTGGTATCCCGGCCGCGCGCGTTCGTAAATGCGGCGAGCGCGGTCCGCGCCTTCGGGCGTTTTCATCAGCGCGGCGTACAGCGGCTTGATGAATTTGCGCCGCCCGACGGAGCAGAGGAAGTCCTCCAGCCTGCCGAACGCCGGCTCGTAACCGGCTTCCACCGCCATTTGCAGCCACTGGCAGAGGATTTCGGCGTTGTTCGATCCGGTGAACCGGAATTCGCGGTCGAGACGCGCGAGGTCCGGCTTGCTCCGCGTGCGAAGGAAGTGCAGCCACTCCTGCGTGCTCCAGCGGCCGGTATCGCGAGCGCCTTCGCGTTCGATGCTCGCCAGAGCGGCGGAATGCGGCTCCGCGGCGCCGGGCGGGATGCCCGTGCCCTCGATCCATTCTTCGAGCGGCGCTTGCGTCGGCAGCTCGCGCCGCAGGTGTTTGAGGAATTCGGCTGTGGTAATGCTGCGAAACGCGAAGCGCTCGAAGTAGCCGCGCAGGAAGGCGTCGAACCGCTCGCGGCCGGCTTCGTGCTCAATGGTCCGGAGCAGCAGTGCGCCTTTTTCGTAGGGCACGAGCGTCATGCCGTCATCGGGATCGCGGCCGTCGAGATCGATGTGCAGCACGGTATCGCGCGGCGCGAGCGCGGCCATTTCGCGCTCCAGCTCGCGCCGCCCGAGCACCGCTTCCATCTCGGCGCGATCGGCTCCGTAGAGCCTCTCGATGATCCGCCGCTCCACATACACGGTGAAGCCTTCATTGAGCCAGAAATCGCGCCACGTGGCGTTGGTGACCAGGTTGCCCGACCACGAATGCGCCAACTCGTGGGCCACGAGCGATACCAGGCTCTTGTCCCCCGCGATGACGGTGGGGGTGGCGAAGGTGAGGCACGGATTTTCCATGCCGCCGAAAGGGAAGCTCGGCGGCAGAATCAGCAGGTCGTAGCGGCCCCAGCGGTAGGGACCGTAAAGTTCCTCGACCGCGCGGATCATCGCCTCGGTATCTTCGAACTCACGCGCGGCGCGATCGAGCAGCGCCGGCTCCGCGTACACCGCCGAGCGCGGCCCGATCTCGCGGCGCGCGAAGTCGCCGACCGCCAGCGCGATCAGGTACGGCGGCACCGGCCGGTCCATGCGCCAGGAGCCATCCGGCTGCGCCACGGCGCTCATGACCGAGCACAGTCCCGCGGGTGCGGCGATGCGCCCCGTGTGGGTGATGCGGACTCCGGGGCTATCCTGCAGCGGAATCCAGCTCCTGGCGTGAATGGCTTGCGATTGCGTGTAAAGGAACGGCCTGCGGCCACCGGCCGTCTGCCGGGGCGAGAGCCATTGCAGGCCCGTGGCCGCGGGCGATGTCGAATAATGGATGCGGACCGGCCTCTCGCCGCGCAAGCGGATCGCGAGCGGCCGGCCGAGATGCGGGTGCGCAGGGCCCAGTTCGAAGCCGTCCGCGTTTTCGATGTCGTGGATCGTCAAGCCGCGCGTATCGAGCCACAATTCGTTGCCGGAGATCCGCTCATAGTGCAGCGTGGCCGACCCTGTTAGAATCTGGCGTTCGAAATCGGCGGCGAGGTCCAGATCGAGATGCCGCAGCCGCGCCTCCTCCGGCCGCGCGAAGGAATGGGAGTCCATCGCTTTCATGATAGAATCGAACCGTCTTAGCCTCCTAGCTCCATGCCAAACCAGGAACCGAAGCGAGTGATCGCGGTTGTAAATGATCTTTTCTTCTCCGTCAAGCTGACGGAGGCCGCCAAGCGTGCCGGCCTGGCGCTCGAGTTCGTCAAAGAATTCGACCAGGCGCTGGACCAGGCCAAGACCCGCCCGTCGATGATGGTGCTGGATTTAAACTTCGATGCCGTCGAGCCGTTGGAACTGATCCGCCGTCTCAAGGCATCGTCGGACACCAAGGGCGTGCGGCTGCTCGGCTATCTCTCGCATATTCAGGCCGATCTCAAACAGCAGGCGCAGGAGGCCGGTTGCGATATGGTGCTGGCGCGCTCGGCGTTCTCGCAGAATATGCACCAGCTCTTCAAGCGCCACGCGGGTGTGGTGTGACTGCTTCCATCGCAGGCCTGTGCCCGCGCACACGCAGTATGGCTTCGTAGCTCGCGTACGCCGCCTCCGCAATCGTTTTCCAACTGAAACGATCTTCGGCCGTCATGCGCGCCCGCGCGCCCAAAGCGCGGCTGAGGCCGGGTGAGGCCAGCGCATCGCAGACCGCCGCTGCGAAGCCTTCCCAATCGGCACGGATCAGCGCGTCGTAGCCGTCCTGCAGGTCCAGCCCCGCGCAGCCCGCCGGCGTCGTGACCACCGGTTTGCCGCAGGCGAGCGCCTCCAGCACCTTGATATTCGTTCCAGCCGAGACTTCAAGCGGTACCACCACCACAGCCGCCTCGCGGTAGAGCGGACGGACATCTTCCACGAAGCCATCGAGCACGATGCGCCTGTCGAGCGGCCGGCGTTTCCAGTACTGCTCGTGGCGCGGCCCGGCGACGACACGAAGGCGCGCTTCGGGCAATCGCGCCCACACGCGCGGCATCACTTCGCGCTCCAGCTTTTCGAAGCCGAGGACGTTCGGCAGGTGGCGGAAAGAACCGATGAACAGGATCTCCGCTGCGCCGGCGGTATCGCCCGGCGTGAACCGGCCGGTGTCCACGCCGTTGGGCACGACGAACGTGTCGTCCTCGGACCGGCCGGAATGCCAGGCCGCAGCCGCGCGGTCCTGCTCCGAGACCGTCCACACGGCATCGTAAGCGCGCAGCCACCGCTGCTCGTACGCGAGCCAGCGCTCGTACTCGGCGTGGGAAGCGGCATCCCGCCGGGTTTCCGCCAGCTGGCGGTAGAGGCTGAACGTCAGGTCGTGTTCCACGAGCAGCGCGGGAACTGCCGGCGCGGCATCGCGGAAATGGGCCATGTGGGTGTATTCGACTTGCAGCAGGTCCGGCCGCCACTGGCGCGCGACATCGGCGATGAGCGCGCGCAGAGCTGGCGATTGATGGCCGCGAACCTGAACGGGCAATTCGTACGCTGGCGCCGCGGGCTCGTCGATATCGACGGCCCAGACATGGCGGAAAACCTCGCGCAGCTTTCCGTAATCGACGGATTCGTCCTTTTCGCGCACCGCGACCAGCGCAAATTCCACGCGGTCCGCCAGCGCGCGGCAGAGATTCCAGATGCGCACGGCGCCGCCGTGCGAGAGCGGATAGGGAAGAAACGGCGAGACCAGCAGGATGCGCAGCTTGTCCGGGTAATCCGGCCGGGCGCGCATCGATGAGGATGCAAACGGCAGGATCGGCTGCGCCACCGCGCCGCGCCCGAGTTCCGGCTCGCGCGGGCCGAGCCGGCGCAGCCCGCGATCCGTCGCCACGTGCAGCACGAACGCGGATTCCTGGATCGGAAAATCGGGATGCTCGGAAATTCGGGCGGATTGCCCCACGCTGTACGAGCGCCAGCCCGCCGCCGCGGCCTTCCAGAACAGCACGAGCCAACCCGTCTCGGCCAGCCCCGCGTCCGGAATACCGAGCGCCAGCAGTTTGGCACGGTCTACCACGATGGTGTCGCCGAGCGGCGCGAGCACCTGGCTCGCTTCGCCCGGCTGCAAGGTGCGGAACGGCGCGACGGGAACGGCCATCGGCTTCCATCCGCGGAAGTAGCGCTGCCGCGAGACGGCGAAGGTGCGGGGATCGTCGAAAAGCGGCAGCATATCCGCGATCTCCGCGTCTTTACCCCAGGCGATCCAGCGCGCGTCCGAAGACCGCGCCAGTTCCTCCAATTCCTCTCCGTTCCACTGCGCGCCGGCGGAAGGACATACCGCTACCGTGTAGCCCGCCGCGGCATTCGATGGCAGCTCGACGCGCAGCCGCTCGGATCCGTGCAGATTCCCGAACCAGCGGCAGTGCGGGTACCCGAGCCGGCCGAGTATGGGCGCCACGCAGACCAGCGGCACGTTGGCGATTTTCCAGCCGATGCCGCGCACCCGGTCGCCGGCGGCGTGCCAGTTGGAGGTGGCCGCATCGCGCAGCACCCGCGAAAGATGGCGCAGGATGGGCAGCGGCTTGCCTGGGAAGAAATCGCCGAAGGAGTTTTGCACCAGCGCGCGCCCCGGCGGAACCAGGAACGGCGCCAGTTTCAGAACCCAGCCGCCGCCGCGGCCCCAATGCCCCACGCTGATCGCCACCCAGCGCGGCCATGCCTGACCCTGCGCGGCCTTGAGAAGCGCCCATTCGCTCGAATTGACGAACACGCGCTCGCAGGCGCGGCGGGTCTCTTCATAGGGCTCGGACGAAGTGAACAGCCACACCGGCACATCGGGCGCGCCGGCCCGGAGATGCCGGACCGCGCGATGGCTGGCCGCCGGACCGGCAGCAAATACCAGGGCGACCTTGTCTTCGCCCTTGCCGAAATATCGCAGAATCGACCGGAGTCCCGTAGCGTGCCCCTGCGCGTGTGGTTCGCGTGCGGTTTGCTATTTTAACGTCTGGCCGCCGCGAACTGCTCCTGCGGATTGTGATGCAGCGAACTCCGCGAGTACCAAGGCTCCCAGTACGCCGGCGCGGGGGCCGAGCCTCGCGGGTACTACATACTGCTCCGCCCCTGCGGTGATGCAGGGCGCCTGGATGTAACCGTTCAGCAGCGCGGCCAGCTCGCAGCGGATGAGCGGCAGCAACCGCTGCTGCTCCATGACACCGCCTCCGAGGACGATCCTTCGCGGCGAGAGCGTGCACACCCATGTGGCCAGTCCCAACGCGAGGTAACGGGCTTCAAGCGCCAGGCCGGGGTGGTCCGGCGGCAGCTCGCTGGCATACCGGCCCCATCGCCCGCGGACCGCCGGCCCGGAGGCCAAACCCTCCAGGCAATCGCCGTGAAACGGGCAGCAGCCGGGGTAAGGATCGGCCGCCCGGTCGTGCGGCACGCGGATGTGGCCCATCTCCGGATGAATCAGGCCGTGCACCAGGCGGCCGTTGACCATCGCGCCGCCGCCGATGCCGGTCCCGACGGTCAGGTACAGAAAATCCGAGAGCCCCTGCGCCGCGCCCCAGCGTGCTTCGCCCAGCGCCGCGCCGTTAACATCGGTATCGAATCCCACCGGCAGAGCGAGCTCGCGGCGGAAAGAGCCGACCAGGTCGAAATCGCGCCAGCCCGTCTTCGGAGTGGACGTGATGTGGCCGTAAGTGGACGAACCGGGCTCGAGATCCACAGGCCCGAACGACGCAATCCCCACGGCTCGCAGATCGCGGCGGAAGCGGAAGAACTCGATGGCCGCGGCCACCGTCTCCCGCGGTTCCCCGGTCGGGATCTGAATGGTCTCCAGATCTTCGGGACCCGTTCCTACCGCGCAGACGAACTTCGTGCCGCCCGCTTCGATGGCACCGAGCATCCTTACACCGTGCACAGCTCGACGGCGGCTTTCAGCGAGGTCATCGGGTCGCGCGTGGGAACGAACTCGTGCGCGATGAAGCCCTGGAAGCCGAGATCCGCGATGGCCGTGGCAACGGTGCGCCAGTTCAGCTCCTGCGTGTCGTCCAATTCGTGCCGGCCCGGAACTCCGCCGGTGTGGAAATGGCCGATGTACTGGATGTTCTGCCGGATGGTGCGGATGATGTCGCCCTCCATGATCTGCATGTGGTAGATGTCGTAGAGCAGCTTCACGCGCGGCGAGTCCACGCCCTTGATGACGTCCACGCCCCACGCGGTGTGGTCGCACATGTAATCTTTGTGGTCGACCTTGCTGTTGAGCAGCTCGAGCAGCACCGTCACGCCGCGGTCCTCGGCGATTTTGGCGACGCGGCGCAATCCGGCGATGCAATTCTCCTTCCCGGCATCATCCGCCATTCCGGCGCGATTGCCGGAAAACGTGATCACGTTCGGCACCTTGGCGTCCGCCGCGCCGGCGATGCGGTCCTGAATCTCGGCCAGCAGGCGGTCATGGCTCTCCTTGCGGTTCCAGCCATCCGGGATGCGGGATTTGCCCTGAGTGACGGTGGGGACGAGGCCGTACTTGCGGATCGTGGGCCATTCGTTCGGCTCCACCAGGTCCACGCCGCTCAGCCCCATCTCCGCGGCCTGGCGGCAGAAGTCTTCCAGAGGAACTTTGCTGTAGCACCAGCGAGCCGCCGACTGCTTCAGCCGTCCCGCCGCCGGCGCCGCGGCGGCCGGCCGTGCCTGTGCCGCCAGCGCCAATCCCGCCGTCAGTTGTAACGCCGATCGTCTGGTCATGATGGGCCATGTTATCAAGGATCAGGACTGCCGGCGCTGCGGCGCCCTGCCTTTGATAAAATTCCATTCCATGCAGCGGAGGACTTTCCTCAAGACGGCGGCCGCCCTGGGCGCGCCCGCCATACTCGGCGCGGACGATAAATCCGGCACGCGGCTCCCGATTCTCGGCTCCGGCGATCACACCTACGAAGTCCACCACGATTGGGGCGAGCTGCCCGCGAGCATCCGGTACGGCAACACCCACGGCGTGGTCGAAGACTCGCAGGGCCGCATCTATATCCACCACACCGTCAATGCCGCGAGCGAAAGCTCCGACTCGATGGTGGTTTTCGACGAAAAAGGCAAGTTCGTGAAGTCCTGGGGCAAGGAGTTCAAGGGCGGCGCGCACGGGCTTCACATCCGCAAAGAGGGCTCGACCGAGTTCCTCTACCTCTGCGACACACAGCGCGGCGTGATCGTGAAAGCAACGCTCGACGGCGAAACCGTCTACAGCCTCGGCTATCCCGAGCAATCTGAGGCTTACAAGCCAGGGCCCGACGGCAAGCGTCCCAAATGGAGCCCGACGAATCTCGCCGTCGCGCCCAACGGCGACCTGTTCGTCGGCGACGGCTACGGATCGAGCTACATCCTGCAATACAACGCCAAAGGCGAGTATCTGCGTACCTTCGGCGGCAAAGGCAAGGAGCCGGGCCGCGTCGATTGCCCGCACGGCATCGCTGTCGATACGCGCGGCGTCGAGCCGATCCTGACCGTGGCCGACCGCACCAATAACCGCATCCAGCGGTTCACGCTTGCCGGCCAGCACATCGATTTCATCGAGGGCACCAACCTGCCGTGCCATTTCCACTATTTCCGGAACGGCGATGTTGTGGTGCCCGATCTGGGCGCGCGCGTGACGCTGATGGACCGGCAGAACCGCGTCATCGAGCACCTCGGCGACGATTCCGCGAGCAACTGGAGAGAGACGCGCAAGCTGACGCGCGAACACTTCCAGCCCGGTAAGTTCGTCTGTCCGCACGGCGCCTGCTTCGACCACGCGGGGAATATTTTCGTGGTGGAGTGGGTCGAGGTGGGGCGGGTCACGAAGCTGCGGAAGGTGTGAAGTTGCGATAATAGAGGCTGGATGAGCATCCAGATCACTGTCACGCTGGAAGAGGAGTTGCTCGCGCGATTGAAGCAGGAGAGCGAGGTTAAGGGGCAGTCCCTGGACAAGACCATTGAGGGGTTGCTGCGCTCGGGGCTGACAACTCCTGCTGGCCGGCAGCGTGCAAATATTACGCCGTTCCATAGCGGTCCCCCAAATCCCGCGGTGAACCTCGACTGTAGTGCCGAGTTGCTGGAGCAGATCGAAGGTCCCCTCCGCCTGTGATCCTCATCGATATCAACCTGCTGATCTACGCGTATCACGCTGAAACACCGCATCACGCAGCAGCGCTCGCCTGGTTCGGCACGGTCCTCGGGCGGGGTGAACTGCTCGGTGTACCAATTCCAGTCGCGTGGGGGTTTCTACGGGTCAGCACAACCGCGCGGATGTGGCCGAACCCGGCGGCTCCAGATCAAGCGTTCGCCATGCTGAATGAATTTCTGGCCATCGATACTGTGGTTCTGATTGACCACGGCCCGCGGCACCTGCAAATACTCCAAGAACTCCTCACCCGCTACAACATCGCCGGTCCCAAGGTAAGCGACGCCGTCCTGGCCGCCTTCGCCATCGAGCACAACGCCACGCTCGCTTCCACGGACCGCGACTTCGCCCGCTTCGAATCCCTCCGCTGGGTCAATCCGATCGCCTGACTCCTGTGTTAGGATGACGGCGCTATGCGTCTCCTGTCGTGTCTTGTTTTCGCCAGCGCCCTGTTCGCCGCGTCGCCGGAGGAATTCAGCACCCCGAAGGGCAAACTGGAGCTCACGCCCATCCAGCACGCCAGCCTCATGATTCAGGCCGCCGGCAAAATCATTATGTCGACCCTGCGCAGGGCTCCTACGACGGCCTGCCCCAGGCCGATTACATCCTCATCACCGATATCCATGGCGACCATATGGCGCCGGCGATCGTCGACAAACTCAAGAAGCCCGGGACCGTGATCCTTGCGCCTAAGGCCGTGGCCGCGACGGTCACGAGCGCCACCGTGATCTCGAACGGCGAGACGAAGACGATCGGCGATTTCACGGTCGAGGCCATCCCGATGTACAACCTGAAGCCGGCGGCCAACGGCACGATCTACCACGAAAAGGGCCGCGGTAACGGCTACATCGTTACCTACGGCGGCAAGCGCTTTTACTTCTCGGGCGACACCGAAGGCATCCCGGAAATGAAGGCGCTGCGGAACATCGACGTGGCGTTCGTCTGCATGAATCTGCCGTACACCATGACGCCCGAAGCCGCGGCCGAGGCCGTCCGTGCGTTCCATCCGGCCATCGTTTATCCGTACCACTACCGCGGCTCGGATACCGCGATCTTTGCCAAGGCGCTCGCGGGCACTGGTATCGAGGTGCGCCAGCGCGACTGGTACGCGAAGTAGCGCGGCCGGCGCTTGCGCCCGCCGCATACGATCGGAACTGCACTTTAACGCTAAAACCTGCTATGCTCGCGGTCTGGAGCAAATGATGACGCGACGCGATTATCTCCAAGTCCTGGGCGCCGCCGCGGCCGCGGCCCCGTTCGCCCGATCCGCTGCGGCGGCCGGCACCGAAGAAGACCGGGCCCGGCGCATGCAATGGTGGCACCAGGCGCGCTTCGGCATGTTCATCCACTGGGGCCTTTACAGCGTGCTCGGGCGCCACGAATGGGTGATGGAAAACGAGGGCATCCCCGTCGCCGAATACGAGCAGCTCGCCAAACAGTTCAAGCCCAAGCCGAACGCTGCCCGGGAATGGGCGCGGCTGGCGCGCCAGGCCGGACAGAAGTACATGGTGATGACGACCAAGCATCACGAGGGCTTCTGCAATTTCGATACGAAGCTGACCGACTATTGCGCGCCCAAGCAAGGCCCCGGCCGAGACCTGGTCCGCGAGTACGTTGAAGCCGCGCGCGCCGAAGGCCTCCGCGTGGGCTTTTACTATTCCCTGATGGACTGGCACCATCCCGATGGCGCGCGCTGCGCCACCGACGAGGCCGCCCGCCGCCGCTTCGTGGAATACACACACGGGCTGATCCGCGAGCTGATGACCAACTACGGGAAGATCGACGTGCTGTGGTACGACGTCGCCTGGCCGCTCGATGCGAAGGGCTGGGAGTCGGAGAAGATGAACGAGATGGTGTTCAAACTCCAGCCGGACATCATCGTGAATAACCGCAACAAGCTGGAAGGCGATTTCGCGACGCCCGAGCAGCGCATCCAGGCGGAAAAACGCGCTTGGGAATCCTGCATGACGATGAACGACAGTTGGGGCTACCAGCGCGCCGACGACAATTGGAAGACTCCCAAGACCATCGTGCGCAACCTCATCACCTGCGCGCACGATACCGGCAACTACCTGCTCAACATCGGCCCGAAGCCGGACGGCTCGGTACCCGAGGAATCCGTGCGCATCCTGACCGCGGTCGGCAAGTGGATGGACCGCAATGGCCAGGCCATCTACCAGACCGACCCTTGCCAGCCGCATCGCTCCAACTACGCCAGCTTCACGCGAACAGGCAACACGCTCTACATGCACGTGCACTTCTGGCCCGGCTCGACCGTGGCCCTGGCCGGATTGAGGAACCAGGTGAAGTCCGCGCGCCTGCTCGCTACAGGCAAAGAGGTCAAATTCGAGCAGGAGAAATTCCGCGTCCGCTTTACCGGGTTGCCGGAGCAGGCGCCGGACACTCCGGTCACGACGCTGGCAATCGAGTGCGACGGCGAGCCGCGCCAGGATACGGATTTCGTGCGGAAAGAGCGGCCGAGGCTGAAGGCGTAAGCCGCCGCACGCACCGGGCCGAGCCGCTGGCGGCCAGTGGTATGGTGGATGGTATGGCGACCATCAAGATCACCATCACCCTGCCGGAGCATCAGCTTGAAGAGATCCGGAAACGCGTCGCGGCGGAAGACTCCCCGAGCATCTCCGGTTTCATTCAGCAAGCTGTCCAGAAGTCCCTGGAGAACGCCGCGGCGTTTCGCTCCATGATCGCGGAAGGGCTGGATGCCACCGGTGGCCCGCCCAAGCCGCGGGAACGCGCGTGGGCCAGGAAGATGCTCTCGCCAGGAAAACGCCGGACCAAACCCCGGAAGGTTGCGTGAACGGGATCGTTTTCGACGCCGGCGGCCTGATTGCGCTCGAGCGGAATGATCGCCGGGTCCTTCTCACCCTCAATGCCGCGCTCGAAGAAGATGCTCGCATCCTGGTTCCCGCCACGGCTCTCGCGCAGGTCATCCGGAACCCGGCCAGGCAGGTACGCGTTTGGCGTATGATCCAGTTCGATCAGACGGAGGTGGTCCCGTTGGACGGTTCTCATGCACAGGCCGTCGGAGCGATGCTCGCACAGACTGGCACTTCGGACATCGCCGATGCGCACGTCGTTATCTGCGCTCAGGTCGGGCGATATGCGGTGATTACCAGCGACCCACTCGATCTGAGACGGCTGGATCCGAAGCTCCGTGTGATAGCCGTGTGAACGGAAGGGGATCTCGCGCCGCCCCTTATGCGCTCACCGGCTGCGGCGCCGGCTGCTTGTGTTTGCATTCGTTGTTCGGGCACTGCCACACCGGACCGGCCTTGAGCCACTTCTCGATCATGTACGGGCTGCCGCACTCCGGGCACTTCTCGGCGATCGGCTTGCCCCAGGCGACGAAATTGCATTCGGGCCAGCGGTTGCAGCCGTAAAACGTCTTGCCCTTGCGGGAACGGCGCTCCACCACTTCGCCCTCAGAGCACTCCGGGCACTTCACCCCGATGGTCTTCTGCTTGACGAACTTGCAGGTAGGATAATTGCTGCACGCGGTGAACTCGCCGAAGCGGCCGCTCTTGAGCACCAAGTTGCTGCCGCACTGCGGGCACTTCTCGTCGAGCGGCACGTCGGCCTTCTTCTGCTGTCCGCCGATGGGCTTGGTCGTTTTGCAATCGGGATAGCCGGTGCAGGCGTAGAACGTCCCGAAGCGCCCCTTCTTGAGGACCATCGGACGGCCGCAGTTCTCGCAGTATTCCTCATCGCCCTGCTCGGATAAATCGACCTTATCGACATCCGGCAGATCGACGGTAAGCTCGCGCGTGTAGGTGCAGTCGGGGTAGCCGGTGCAGGCGATGAAACTGCCGTGCCGGCCCCACTTGATCACCAGCGGTTTGCCGCACTTCTCGCACGTCAAGTCGGTGGGCTTCTCCATCCGCTTGATGTCGGTCATGTGCTCTTCGGCGTGCTTCAGATCCTTATCGAAGCGGTCGTAGAACTCCGACATGGCGGCGCGCCAGTCGACCTTGCCCTCTTCAATATCGTCGAGGTCCTGCTCCATGCGAGCCGTGTAGTGGACGTCGAAAATATCATCGAAGCTTTCGAGCAGCAGGTCGGTGACCACCATGCCGAGCTCGGTCGGGATAAAGCGGCCGCCTTCCTTGCTGACGTACTCGCGCTCCTGAATCGTCGAGAGAATCGACGCGTACGTCGACGGCCGGCCGACGCCATCGGCTTCAAGCCGCTTCACCAGCGTCGCTTCGTTGTACCGCGGAGGCGGCTCGGTGAAATGCTGCTCCGGACGCAGCTCTTTGAGACGCAGCACCTCGCCTTCGGCCACGGCCGGCAGCCTGTGCTTCATCTCCTCGTCGTCTTCGTCGGGCTGGTCTTTGCCTTCCTGATAAACCTTGAGGAAGCCCTCGAATTTGAGCACGCTGCCGGTCGCGCGGAAGAGATAATCCACGCCGTTTTTACCTTTCGCGCTCACGTCGATGGTCGTCTGGTCGTACACCGCCGGCACCATCTGGCACGCCACGAAGCGGTTCCAGATCAGCCGGTACAGCTTCATCTCGTCTTCGGCCAGGTACTTGGCGACCACTTCCGGAGTGAACGCCATGGAAGTCGGGCGGATGGCTTCGTGCGCGTCCTGCGCTTCCTTCTTGGACTTGTAAACGTTGGCCGTTTCCGGCAGGAACTCCTTGCCGTAGCGCTCAGCGATGAAATCCCGCACGTCGCGGATGGCATCCTCGGAAATGCGCGTCGAATCGGTGCGCATGTACGTGATCAGGCCGACGGCGCCTTCCTTGCCGATCTCGACGCCCTCATACAGCCGCTGCGCGAGCATCATCGTGCGCTTTACGCTGAAGCGCAGCTTGCGCGAGGATTCCTGCTGCAGGGTCGAAGTGATGAACGGCGCCACCGGGTTGCGCCGCTTCTCGCGCCGCCCCACGGATTTCACGACGTAGTCCACGCCTTCGAGCGCGGCCAGAACTTCATCCGAGGCCTGCTGATTCGCGATCTCCGCCGGCTGGTCGTTGATGCGCGCCAAACGCGCGGTGAGCAGCGGCGGCTTTTTCGCGTGCAGATCGGCGTCGAGCGTCCAGTATTCCTTGGGAACGAAGGCGCGGATTTCGCGCTCGCGCTCGACGATCAGCCGAAGCGCCACGGTCTGCACGCGCCCCGCCGAAAGCCCGCGCCGCACCTTATCCCACAGCAGCGGCGAGATCTTGTAGCCGACCAGACGATCGAGCACGCGGCGCGCCTGCTGTGCATCGACCAGATGTACGTCCACCTGGCCCGGCTTCTCGAATGCCTTCTCGATGGCGCGCTTGGTGATCTCGTTGAACATCACGCGGTAGATCCGCGGACCGTTTTTGCCGTTGCTGAGCTCTTCCTGCAGGTGATAGCAGATGGCTTCGCCTTCGCGGTCCGGGTCGGCCGCCAGGTACACGTCCTGCACCTTCTTGGCGGTCTGCTTCAACTCCGCGATCAATTTCTTCTTGCCTTCGATGACCTCGTAGCGCGGCTCGAAGCCCTTCTCGATATCGACCGCGAGGTCCCGCTTGGGGAGATCTTTGATGTGTCCGAGCGAAGCTTTAACAATGTACTGCTTGCCCAGGTACTTATTGATGGTCTTCGCCTTTGCGGGCGACTCCACGATTACCAGAGCCTTTGCCATATTGAGACTTTCAGAATTGCGGCGGGCCGGACTGCCAGACCCTCTGTATTGATTCCCGTTTCCGCAGTGACGTTACCACACTTTAACAAAGTTCTTGCCGGGGAGTTGTTTGACGAGTCCCAGCATTTCCAGCTCGAAGAGCGCTGCAATGAGCTCGGAGGCCGAGATATCTTGCAGCTTTTCAAGCAGATCGTCCAGGTGTATGGCAGCGTCCACAGGGACCGCCGCCAGCGCCCGGCGTGCGGCATCGTCCAGTTGCGGGGCCGTTTGCCCCGTTAATAAAGATGCCTGGGCGGGCGTTTCGGATGCGGCTTCCGCGCCGAGCAGCCGCGACCGCGTCTTTTCAATTAGTTGGCGGCGCGCCTCCGCGGGTAGTTCGGCAACCACATCGTTCCAGTCCTGCACGATCTTCGCGCCCTGTTTGATCAGCAGATTCGGCCCCCAGCTCTGCTTGGATGTGATATTTCCAGGCACCGCGAACACCTCGCGCCCCTGATCCATCGCCAGCTTCGCCGTGATCGCCGAGCCGCTGTACTGCGCGCCCTCCACCACCAGCACGCCGGCGCTGATCCCGCTGATGATCCGGTTGCGCACCGGAAAATTCTGCGGGAAAGCGGTCGATCCCATGGGAAATTCCGAGACGATCAGCCCTTTTTCCGCGATTTCGGCATACAGTTTGCGATTCTCCTGTGGATACACCACATCCACACCGCAGCCAAGCACCGCGACCGTATCGCCGCCCGCCGCGAGGCATCCTTTGTGCGCGGCCGAATCGATCCCGCGCGCCAGACCGCTCGCGATCGTCAGACCGGCGTGCGCCAGATCCGCGGACAACCGCTCCGCCACGGCGATGCCGTAGGGCGTCGGGCGTCGCGTTCCGACGACGCCCACCGCAAGGGTGTGGAGCAGTTCGATCCGGCCGCGCGCGAACAGCACAATCGGTGGATCGAAGATCTCGCGCAGCGGCTCCGGATAGCGCGGATCCCCGATGGTGACCAGCTCCGCCCCGCACTCCAGCATCTTTTGCTGCTGCGCCACCGCGTCTTCGAACGTGCACCCGCTCACGATGGACTGCGCCACCGCCCCGCTCACACCCGCGCCCTCGAGCTCGGTGCGGCTGGCGCGGAAGATCGCCTGTGGCGTGCGGAAGCGGTCGAGCAGCTTGCCCGAATTGCGCGTTCCCAGGCCTGGGATGAGTTTGAGGGCCAGCCAGTGAAGTTCCTCTTCCCGGCTGAGGACGGCAGCTTGCATCGAACGTCTTCACCCTAACAGGCGAGGGGCCGAAAACGCAAGTGGCGGAACTTTGAGCTAACATGAATCCGCATGAGCACACGCGATCTCTCCCGCCGGAGTTTCCTGGCGCTAACGGCCGCCGCGCCGCTGGCGACCGAGGTGGCAAGGGCAGCGCCGGAACAGATTCCCGTCGGCCTGGAGCTCTATTCCGTTCGTGACGAACTCGCCAAAGATTTAAATGGAACCGTCACGCGCGTGGCCAGGATGGGGTATCAGGTGGTCGAGTTCTACGCGCCATATTTCAGTTGGACGGCGCAGCAGGCGAAGGACGTGCGCAAGCTGCTCGACGACCTCGGCATCCGCTGCAACTCGACGCATAACGGGCCGCAGTCTTTCAAGGGCGACGGCATCGCGAAGGCCATCGAGCTGAACCAGATCCTCGGCGCGAAATATATCGTAATGGCGAGCGCCGGGCGCGTCAGCGGAATCGATGGCTGGCGCGAGGTTGCGGAGACGCTCACCGCCGCCTCCGAAAAATTTCGCGGCGCCGGGCTGCACGGCGGCTATCACAACCACCAGTTGGAGTTCACATCGATCGATGGCAAGCGGCCCATCGAGATCCTCGCCGCCGGCACGCCGAAGGATTTCATGCTACAGCTCGATGTCGGCACCTGTGTGGAGGTGGGCTCCGATCCGGTCGCCTGGATCAAACAGAACCCCGGCCGCATCCGGTCTCTGCATCTCAAAGAGTGGGGTCCCGGACCGGATAAGGGCTACAAGTGCCTGTTCGGCGAGGGCGTCGCGCCCTGGAAAGAGATCTTCGCCGCGGCTGAATCGGTGGGCGGCGTGGAGTATTACCTGATCGAGCAGGAAGGCAGCCGGTTCCCGCCCTTCGAGACGGCGGAGAAGTGCCTGGCGGCGTACAAACGGATTCACGGCTGAATTTTTACACCGCCACCAGCAGACTTTCCGCGAACGGCCACTCTTCGTCGACCCACTGCGCCTCCACGCGGAAGCCCGACGCGCGCGCCATCCTGCACAACTGGTCCGGCAGGAACTTGTGGCAGACCTCCGTGCAGATGGTCTCGCCGCTCGCGAAATCCACCGTGAGGCCGGCGCGCCGCACCCGCACGGTCTGGCGCCTGCGCGACCGCAGGTGCATTTCGATGCGCTGCGCTCCGGCGTTATAGCGCGCCACGTGCTCGAAGCGGCGCAGGTGGAAGTCTCCGTCGAGCTCGCGGTTGATACGCGCCAGCAGATTGCGGTTGAAGGCTGCGGTGACGCCGGCCGCGTCGTCATAGGCGGCGATCATCCGCTCCTCGGATTTGACCAGGTCCGTTCCCAGCAGCAGCGCATCGCCGGGCTCGATCGCGCGCCGCACCGCGCCCAGGAATTCGATCGCCGCCTCCGGCTCGAAATTGCCGATGGTGCTGCCGAGAAACAGCGCCAGCAGAGTCTGGCCGGGCGCGCGGCGCGCCGCCGCGCAGCGCAGACCGTCCAGATAGCTCGTTTCGAGCGGCGTTACCTCCGCGACCGCCGCCAGCTCCTGCGCGCATTGCGCCAGAGCGCGGCGCGAAAGGTCGATCGGATAATAGGACACCATCCGCCGCCGCCCGAGCCGCTCCAGGATGGGCCGCGTCTTTGCCCCGCTGCCGCTGCCCAGTTCCGCCGTCACCACATCCGGCGGCAGCAGATCCGCCAGATCCCCGGCGTGCGCGGTCAAAATGCGGGCATCGGCGCGCGTCAGGCCGTATTCGGGCAGGCACGTGATGGCCTCGAACAGCGCCGAGCCGACCTCGTCATAGAAATAGCGGCACGGAAGCGTCTTCTGCCCGCCGCGCGTCAGCCCGGCACGCACCTCGGCCGCAAATTCGGCATCGAACGCGAGCGCGGCCATCAATCCGTCACCAGCCGGAAGGTCGCGTAAATGTACGGGTACGACGGCCGGAACCAGTTCCGGAAGGAGGGCCGGAGCAGACAGCGCGCCGTCCGCGGCGAGCCGCCCTTCAGCACGTAGTGCTGGCCGTCGAAAAACGGCTCGGAATAATTGGGATAGAACGGAAACGGTTGAAATCCGGGGAACGGCGCGAACGGCGTCGCGGTCCATTCCCAACCGTTGCCGATCATCTGGCTCGGGCCGCCCTCGCCCTCGTACACCGGAATCGGGTCCCATCCGCGGAAATCCGCGTTCGCCGACGGCCGCGAGGCGCACGCCGCCCGCTGCCATTCCGCCTCACTCGGCAGGCGCATGCCGCGCCAGCGCGCGAACGCCGTGGCCTCATCGTATGTCACATAGACTGGCCAATCGAGCGGCAATCGTATCTCCTCCCACATGCCGCGCCAGAACCATTCGCCGCCGCGCGACGCCCAGAAGAACGGCGGCGCGGCGCCCTCGCGGACGAATTCGAGATACTCGCGGTTGGTCACCTTATACGGCGCGATGGCGAATTCTCCAACCTCCACGAACATCTCCGGAAACTCGTTGTCCCAGCCGAAGCCCTCGCCGGGCGCGCGGCCGAGGCGCGCGGTTCCCGCGGGAATGCGCAGCATGGCATCGCTACCGCGCGGGGGCGGGGTCTCCGCGGCTGCAGCAGCCCGCGGGCCTGCGCCACCGGGAGTCTTCTTTCCGTAATCCAACTGATGCAGGATGTATGCAAAGGTTTCGGCGTGCATCAACCGGTGTTCGAGCGCCACGTGCCGGAGTTGCTCCGGGACCGCCGGCAGCAGCCGGTCGATCTCCTCCCGCACGCGCCGGCGGTAGCTCTCCACTTCCTCGACGCGCGGCCAGTCCGCCGGGCTATCGGCCGGCAACTGGCCGGGCGCCGGATCGATGCCGAAAGCGAAGAGGCGATCGAAGGATTCGTGAAATGCCGGCCGTCCCAACGCGTATCTGCCGATCAGGTTCCAGTCGAACGCCTCCAGGTGCCCGAGGTAGAAGATCAAGCGGTGCCGCTCCGGTATCGGACGCTCGTAGAGCGCTTCCGGCCGCACCAGCCGGAACAACGCGTCGGTCGCCCGGCGCGCCGCGTCGAGGCTCAGCATCATGCCCCTACAGTCTAGCGAAACCTCTATCGCAAAATGGTGAGCGCGGCTACAGATTTCCGTTAGCCATTCGCCGCACTTACGCGCGCGGTTCGCCGCCGCGCGGAGGCTCCCCCTCGTGCGGTTTGTAGCCGTGCCGCCGCATGACTTCAAACGCCGCTTCCGCCGATTCCGGAAGCACGTAAAAAAAAGCTCCAATGCGCACCGTGCTGAACACAACGCCGCCGCGGTATTCATCCGCTTCGACGCCGTAATCCACCCCGGCTTCGGTCAGGACGCGCTCCAATTTCCTGGCATCGCGCAGCCGCTTGGCGATGTAGACAAGCACCGGCTCCCGGTCTGCGAAAAACGAAGCGTCCTGTTTCATCCCGGTTTTCCCCATCCAGGATAGCGCGCGGCTTCACGGGACCGTGTGAAATGTTCGATTGGCGGCTCATTTGCAAGATGTCGGGGAGATGACACACAGCCCGGACGAGCAGATCGCCACCTTGCAAGAGAAGCTCCGGCAACAGGAAGCCCGGCTGCGTGAGCTCGAAGAGAGCGAAGGCCGGCTGCGCGCGTTTCTGGAGTCGGCCTCACAGGGCGTCGTCGCCATCGATCCTGCGGGCAAGCTCCTGCTCGTGAACGCGAAAACGGAACAGATGTTCGGCTATTCGCGCCAGGAGCTGCTCGGCGCGCCGCTCGAAATGCTGCTGCCCGAGACCCTTCGCCATCTGCACGCCAAACACCGCCAAGACTATTTCGGCGCGCCCCGTTCGCGCCCGATGGGTGTGGGCATGGAGCTCCGCGGGCGCAAGAAGGACGGTTCCGAATTCCCCGTCGAGATCAGTCTGAGCTTCGTTCGCGAGTCCAGCCGCCAACTCGCCGTCGCTCTGATCACCGACATCTCCGCGCGCAAGGAGATCGAGACGCAGATGCAGCAGCGGCAGAAACTCGAAAGCCTCGGCGTTCTGGCCGGCGGAATCGCGCACGACTTCAACAATCTGCTGACCGGCATCATCGGCAACGCCAGCCTGGTGCTCGGCGAAATGGGCCCCGACCACCCCTTGTACCGCCACGTCCGCGATGTCATCGAAGCCGGGCAGCAGGCCGCGACCCTGACCCGCCAACTGCTGGCGTACGCCGGCAAGGGCCAGTTTTACATTCGCGAGGTCGATATCGCGCCGCTCGTTCGGGAAGTCGTCGGCATGGTCCGCTCTTCGGTTCCCGGCTCGGTCCGGATCGCGGTGGATCTGCCGGAGCACCTGCCGCCGGTCTCCGCCGATTCCGGGCAGCTCCAGCAGCTTTTCCTGAACATGATCCTGAACGCGGCCGAAGCCATCGACGGCCGCCGCGGCACCGTTTGGATCAGCGCCCGAACCATCGACTCGAACGCCTTGCCCGCCAGCCGCCTTTCCGCCAATGGACTGCTGCCCGGCCGCTATCTCTCCGTGGAGGTCAAAGACGACGGCTGCGGCATGGATGAGGCCACCTCGCTCCGCATTTTCGATCCGTTCTTCACCACGAAATTCACCGGCCGGGGATTGGGGCTGGCGGCGGCGCGCGGCATCGTCGAGGCCCACCACGGCTCGATTGAAGTTACCTCCGCGCCCGGAAAAGGAAGCACCTTCACGGTGCTGCTCCCGGCCGCGCCGCCCGGCAAACACCGCGATACCGAGCCGGAGGATCTCTCGGGCTCCGGAGTAGTCCTGGTCGTCGACGACGAAGAGGTCGTGCGCCGCACGGCCGCCGCCGCCCTGCGGCGCTACGGCTATCTGGTTCTCTCGGCCTCCGACGGCCCGTCAGCCATCGACATCGTCCGCGAATCCGGCAGCCGCCTCTGCGCGGTCCTCCTCGATCTGGCCATGCCCGGAATGGACGGGGTGGAAACCCTCGATCACATCAAGGCGATCGCGCCCGAGGTGCCGGTGCTGCTCTCGAGCGGCTTCGGCGAGATCGAAGCCACGCACCGGTTGGCCGGCGCCGAACTCGCCGGCTTCCTGCAGAAGCCCTACACGGCCGCCCAACTCGCGCGGGAGGTCCGCCGCGTATGCAAGAAGGCCAGCCAGCACGCCGAGAGCGGCGCGCTGCCTTAAACGGCCGCGCCGTCCGGCAGTCGCGAGCAAGGCCGATGCTATCCTGAACGTAACGGTGTTTCGACTCGCAGCCATCATGGGCGGGATTTTGGCCCTCATCACCGCGGTTTACGCGTTCCAGAAGCCGTTCCGCGAATATCCGGGCATCGAGTACGAAAAGTTCCCGATTCCGCCGGATTTCCGCGAGCCCGGCGAATGGACCTTCGCCCGCCTGATGTATCCGCCGATTGGCCGCCGTTACGGCGGCTTCCAGTTCCTGGGAAGCTGGAAGGAAGGCGCCTCCAACTGGACCATGGACTACCCGCGCTCGGATCGCCATTTCTCCGCCGCCGTGCGCCGCCTGACGCGCGTGCAGGCGCGCTCCGTCGAGGAGCCCATCGATCTCGACGACCACGATGTCTACGACTGGCCGTGGCTCTACGGCGTCGAGGTCGGCCACTGGGACCTCACCGATGAGCAGGCGCGGACCATGCGCGAGTACCTGCTCCGCGGCGGCTTCTTCATGTGCGACGACTTTCACGGCGCCAACGAGTGGGAGGTCTTCGCCGCCAGCATGCGCAAAGTTTTCCCCGACCGCCCCATTGTCGAGATCCAATCCCAGGACGCCATCTTCCACACCATCTACGACCTCGACCAGCGTTACCAGGTGCCGGGCGCTTTGTTCCTCGAAACCGGCCTCACCTACGAAAAGGGCGAGACCGGCAAGACACCGCACTGGCGCGGCATCTACGACGACCACGGCCGTCTGATGGTGGCGATCTGCCACAACATGGACCTCGGCGATTCCTGGGAGCATGCCGATAACCCGCAATACCCCGAGCGCTTCTCCGCGCTCGGCATCCGCATCGGGCTCAATTATCTGATCTACTCGATGACGCACTAGCTGCTCGCTTTGCTACGCAGCGCGGCCCATTCCCGCCGGCTTTTTGGGGAGCACTGGATCTCGATGATCCACCTGCCCGAATTCGCCCTTGTAGAATCAGTAGGTTAGGGCGACAGGTGGCATATGGATATGCCACCTGCGGTCCGCAGGCGGTTCGGCGGCCCGATGGCCTGCGCGGTGTTAAGCTCGAACTGAATGACCTGGAGCGCGGGCGGAGCAATCCTGTTGGCCTTGGCAGTGGCCCTCGGCGCGTTCGGCGCGCACGGCCTGCGCGACCGCCTGGATGCCTACCATCTGAGCATCTGGGAGAAGGCCGTCTTCTACCACTTCGTCCACGCGCTCGGAATCCTGATCGTCTCCGTGCTGCCCAAAACGGGCACGTTTTCCGAATACGCCACCGATTGGGCCGGCACGCTGCTGCTCGCCGGTATCGTGCTGTTCTCCGGCAGCCTCTATCTGCTGGCGGTCACCGGTATCCGCTGGCTGGGCGCCATCACGCCGGTCGGCGGCGTCTGCTTCATCGCCGCCTGGCTTGCGCTCGCCTGGTTCCTGTGGCGCCGGTGAACGCTCCCGCATTTCTGCTACGCTCTTCACCATGGACCTGCTGGCGGCCGCGCGCCGCGAAATGATCGAGCAAGGCTTCGAGCCGGACTTCCCGCCCGCGGCACTCGAGCAGGCGCGCCGCATCACGGTCGCTGCCGATCCCTCGCTGCGCGATCTCACCGGGCTCCCCTGGTCTTCCATCGACAACGACGATTCCCGCGATCTCGATCAGATCGAGTGGGCCGAGCGCACGCCGGAGGGCATCCGCGTCCGCGTCGCCATCGCGGATGTCGATGCCGCCGTGCCGCGCGGCACAGAAATCGACTGCTATGCCGCCCGCGAGACCACCTCGGTCTACACCCACATCCACACGTTCCCGATGCTCCCCGAGCGCCTCTCGACGGACCTCACCTCGCTCGCCGAAGGCGAAGACCGCGCCGCCATTGTCATCGAGTTCGTGGTGGCCGCCGATGGCGCGATCGGTGGGCACAGCGTCTCTCGCGCGCTTGTCCGCAACCGCGCGCGCCTGGCGTACAGCAGCGCCGGACCGTGGCTCGAAGGCACTGCCGCGCCGCCCACCGGCGACGCGGAAATGCAGGCGCAACTCAAGCTGCAGGATGAAGCCGCGCAGGCGCTCCGCGCCGCCCGTCACCGCCTCGGCGCGCTCAGCTTCGACCGCCAGGAGCTCCAGCCCGTTCTCGATGGCCATCAGGTCAAGGACATCGCCACCCGCCGCAGCAACCGCGCCGCGCACCTCATCGAAGATTTCATGATCGCCGCCAATGAGGTCATGGCCCAGACCCTGAGCGCGGCCGGTGTCTCCTCGATCCGCCGCGTCGTCAAGGCGCCGGAACGCTGGGCGCGCATCGCCGATCTGGCCGAACATTACGGAGAGAAGCTCCCGCCGGAACCCGATGCCGGCGCGCTGAATGCCTTCCTGCTCCGCCGCAAGCAGGCCGACCCCGTGCACTATCCGGATCTTTCGCTTTCCGTGCTCAAGCTGATGGGCCCCGGCGAATACGTGCTTCTACGCCCCGGCGATGACGCCCCCGGCCACTTCGGCCTCGCCGCCCACGACTATACCCACTCCACCGCTCCCAACCGCCGCTTCGCCGATCTCGTCACGCAGCGGCTGCTGAAATCGATCGGCGGCCCGGCGCCTTACCCGGATCCCGAGCTGGACGCCATCGCGCGCAACTGCACCCTGAAGGAGGACGCCGCGCGCAAGGTCGAGCGCAACATGATGAAGCGCCTCGCCGCCGTGGCGCTGTCGAACCGCATCGGCGAAACGTTCTCCGCCGTGGTCACCGGCGTCGTGCCGAAAGGCGTCTTCGTGCGCGTGCTCGACCCGCCCGTCGAGGGCCGGCTCATGCGGGGCGAGAGTGGTCTCGACGTCGGCGACCGCCTCCGCGTCCGGCTGCTCAGCGCCGACCCTGAGCGCGGCTTCATCGACTTCGCGCGGGTGTAGAATCGGCTCCATGGACGAAAAAACCGCGTTCCTGCGCCACACCCTGGCTACCCTCGCCTACCGCGGCGGAAAGGCCCTGCGCGGCGCGCCGGCGGATTTCGCGGAATTCACGCCATCCGCGGGCACGCGCACGCCCGGAGCGATCCTGGCCCACATCGGCGACCTGCTCGATTGGGCGCTCTCCATGGCCAACGGCCGCCAGGACTGGTTCAATTCTCCGCCTGCGGCCTGGGACGCGGGCACGGCCCGCTTCTTCGCCGCGCTTGAAGCTTTGGATGCGCGCCTGGCGGCGGCCGAGCCGCCCGCCGTACCCGCGGAAAATCTGTTCCAGGGACCGATCGCCGACGCGCTGACGCACGTCGGCCAGATCGCCATGCTGCGCCGCATGGCCGGCTACCCCATCCGCGGCGAGAACTACTTCGTTGCCGAAGTCGCCGCGGGCCGCGTCGGCTCTCAACAGGCCCCGCCCCGCGTCGAATTCGACTGATCCCGCGCCTCCGCGGTTGCGATCAGCGACTTCGTCACGCCGCAGAAGCGCTCGCGGACGATCCGCGCGCCGGGAAACAGCGCCGCCAGTTCGCCCGCGCTCAGCAGTTTCACATCCGCCAGATAATGCTCCAGGTAGAACCGCCGGCGGTCCGGCGCCGGGCGCACCAGCGCCGACCAAACGGTGAACCGCGGCACAATCGCCCGCTGCCACGCTCGCGGCAGCCAATGGATGAGCGGCGTCAGCAGGTGCTGCTCCACGGGGAACCAGCGGTTCGGCGTCTGCACCCAGTACGCGCGCCCGACGCGCGCCACCTCGCGCGCGAAACGCTCCTGGCTGGCCGCGCCGCCCACGTGCTCGATGACCGAGTTGCTGAAGACGATATCGAAAGCGCCGTCGCAAAACGGCAGCATCCGGCCGTCGCCCGCCACCCACGAATCCGCCCCCGCCAGGTCCTCCTTGGCGCGCGGCGTGTTCAGCAAGACGACTCGCGGCCGCTCGGCAAGCAGGTCCCAGCAGTCCGGCGTGCCGCCGATATCGAGCACCTGCGTTTCCGGCGTCAACGCGAACGCGCTCGCGAAGCGCCGCATGCGCCGCCGCCGGAAGCCTCGCGAGATCGCCGCCAGCCGCTCACTCCACGTCAAAATCCAGCTCCCGCGCCCGGCGGTGTCCTTGTTTGTATCCGATCATCCGATCCCCTCTCCAAGAGGATACTCCGGACCATAAATAGCGTATTCGATTGCCCACTTCAGGCATATAATTCGCTCGGAATTCCGCAAATGAAGGAGGGGCAAATGGCAACTCAGGGCAACGCGCTGGAATTCAATCCAGCCAAACTCGATGCATTCATGCAGCAGGCGGTCGGGGATATGGGGGCCGCGATGCATGCCGCGCTGATCGTGGTCGGAGACAAGCTGGGCCTTTACCGATCGATGGCCGGCGCCGGCTGGCTGACGCCCGCTGAACTCGCGGCGCGCACCGGCACCGCCGAGCGCTACATCCGCGAATGGCTGAACGCCAACGCAGCCAGCGGCTACGTCGCGTACGACGCCGGCACGGAGCGCTATCAGTTGCCGCCCGAGCAGGCGTTCGCGCTGACCATCCTGGACTTGCCGGGCCTCTACGAAATGGTCTCAGCCTGCTTCAAGGACGAGCCTAAAATCACCCGGGCATTCCGCACCGGCGAAGGCGTCGGCTGGCACGAGCACGATTCCGCTCTTTTTTCCGGCTGTGAGCGCTTCTTCCGTCCCAACTACCAGAACAACCTGCTGGGCGCGTGGATTCCCTCTCTGGACGGCGTCGTGCAAAAGCTGGAGGCCGGTGCATCCGTCGCCGACGTCGGCTGCGGCCACGGCGCATCGACCTTCCTCATGGCCCGCGCCTATCCCAAATCGCGCTTCTACGGCTTCGATTACCACAGCGGCTCGATCGAGTACGCGCGCCACGTGGCGGAGCGCGAGGGACTGCCCGGCCAGATCGCTTTCGAAGTCGCCAGCGCCAAGAGCTATCCCGCCAATGAAGGCTACGATCTCGTCACGTTCTTCGATTGCCTGCACGATATGGGAGATCCGATGGGCGCCGCCCGCCACGTCCTCTCCACGCTCAAGCCCGATGGCACGTGGATGATCGTCGAGCCCTTCGCGCACGACCGGCCGGAGCAAAACCACAATCCCATCGGCCGCGTCTACTATTCCGCGTCCACGATGATCTGCACGCCGGCATCGCTCGCGCAGGAGGTCGGAGCCGCGCTCGGAGCGCAGGCAGGCGAGGAGCGCATCCGACACGTCGTGACGGCCGCCGGGTTCAAACGCTTCCGCCGCGCCGCCGAGACCCCCTTCAACCTGGTCTACGAAGCGCGACCGTAAGCTACGGCGCTTTGCAGCCCGTGGTTTCCGCGGTGTATTCGATGGCGGCAATCTTCCAGCCCTCGCTGGTCTTCAGCAAGCTGAAAGAATCCACACCGCAGTGGTTCAGCTTGCCATCGCGCAGAAACACGTATTCGCCCCACACCTGCGCTATCCGCCCGTGAATCAGCACGCGCGGCGGGCTGGTGAAGCGCTCGACGATACCGCCGGTAGCCGCGCCGATCTGGCTGGCGAACGCTTCGCCGGCGGTCGAGGTGGGCAGCCGGTCGTCCCGGACGGCGTAAAACCGCGCGTCCGGCAGCAGCACGCGACGGATCGCCGCCGCATCGTGCGCGGCCATGGCATCGAAGAGGCTTTGGGCGGCGTCAACGGCGGCCTTTTCATCGGAACTCCGGGCGAGTAACGCGAACGCGAAGAGCAGCAGGACCAAGGACGGGCCCATCCGTCCATTATCTCCCTACTCTCCTTCTTGGAACTCCGGATCCGGCAGCGGCAGATTGTCGCTGCTGCTGGCCGTCCAGACATACAGCGTCGGCAGCAGGAACACGTTCATGATCATCGCCATCATCAGCCCGCCCACGATCACGATCGCAAACGGCCGCTGGGAATCCGAGCCGATGGCATGCGACGTGGCCGCCGGAATCAGCCCCAGCGTCGCCACCAGCGTGGTCATCATGATCGGCCGCAGCCGCAGCACCGCTCCTTCCACCGCCGCATCGATCACGGAATGCCCGCGCGCGCGGAGCTGGTTGATATACTCCAGCATGATCACGCCCGTCTGCACGCACACGCCGAACAGCGCTAGGAATCCGACGCCCGAAGACACGCTGAAGTGCGTCCCGGTCAGCAGCAGCGCCAGCAGGCCGCCGAGCGGAGCCATCGCGATGTTCGCCAGCATCAGGCTCGACCACTTGAAGGAGTGGAACATCGTGTACAGGATGATGAAGATCACCAGCACCGTGACCGGCAGTACGATCATGAGCCGCCTCTGCGAGCGCTGCTGGCTGGCGTATTCGCCTGCCCAACTGATCCGGTAGCCTTGCGGCAGCTTGACCTCGCGATCCACGGCCTTCATCGCCTGTTCCACCGTGCTGCCCAGGTCGCGCCCGCGCACGCTGTACTTGATCGCCACGTAGCGCGAATTTTCCTCGCGGTAGATCTCCGACGCGCCGTCCAGGGTCTGGACATCGCACAACTGCGCGAGCGAAACGCGTTCGCCCGAGGGCGCCGCCAACCGGATGTTCGCGATCGCCTCCTTGGTGTCCCGGTACGGCGCCTGGTACCGCAGCACCAGATCGTAGCGGCGCTCGCCCTGCAGCACCTGGGTCAGCGCATTGCCGCCCACGGCAGTCTGGATGGCGTCCTGCACATCCGAAACGTTGATGCCGTAGCGCGCAGCCGCCGCGCGGTTCACCGTGAAATCGAGGTTCGGCTGCCCGATCACGCGGAACAGGCCCAGGTCCTCGACACCCGGGATTTTCCGCATCACGTTCACGATCGCATCGCCCTTTTCCTCGAGCACCTTCAGATCGTCGCCGTAAATCTTGATCGCCAGTTCGCCCTTGACGCCGCTCACCGCCTCTTCCATGTTGTCCGCGATCGGCTGGGAAAAGTTCCACAGCACCCCCGGCAGCTTCTCCACCGCACGGTCCATGGCCGCGATCAGCTCTTCCTTGTTCTGGTGGAACACGGGCCGCCATTGCTCCTTCGGCTTCAGGTCGACGAAGTACTCGGTGTTGAAGAAGCCGGTGGTGTCGGTGCCGTCGTCCGGCCGCCCCACCTGCGAAACCACCTTCGTCACCTCCGGAAACGAGCAGAAGATCACGCGCGCCTGATTCATCAGCCGGGTGCCTTCGGTCGGTCCGGTGCTCGGCGCCAGCGTGCCGCGCGCCCAGATGGCCCCTTCGTCGAGGTGCGGCAGGAATTCCGAGCCGATAATGCCGCTGGTGAGCAGGTATACCGCCGCGCATACGCTGGCCACGGCCACTCCGACGGTCACATACCGCGCGCGGATCGCCGCCCGCAGCGCTTTGCGGTAGCGGTCGATGAGGTAGCCCAGCACCGGATTGTGCCATTCGCGGATCTGCCCGCGAAATACGAAGCTCGAAAGCACCGGCGCCAGCACCATGGAAAAGACCAGGGCTCCCAGCAGCGCAAACGCCACCGTCCACGCCATCGGCTTGAACAGCCGCCCCTCCACGCTCTGCAGCGTGAAAATGGGCAGGTACGCCGTGATGATGATGCCGATCGCGTAAAATACCGGCCGCTGTACTTCGTGCGCCGCCTCCCGGATCTGCGAGATCACGCTGCGCGGATCGCCGGCCTGCCGCCGCGACAGGTGCCGTACGATATTCTCGACCATCACCACCGCGCCGTCCACCACCATCCCGAAATCGAGCGCGCCGAGCGAGAGCAGGTTGGCCGGGATATGGCGCAAATCGAGGCAGATGGCCGCGAACAACAGCGAAAACGGAATGGTGAAGGCCACCACCAGCGCGCCCCGCACATTGCCGAGAAAAAGGAACAGGATCAGCGCCACCAGAATGATGCCTTCCGCCAGGTTGTGCTTCACCGTGTGGGTCGTGAAGTGGACCAGATCGCTGCGATCGAGAAATGGCACCACCTTCACGCCCTTCGGCAGAATGTGATCGTTCAGCTCCTGGACCTTGGCGTGGATGGCCTCCAGCGTCGCATCCGAGTTGGCGCCCTTGCGCAGGAGTACGATGCCTTCGACGACGTCGTCGTTGTCGAGGATCGTGCCGTCCTGGCGGTGAATCGCCTTCCCGATCCGGCCCAGCCGGATTTTCGGGCCCTGCGTGACGCTCGCAATGTCGGCGATCCGGACCGGCGTTCCGTTCTGCGTTTTGATCACCGTCTGCGAGATGTCGTCCACGTGCTGCACGAGGCCGATCGAGCGCACGTTCACCTGCTGCAAACCCTCTTCGATGAAGCTCCCGCCCGCGTTGACGTTGTTGTTCGTCAACTGCTGCTCCACCTGCCCCAGGTTCAGCCCGTAAGCCACCAGCTTGGCCGGGTCCAGCCGCACCTGGTACTCCATCGTCGTGCCGCCGAAGCTCACCACGTCCACCACGTTCGGCACCGATTTGAACTGCTTCTCGAGCACCCAGTCCTCGAGCGACTTGAGCTCCATCAGGTCGTATCGCGGGTTGGTGCTGTGCAGCGTGTACCAGTAGATCTGCCCGACCGGGCTGTAATCCGTGCCGATCTGCGGCTGCAGGTTCTGCGGCAGCGTGACCATCGAGAGCCGCTCCAGCACTTTTTGGCGGTTCCAGTCGTTCTCCGAATCGTCATCGAAGATCAGCATTACGCTGGAGAGTCCGAACAGCGAGGTCGACCGGAGATGCTGCAGATGCGGCAACCCGTTCATGACCACTTCGATCGGCACCGTGACCTGCTGCTCGACCTCCTCGGCGGCGCGCCCCGGCCACTGCGTGATGACCTGAACGTAGTTGTTGGCCACGTCCGGGTACGCCTCGATCGGCAGCCGTTCGAAGGAAATCACACCCCAGACGAACAGTAAAATAGCGAGCGCCACCACCAGCAGGCGGTTGTTGAGAGCGAAATCGACAAGACCGCGGATCATGGAATCGGGGGATTTTGGCCGCTATTCCAACTGTAGCCATGGAAGGTCCGCTAAACAGCCTATCTTTTGACATCGCTGAACTATCTTTCGGCGCGGCGCCTTTTCAAGCGGGCAGGCGCCGCGCAAAATAGCTGCTATGATCCGCTTACTGGTGGTGGACAATCAGGCGTTGTTCCGCGAAAGTCTCAGCCACCTGTTCGCCGCGCAACCGGATATGGAGGTGGCGGGGCAGTGCGGCGCGGCGGGGGACGCTCTCCAGCGGCTTCGCGAAGATGCGGTGGATGTGCTCGTCGTGACCGGGCGCCTCGGGCTGCAGTTCGTCTCGGAAGCGCGGGCGCAGAGCAATGCCGGCATCGTGCTCATCGCGGAAAACATGGAGCCGAACGTCCTGCTGGCCTCATTCCACAGCGGCGCCCGCGCGATCCTTTCGCGCGATGTCTCTTCGGATACCTTGACGCGCGCCATCCGCGTGGTTGCCAGCGGCGGGGCGTGGCTGAATCAGGACGTCGTCGACCTGCTGATATCCGGCAGCGCCGCGCCGGAAGACCGCGTCCTCTCGGAGAAGGAACAGGCCATTCTGAAGGGCATCTCCGAAGGCCTCACGAACCGTGGAATTGCGTCGGCGCTGCAGATCTCGGAGGGCGCGGTAAAGGCCGCTCTGCACCGGATGTATCGCCGGACGCAGACGGCGACGCGCGCGCAACTGATGCGGCGCATGCTCGCCGGGGATGCCGGCAAACGCGAGTAACGCCGTGCGGGACGAGCGCTCCACACGTATCGCTCGACAGGTGAACCCTGTGCTACACGGGATCCGTGCTACATTGATTCCGTGAAGCGGTGAGAAGAATGGCCGATGCGGGCCTTGCCCGCGTCAGCACCCAGGTCCTCCAGGAACTCTATGCAACCGTGACTCTCAAAGTGCAAAAGCGGCTGTCCCCCGAGCAGGCCTTGCGCTATCTCGAGCGGATGTCCGAGTGGGGCCTGACGAACCTCGACTACCCGATCATCCGCGAGGCCGCACTTTTGTCACACGCACACAGCCTTTCCTTCTGGGATTCCCTGATCGTCGCCGCCGCCGCCCGCTCGGGCGCCAGGCGGCTCTACAGCGAGGACCTGCGGCACGGCCGCAAGATCCTCGGCGTCGAAATCGTCAATCCATTCCGGGATTAGCGCGCCCGCGCCGCGCCGATCTGCGCCAGCAGATCCTCCGAGCCCTCGACGCGCTGCAGATGCGGATACCGCTCCCCGCCGTGGTAGTCGATGCGGTAGGTCTGGTAGTAATCGCCGTTGCGGATCAGCAGCTCCAATGGCTTAGTGTCCTTTGCGGTTTGGGCTACGGCTTCGCGCAGCAGCGTCGGGTTGAACTGCCGCCCGTTGACGGCAATCAGCTTCACCGCGGGCGCGATGCCGGCCTGCTGCGCCGGACCGCCGTACCGCACGTCCGCGATCTCACCGTCTTCTTCCTTCACCTTGATGCCGATCGAGTACGTCAGATCCACCAGCTTGCGCTCCGCTTCGCTCGCCCGCCACAGCTCCGAGCGCTCACCGTTATAGACGAGCTTCCAGCCCGCATGTTCGAGGCCGCCGAGCGGGGCGTGCTCGGCCGTCGAATCCAGCCGCTGGTGGAAGAATGCCGCCCAATCGTTCGGCTGCACCGCGTTCAAGCCGGCCACGATGTCCTCGAATGTGTAGGGCTTCATGGCCGGCGCGCCGCTCTGGCCGCCGTGGAAGGCGCGGCAGAAATCGTCGAGCGATTTCCGGCCCTTGCTGAGCCGCCGGATCGTCACGTCCGCATCCAGCCAGATCAGCGCTCCTTCCGGGTAGTAGTCCACGCTGCGGCGGTAGTTTTCGTAGTCGCCGCCCGAATCGTACAGGATCTGCGCCGCGACGGCCGTGTCCTCCAGCGGCCGCCACCGCCGTCCGTACGTGTTGTCCATCGCGGCCGCGGTCGCCGCCAGCGAATCGCGGTAATCCTCCGCGCTCCACAGCCCGCTGCGCCGCGTCAGCACCTCGCCCAGATACTGCGTCAGCCCTTCGTAGACCCACAGCAGGTCGCCCTTCATCGGCGTGTCGTAGCCGCCATCCTTGCCGCCGGCTGTGAGGCCCAGCGGCCTCCGGTATTTGCCGTTCCAGGAATGCACGAACTCGTGCGGCAGCAGGTCGGCGGCGGCGACCCGCTCCTCGGGGTCGATCAGCGCCCGCTCACTATACCGGTCGTCGCTCGATTCGTGATGCTCGAGTCCGAAGTGCGCCACGTGATCGCTCAGCGTGTAGAGAAAGTGATAGTCGCGGTAATGGCGCGCTCCAAACAGCGTCCCCGCCTCCCGCACCAGGTTCTTGTAGTGCCCGATGGTCTCCGCGTCGGCCTCCAGAGCCCGGTCGCTATCGGCCGCCAGGTTCAGGTAATGCGGGATGCCGTGATCGCTTCCGAGATCAATCGTGCGGTAGTGCGCGCCCATCGAAATCGGCGAATCGATCAGCGTGGTCAGCGGCGCCGGCTGAAACTCGACCTCGTTGCCCGATTCCCGCCGGATCGGCAGAGCCGTGCCGTAGCGCCACGATGCCGGAACCTTCAGCGTCGCCTGGTATGCCATGGAATCGGCGTCCGCGCCCTGCGGATACAGCAGCAGTTGGTTCCAACTCAACACCGCCAGTTGGCTCGTCGTGGAAGCGCCGGAGGAGAAGCCGCCGGCTTCGGGCGACGGCAGAAAATCGAAGGCCACATCCAGCGAGGATGCACCGGCCGGCACATCCACGTGGAACGCATACATATTGACGCTGTCGCGCCGCCAGGGAATGACCGCGCCGCCGGCCGCAATCTTCAGCCCGACCAGGTTCACCACCGGACCCGTGGGGCCGTGCTCGCCCGGAATCCATTCGGGGTAAAGCAGCGTCATCGGACCCGGTTTGGCCGGCAGCACCATGTTCACGTGGATCACGCGGCGGGCAACGTCCGTGGCGTCCACCCTCAGCGACACCGGCGTCTGGGCAATGGCGGACAGCGAAACCGCGGCCAGCGCGAGCAGCGTACGGGAAAGCATAATTTCATCTTATCAACGGCTTTTTACCAGCCTGCGTCATCCGTAATAGATGAGATTCGCGCTGCTGTGCCTCACATTTGCCGCCTGCTCCGGCTTCGCGCAGGGCCCAGGAGATCCGCCGCCGATCCTGGAGATCGTGCAGAGGCCGGGATCTCTCCGAACGCCCGCCAAACCATACGCCGAGACCGGTGCGGCGATCAACGTCATCGGGATGAGCGCCGTCACCGGGCTGCCGCAGGAGTGGTTTCTCGAAAACCATTTCACCTATGCGAGCGTCGAGGACCTCGACCGCGCCATCAACGCCCCCGGCGCGCTGCATCCTATCGCTGAGGGCGAGCCCGCCCGAACCCTCATCGCCACCTGGCAGCCGCAGTGGAGCTATCACCCGGAGGAAGCGGCCCGCCTCTTTCCACAAGCCCGATATTTCAACATCACGATCTACCGCCTGGCGAACGGCACGGAGGCGGGTTTCGCCAAGCTCGCAGCTCTCCGCCGGGCCAATCTGGAAACCCGCAACCTGAATCGTCCGGATATCGCCTATGAAGTAATTTCCGGCGCGCCTTCCGGGATGTATCTCTTCGTGGCCCCGATCGTCACGTTGCGCAGCGCAGACGAAGGCACACCCAACACCCCGCAATATGCTCTGGGTCTGGCCGATGCCCGGGCCGAGGTCAACAACAACACCGCCCCGGCCGATATCAGCCGGGAGCACCTGCTGTTTCGCGTGGAACCGCGCCTGAGCTATGTTTCGGATGATTTCGCCGCCGGGCAGGAGGCATTTTGGCGCGGTAAGTGATTGGAGCGCAAACCCATAGCCTGCGCTCCGCGCGGAATCATTCCCCCGCTTTGCGCGTACGGTTATCGCCTTCGAGGACTTCCCGGACCTTCTCCGTCAGAGCGTTCGGCGTGAACGGCTTCTGCAGGAAAGCCACTTCCTTGCGTAAGATGCCGCTATTGACCACGGCGTTATCCGTGTACCCGGACATATACAGCACTTTCATGCCGGGCCGCCGTTCCGTAAGCTGACGGGCTAAGTCCCGTCCGCTGATCTTGGGCATCACGACATCCGTAATCAGCAGCTGGATCGGCTCCTTGTGCTGTTCGGAAATGCGCTTGGCTTCGAGCGGACCGGCCGCGTCCAGGATCTTGTAACCGTCGCGTTCCAGCGTCTCCCGCACCAGACTGCGGACCATCTCATCGTCCTCCACCAGCAGCACCGTCTCGGTGCCGCGGGGGGCCTTGCGGGCGGCCTCGCGTTTCTCGACCGTTACCGGCTGATCGATGCGCGGGAGATACACCTTTACCGATGTCCCGCGCCCCGGCTCGCTGTAGACCTCGACGCTCCCGCCGCTCTGCTTGACGATCCCGAAGACCGTGGAGAGCCCGAGACCCGTCCCTTTGCCGGTGCCCTTGGTGGTGAAGAACGGTTCGAAGAGCCGCGCCTTGGTGGCCTCATCCATGCCGTACCCGGTATCGCTCACCGCAACCATGACGTATGGACCAGACCGCACCGCCAAGTGCGCTTTGGCGTAGTTCGTGTCCAGGTTGACGTTGGAGGTCTCTACGGTCAGGACTCCGCCTTTCGGCATGGCATCACGCGCGTTGACCACCAGGTTCATCAGCACCTGTTCGATCTGCCCGGGATCGGCATTCACGCGGCCGAGGTCCGGCGGCAGCACCAGCCGCAAATCGATATCCTCCCCAATGAGCCGCTGCAGCATCGAGCTCAGGCTGCTGACCAGTTTGTTCAGATCGAGAACTCGCGGCTGCAGAACCTGCCGCCGGCTGAAAGCCAACAACTGTTTGGTGAGCGCCGCCGCGCGCTCCCCGGCCTTCATGATCTGTTCGACCGAGTGACGATTAGGATCGCGGCTGTCCAGGTTATTCAGAATCAACTGGCTGTAGCCGGTGATAATGGTGAGCAGGTTATTGAAATCGTGCGCCACGCCGCCGGCCAGCATGCCGACGGCCTCCATCTTCTGCGCCTGGCGAAGCTGCTCCTCGAGATAGCGGCGTCCGGTAATATCCAGGAGAACCGCTAATCGCGCCTTCCGCCCGCCGTACTGAATGTCATGGACGGCAGTTTCCAACTCGATCACGCGCCCGGTGCTGGTCCGGTGACGCCACACGTTTACGGAAGCAGTCGCGGCAGTGCCGCCGGCGGCGGAAACCCGATCCTCACCAGGCGGGGGACCGGCGTCGAGATCCGGCAGCTTCTTGGAACGGAACTCCTCACGTGAGTATCCGTACAACTGCGATGCCGCCGCGTTCGCCTCTAACAGTTCCTGCGACTCCGCGTCGAAGACATACATGGGCTGCGGATGATCTTCGAACAGAAGCCGGAAGCGTTTGTCTCTTTCCTTCAGTAGTTCTACCGGCATTGAGTGTCAACCGTTGGGGAGGTGACTTTAGGCCGTTTGACCAATAGTGCCACACTCGTTAGCGCCCTGTCGCTATCCGGGCCGGCATGTCTGGCGCAACCGGCAGCCGCAGTGTCACCAGGAACACAGTTGCCGCCATCCCGTCTGCAAACGGACGAATAGCCCACACTACTCCCCGACTCTCCCACGGCCGGCAAAACGGCAAAACGCAAGATCCTGCGGTTCCCCGACAAAGTTCGACAGTTTATCCTCACTCCTGCTCCTTTGAGCATACTCATGGACACATTTCGATCTCAACCGTGCCGCCCGCCGCGGGTGTTTCGTATGACACACGTAGATATACAGTATGCGCCGTATAGAACACTATCATCGCCAAGTGCTGCGGGAACAACATCGACACGGGCGCCGGACCACGGCGTGATCTGACGCGCCAACTCGGCGCGAAGCGGCACAAACAGCCGGTCGTGAGCCTTTGCGATGCCGCCTCCGATCACAATCCTTGCGGGGTTAAGCAGCATAATTGCTGCTTTTAGTCCCAGCGCCAGATTGGCCGTGTACGAACGCACAAATTCTTCATCCTGCATTAATTCCTTCGCGCTGCGTCCGTAATCGCGCGCCAGCCACAGGCCGCAGCACATCCGCTCGAAACAGCCCCGGGCCCCGCACAGGCATTCCGGCCCGTCCGGACGGATCGTCAGGTGACCAATCTCGCCCGCATACGAGTCCGCGCCACGCCAGATTTCGCCCCTGTGGTAAATGGCGCCCCCGATGCCCGTTGAGAGCGTCATATAGAACAGCGGCGAGTAGCCCTTCCCCGCCCCGTACGCCGCCTCGCCCAGCGCCCCGACGTTGGCATCGTTATCCATGATCGCCGGCGCGCCGGCCAAATCCGCCACAAAGCCCGGCAGGTCGAAATCGCGCCAGCCGCCCACATGCGTCGAAAGGACCACGCGCTGCGCGGCATAATTCACGGGACCCCCGAAGCCGATGCCGCAGGCCTCGAAACGGAATTCTTCGCGCCAGGCCCGCACGATCCCGGCAATCTGCTCAAGCATCCAATGGCGGCCGCCCGCCGCATCGGTCGCGCGCGATTCGCGCCGCACCATGCGCGGCCCGTCGAACACCGCCAGCGAGAACTTCGTCCCTCCGATATCGATGGCGAGAATCATTTAGTGAGATATTAGCGGAAATGGGACCGGGCAGAGCAGATAGTCCGCCCGATTAGTAGCCGGCAGCGGGAATTTCTCTCACGCATTTCGATCCCGGCGCACGCCGAAGGCCCTCCAGCCCTGCGGTACCATCTACGCATGCGATTTGCCGTCTTATTCTGCGCCTCCAGCCTCGCCGCGGCCGCGGCCGGCATTCCGTATCTCACGCAGCCGGCCCTTTGCCCCACCCGTCCCGAGATCGCCTTTGTCTCGGGCGGCGATATCTGGGTCGCACCCGCCAAGGGCGGCGAAGCGCACCTGCTGGTAGCCCATCCCGCGGATGAGACCCGGCCGCTCTACTCGCCGGACGGCACGCGCCTCGCGTTCGTCTCCACGCGCACCGGCAATGGCGACATTTACATCCTGACGATCGCGACCGGCGAGCTCCAGCGCCTCACCTTCGATGACGGGCTCGACGAGCTCGACGGCTGGTCGCGCGACGGCAAGTGGATCTACTTTTCGAACGGCACCAACGATGTCGGCCACAAGAACGATATCTACCGCGTCAGCGCCGAAGGCGGCACGCCCATGCCGGTGAGCGCCGACCGCTTCACCAACGAGTTCCAGGCCGCGCCCGCCCCGGATGGCTCCGGCATGGCCTTCGCCGCCCGCGGCGTCGGCGATTCGCAGTGGTGGCGCAACGGCCACAGCCATCTCGACGAATCCGAAATCTGGCTGCGGAAGGACGGCGAGCCGGCCGTCTACACCAGGCTCATCGACCTCAACGGCCGCAATGCCTGGCCGATGTGGTCGCCGGACGGCAAACAGCTCTGGTTCATGTCGGACCGCTCGGGCGCGCAGAACATCTGGACCGCCGCGCCCGGCGCCAAGCCGCGCCAGGTCACGAAATTCACCGGCGGCCGCGTGCTCTGGCCGTCCATTGCCTACGACGGCAAGGCCATTGTTTTCGAGCGAGACTTCAAGATCTGGCAGCTCGATACCAAAAGCGGCGAAGCATACGCCCTGAACCTCACGCTCGCCGGCGTGCCGGCCAGCCCCCCGGTCCAGCACCTCACGCTCACGCAATTCAACGATCTCGCGCTCTCCCCGGATGCCCGCAAGCTTGCGCTGATCGCGCACGGCGAGATCTTCGCCGCCTCGGCGCGCGAGGGCGGCCAGGCGCTGCGCGTGACGCACACGCCGTCGCCCGAGACCGCCGTCGCCTGGTCGCCCGATTCGACGAAGGTCGCTTATCTCGGCTTGCGCGACGCAGTCAACCACGTCTATCTTTACGATTTCCTCCAGCGCGCTGAGACCCAGTTGACGCACGATGCCCGTCCCGATTCCGCTCCCAAATTCTCGCCCGACGGCAAGTCCATCGCGTTTGTGCGAGACCGCCGGGAGCTGCGCATCTACAGCCTCGATTCGCATGAGGAGCGGCTGCTCGCGACCGGGTATCTGAGTGGCGGCTTCGGCGGCGGTGGATTTGCCTGGTCGCCCGATAGCAAGTGGATCGCCTACGGGCTCTCCGAAAAGGGCGGCCTGCGCAATGTCTACGTGATTCCGGCCGCGGGAGGCGCGGGCCGCCCGGTGACCTTCCTCGCCAACAGCAACGTGCAAGCGCTCGATTGGAGCCCGGACGGAAAATTCCTTCTCTACGAAACCAGCCAGCGCACCGAAACGCCGCAGATCGCCCGCGTCGACCTCGTGCCGCGCCAGCCCAAATTCACCGCCGAGGAACGCATCGACGACCTGTTCAAGCCGGAAACGGCCACCGGCCGCAGCGGACGCGGCGCCAATGCCGAAACGGCTGCGCCGCCCAAAGTCGAAATCGAATTCGAGGACATCCGCAGCCGCGTTTCCCTGCTACCCATCGGCATGGCGGTGTCCAATCCGCGGATCAGCCCCGATGGCAAGAACCTCCTGTTCTCCGCGACCGTGGGCGGCCAGGCCAACTTGTACCTGTATCCGCTCGATGAAACGCCTGCTGCGGGCGGAAGGGGCCGTGGCGGGCGCGGCGGCGCCAGCGGCGAAGGACGCGGCCCGCGCCAGTTGACCACCACGCCCGGCGCCAAGACGCACGCGCAGTTCTCGCGCGATTCGCGCGAAATCTATTTCCTCGAAGGCGGGCGGGTGCAGGCCTTGACCATCGAGAGCCGGCAGACCCGGCCCGTGAACGTCACCGGCGAAATGGATGTCGATTTCCAGCAGGAGAAGATGGCAGTATTCGAGCAGGCCTGGGCCGGCCAGCGCGATGGCTTCTACGACCCCAAGTTCCACGGCGCCGACTGGAACGCCGTGCGCCGGACCTATGTCCCGCTGATCGAAGGGTGCCGCACTCCCGACGAGATGCGCGCCATCCTGCGCCTGATGATCGGCGAGCTCAACTCCTCGCATTCCGGCATCTCGGCGCCCGTGGGCGAGGGCGGCGAGCGCGGGGCAGTGGGCCAGCTCGGGCTCGGCTTCGATCGCGCCGAATACGAGCGCTCTGGCAGGCTGAAAATTACCGCGGTCTTACCGCACTCCCCGGCCGCCCTGGCCAAAATCCAGCCCGGCGACGAACTGCGCGCGGTGGACGGCATGGCCACGGGGGTCCATATCAACCTCGATGAGCTGCTCGAACACAAGGCGGGCAAGCGCGTCGTGCTCGATGTCTCCGGCAGGTCCGTAACGGTGCAGCCGGTTGCCTCGCTGGCCGAGGAGATCTACCGCAAATGGGTCGACGATAACCGAGCCTATGTCGCGAAGATCAGCGGCGGCAAGCTCGGCTATGTGCACATCCGCGATATGTCCGAGCAGGCGCTGACGCAGTTCTATCTGGACCTCGATTCCGAAAACCGCTCGCGCCAGGGCGTTGTCGTCGATATTCGCAACAACAATGGCGGCTTCGTGAACGCCTACGCGCTCGATGTGCTCTCGCGGCGCCCGTACCTCACGATGACGCAGCGCGGCGGCCCGGCCAGCCCCGCCCGTACCGCGCTCGGCCAGCGCTCGCTCGAGTTGCCGACCGTCCTCGTCGTCAACCAGCATTCCCTCTCGGACGCCGAGGACTTCACGGAAGGCTACCGCACCCTGAAGCTCGGCAAAGTCGTGGGCGAGGCCACCGCCGGATGGATCATCTACACCGGCTCCATGGAGCTGATCGACGGCACCACGATGCGGATGCCCGGAACCCTGATCACCGGCGCCGACGGCAAGAACATGGAGAACAATCCGCGCCCGGTCGACATCGCGGTGTCGCGGCCCATCGGCGAATCGTACACGGGAAAGGATTCGCAGCTCGACGCGGCGGTGAAAGAGCTGCTGGCTGAACTGGGACGGTAACCGCGACGGCGGCGGCCCGGC
This sequence comes from Bryobacteraceae bacterium, assembly GCA_035293845.1. Classification (GTDB taxonomy): domain Bacteria; phylum Acidobacteriota; class Terriglobia; order Bryobacterales; family Bryobacteraceae; genus DATGMB01. Next base: position 67,896 of record DATGMB010000223.1, read on the forward strand.
TGCTGCCGTGCGCCCGGCGAATGGCTCATTCCGGCGCAGACATCCAAAAGAGGAGTTCGAGCAGCAGGAGTATCTGATGGCGATCGATCCCCGGCAGCACGCCGATGAAATTCATTTCCAGTTCACACAACAGGCCGAGCCGTTTCTTCGCCGTCACGAAAGAACGGGTGAAGCGCTCCTGGAATTGATGGCTTCGTGCGCGGAACTGCGGCACTCGGATGAAATCCTCGACATTGCTTGCGGCCCCGGCATTGTTTCCTGTTTTCTCGCCACCCGCGTTCGCTGTGTAATTGGTCTGGATCTGGTTCCGGCCATGCTCGATCGCGCCCGGCAATTACAGTCGGAGCGCGGTTTGGAAAACATCGGCTGGACGCTCGGGGAGTCGAGCAGGCTCCCATTCGAGAGCGAAACGTTCGACCGTGTCGTGACCCGGTTTTCGTTTCACCACTACCTCGACCCGTCGAAAGCGCTCGAAGAAATGAAACGCGTTTGCCGCCGTGGGGGCATCGTGATGGTAGCCGACGTCGCGCCCCGCCTTGAGAGGCAGGACCGTTTCAATCATTGGGAGAGGCTTCGCGATCCGTCGCACATGCGCGCCCTGACCGCGGCGGAACTTCGGGCTTTAGGCGAAAGCGCCGGCCTCAGCCTCCATCGGGAGGCGAATTTCGCCCTGGAAATGGAACTCGAATCCCTGCTCGAAGGCTCCTTGCCGAACCCAGGCAACGCAGACCGGATACGGTCGCTCTTCCGGGAGGACATCCAGAGCGGACGCGATCGGCTCGGCGTCGCCGCCCGTTTCGGGGATTCCGCGATTCTGCTCACCTATCCCATCGCCGTGATGGCCTGGCGGCGGCCGGGATAAGGGTCGCCCCGTGTTGTCACAATCGGTTCGCGTGGCCGGTCTTCGGATCAGGACAACAACACCATGGGATCATTCAGTGCAGTTCTATACCTTCATGTGATCGCAACCCTGGGCCTCGTTGCCGGTATGGGCGCGGAAGGACTTGCGCTTGCGCAGCTCCGGCGCCCTACAGAGCCACGGCAATCAACGCCGTTGGACGGTGCGATGCCTCTCATCAGATTGGTTTCGTCCATTTGCCTCCTGCTCCTGTTCCTTTCCAGCGGATACCTGGCAGACCGCGCGGGGCTTTGGCGAATGGCGTGGCCCAAGGTTGCCGTTGGGATTATGATCGCTTTCGGCGCGTTGTCAGGCTTATCGAGCCGCAAGCTGAAAAGAATTCGCCGGGTGCCGGCCGACGCCGAATTCCCGGACAGGGAAATCGCGCGCGAATTGCCGGCTCCGTTCCTGACCCTATCTTTGGGCATCCGAACCGGTCTGGTACTGGCAGCGGTGTGGCTGATGACCGCGAAGCCGGCCTTCGTTGCTTCGCTGGGAATCGTGCTGGCGTTCGCAAGCATCTCCTGGGGTGTGGCTGTTCTCATCATGCCGCAGCCACGGAACGGTTCCCCATTCGCGGCAGATCCGAAGCAGCAACGCTCGTCGAGGTGACAAGAATGCAGAAGAGAAGGAAACTCATCACAGAGGCTTACGCCGCATTCAACCGGCGCGATATCGATTCCGTTCTCGCCCTGATGGCGCCCGATGTGAATTGGCCCAATGGGATGGAAGGCGGCCGGCTGGTCGGGCACGATCCGGTTCGTGCTTACTGGATCCGGCAATGGGGCATTCTGAACCCCCGAGTCGATCCTGTGAGCATCGAAGAAGATGCGACCGGACGCGTGATCGTGCAGGTGCATCAAGTGGTGCACGATTTATCCGGCAATCTGCTGGTGGACCAGTTCGTTCAGCATATTTACTCGTTCGAGGGAGATCGGATCGCGCGGATGGATATCCGCGAAGCTCCGGAAACGAATCGCGCCCAGGATAGTTCCAATGCCAACCGCTAGCTCCGAACATCCGAATCGGGAGGCGCGGGATTCGCGCCAGTCGGTCCGGCTGGCGACCTTCGATCAATACAGAGGTTTGCTCTTTTCAATTGCGTACCGGATGCTTGGCAGCGTGGCTGACGCCGAGGATATGCTGCAGGAAACATTCATCCGGTGGCAACAGACTCCCGGCGAAGACATTCGATCCGCAAGAGCCTTTCTGGTGACCATCATCAGCCGGCTCTCCATCAATCATTTGCAGTCCGCGCGCGTTCAGCGCGAGGAGTATTTCGGCCACTGGCTGCCGGAACCCCTGGTGGCTGCGCAGGGGAGCAATCCGATGGGACTGATCCGCGTGGACGAAACGCTTTCCATGGCGTTCCTGGTTTTGCTCGAGCGGCTTACACCGATAGAGCGGGCCGTCTTTCTTCTTCGCGAGGTATTCGAGTACGACTATCCCGAAATCGCCGAAATACTCGATCAGAGCGCAACGAATTGCCGGCAGATTCTGCGCCGCGCCCGTCAGCACATGGCGCAGATGCGCCCGCGCTTCGAAGCGCCCGCCAAGAAGCAAAACGAACTGCTCGATGAATTCCTGCGCGCGGCCGGCAGCGGCGATCTCGACGGCCTGATCGGCCTGCTGGCCAAAGACGTTGTGCTTCACACCGACGGCGGCGGCAAAGGCCGTGCCGTACCCAATCTTATCCATGGGCCATCGAACGTTGCGCGCGCCATTGTCCTGGGCCGCGAAAAGTTCCCTGCGAAGGGCAACGTGGAGACCCGCATTGTGTCCGTCAACGGCGCGCCGGGCGTCGTGAGTGATCTGAACGGCAAGCCCTCATTCGTACTCGCGATGGATACGAACGAGGAACACATTCACGCGATTTACTTCATCACGAACCCGGACAAGCTCTCACGCATTACCAATCTTCTTCTGGACAAGAACCGTGAGGGATGCCAGTTCACACCGGTTCCGGAGTGAGCCTGTTCCACGCCAAGATAAGCGAAAAACCGCCGATTTCGGCGGTTTTCCTTGACGAGACTCAGTTTCCGCCGCCCCGTCCTCCGCGGCCGCCACGGCCTCCCGCCGGCTGCGGTTCGGGCAGATCGAGGCGCGGCAGCTTCTCCGGCCGCGTCGCCGCGTTGTACAGGAAAGCCGCCTCGATGATCGCGATCTGCTTCATGTCCGCCGGCTGGATGCGGTCGTAGACGTCCATATTCGAGTGGTGCGTCCGCGTATCGTAATCCATCGGGTCCTGGATGAACTGGAAGCCCGGCAGGCCTACCGCCGCGAACGAAAGATGGTCCGTGCCGCCGGTGTTGCGGATCGTGATCTCGCCTTCGGTCAGGTCCTTCACGGCCTTGAACCACTGCTCGAAGATCGGCCGCATCATCTCGTTGCCCTGCAGGTAAACGCCGCGGATGCGGCCCGTGCCGTTATCGACGTTGAAGTACCCGGAGAGATTCGCGTGCTCGGCCGTGGGCTTCATCACCGCGGGATCGGCGAAATGCTCCTTGACGTATGCGCGCGAGCCGAGCAGCCCTTCCTCCTCGCCGCCCCATAGCGCCACCCGCACCGTGCGGTCCATTTTCAGATTGAGCGCCTTGAGGATGCGCACCGCTTCCATCGCTGCGGCGCTGCCGGCGGCGTTGTCCGTCGCGCCCGTGCCGTAGTGCCAGGAATCGAAGTGCCCGCCCACCATCACCACTTCGTTCGGCTTGGTCGTGCCGGGAATTTCGCCGATCACGTTGAACGATTCGGTGTTGTCATCGAACTGCGTCTTGATATCGAACATCAGCTTCACCGGCACCTTGTGCTGCAGGAGGCGCGCGATGCGGTTGTAGTGCTCGGCCGTAATCGAGACCGCGGGCGTGTTGGTCTTGTCCATGCGATTCTGCGCGCCGCCGCCGAAGAGCGTGCCGCTCTGGCCGCGCTCGGACGCGGTCAAGGTCGCCACGACCTTTTCATCCTTCCAGAACGTGCGCATCTTCTCCTGGAATTCGCGCCGCTGCTCCGGCGTCATGTCGGCCATCGGGCCGCCGCGCCCGCCGAATGCGCCGCGTCCGCCGCGGCCGGCTCCGGCCGGGATGAGCTCGGTCGCGAGCTCGGTAAGCTCCTCGGCGGTGTAGCGGCGAGCCAAAGGAGTGGCCGGGAACGGCAGCTCCGGCGGCGGCACCGTGAGCACGATTTTGCCCCCTAGCTTGCCGTGCCATTTCTCCATGTCGGCCGGGCTCTGGATCGTCGCCAGCACGGCTTCCGCGGTTACCGGTCCGTTGGTGCCGCCGGTCCAGGCCACCGGAACGCCGATCAGCGACATGTACGTGGGCTCCACCATTGCGCCGTTGTAATGCAGCACCTGCCAGCCCGGAATCGGGTTATCCTGCGGCGTCGCCCACTTCTCCAGGTGGACATTGCTCAGCCCCCATTCCTTGAGCTGCCCGACGGCCCAATCGCCCGCGGCGCGGAACTGCGGCGAATTGGTCAACCGCGGGCCGTAACGGTCCGTGAGGTTGTACATGATGTCCATGACTTTGGAGCCGTTGCCCAACTCCTCCGCCTTGATCTTGTGGATGACGTTCAGATCCACCCGTTCCTGCGCCCCTGCGAGCAGCGATACGAGCAGGACCAGCAAACTGAGGGCGATGCTTTTTCGGGACATGGTTGTATGAATATATCACGGCGCCCGCGGCACGCCGGGCCTATGCCGGAGGCCGCCGACCCAGGCCGCTGATCAACGCCGATGAACGCAGATAAGCGTTTCGGCGTTGATCGGCGGCCAAATCCATTCCGCAACCTGCTATCGCCCCGCGAGCGCCGCCTGCACCTTCTTCGGCAGCTTCGCGCGGACTTGCTCGTAGGCTCGGCGAAGGTAATTGCGGATCTCCCGCGCGGTCATGGCCCCCTCATCCTCCAGCGCGACCCACTGCGCGCGGGCGAGGTACGGTGCCGGAATAATACCGGGGCGCTCGGTCAGCTCGGCGAAGTCCTCCGCGCTGCATTTGAACGAGAGGCAAACCCGCGCCGGCTCGAGCGGCGCGACGGCGTACATCTTGCCTCCGACCTTGAACACCAGATCGATCTGCCACTGCACCTGCTCGGTAGTGCCGGGCAGCGGCAGGCAGATGCGGCGGAGAAATTCGACATCGGGCATGCGCCCCCTTTCCTATTGGGCGACCTTGATCGCCACCACGCCGTGCGAAGGCACCTCGGCGGAGTACGAACCGGCAATGGAGCCGAGATCCTCGTGCTTCCAGAGATCGCGTACCGGGTGCGAGCCGCTGATCCCGATGTCGCTCCACTTCGCGGTCACGCGGGCGGCAGCCGGCCCGCGGTTAAACAGGCCCACGGCATACGCGCCATCGGCCAGTGGCTTGGCCCAGACTTCCAGGTCGCCATCCTTCGCCACGCGCACGCCCTGTCGGCCGAGCCGGTCCTGATCGACGGCAATCAGCTCCTTATTCATGAGAATCGCGGCGATCGAAGGCGACATGCTACGAATATCGTTGCCGGCCAGCAGCGGCGCCGCCAGGATGCACCACAGGGTCATGTGGGTCTGGTATTCGGTGTCGGTCATGTGGCCGTTGCCGATTTCGAGCATGTCGGGATCGTTCCAGTGCCCCGGATAGGCGTATTTCTCGCGGCCGGGCTGCAGGTCGAAGCCGATGTGCGACATCGACTGCCAGTCATCGCGGATATCGCCGGTGGTGCGCCAGAGATTGCCGCCCACGCGCTCGCCCCATTCGCCGACATCGAGATTGCCGTACTGGCAGAGGCTGTAGACGATCGGCCGACCGGAACGGAGCAGCGCCAGCCCCATCTTGGCGTAAGCGGCGGCCATGGTGGCCTGGTTGTTCTCGTAGACTTGCGCGGCGCTGCACCAATCGTACTTGAGATAGTCGATGCCCCAGGCCGCGTAGGTCTTCGCGTCCTGCTCCTCGTGCTGATAGCTGCCCAGATAGCCCGCACAGGTCTTCGGCCCCGGCGACGAGTAAATGCCGAGTTTCAGACCCTTGCTGTGGATGTAATCCGCCAGCTTCTTCATGTCCGGGAACTTGTTATTCGTGGTGATATTGCCGTGGGAATCGCGATGCGCGCCTTCCCAGGTGTCGTCGATGTTGACGTAGATGTAGCCGGCATCGCGCATCCCGGAGCTGACGATCGCGTCGGCCATCTCCCGCACCATGGCATCGGTGACCTGCCCCGCAAACTTGTTCCAGCTATTCCAGCCCATCGGCGGGGTGCGGGCCAGCTCGGTGCGGACCGGCTCCGGCATTGGGAGCGACACGCGCGGCGCGGGCTCCGGCGGCGGTCCGGGGAACTTGCTCGAGACGCGCGACAGCTCGAAGACCTGCGGCGGGCGCGGCGGCGCCTGCTGGCCCCGGCCGCCCGCACGGCCGCCGAATGTCATCTGCGGCATGGTCAGCGTCATCTTTGTGCCGGAAATTTCGGCGGTATAAGTTACGTGCATCATCTGGCCGCCGCGGCCGGCGCGCTCGGCTTCGAGCGTCAGCTTGCCGTTTTCGAGCTTGCCGGAAGTAATCCGATCGTTGCTGCGCGGCCCTTCGACGTAGCCGGTGATCGAGCCGCCGGCCGCCTGTTCGAGCGCGACCGTGATCTCGATGCCGTTATCGTACCGGGACGCCGAACCGGTCCATTTACCCGTGACGTTCTGCGCGTGGGCGGCCAGGGGCAATAGAGCCGATGCCGCAAAGTAGAGCCATCTCATCGTCAGTTCAGACCTCCAGTTTCCAGGGAGAACGGTAGTTTGCTTTCAGGTACTGCTTCATTTCCTGCTGCTTGACGGTGAACGCCCGCTCGTCCCAGTCGAGCGCGACGCCGTGGCGCAGCGCAAGATTGGCGAGCAGGCACGTCGTGTTGCTGCGGACGCAGGTTTCGATGTCGCTCACCGGCTTTTGGCGCGTGCGCACGCATTCGACAAAATTGCGCCAGTGGGGTTCGTTCATCGTCGCGAGTTCCCGGCTGGTTTCGGCGACCGGTTCCTTGCCCTTCGCGTTGGGGAAGATCCAGTATCCGCCGCGGTTCACCATCAGGGTGGCTTCCGTGCCGTGGAAGGATGTCCCGTAACCCGCGTTGTACATCGGGAAATTGTTGGCCGTGCGGCTTTCGTAGGAGCCGACGAACGAGGGATAGCGGAAGGTGGCCAGCATCGTGTCGGGCGTCTCTGTGTTGTCGTGAACGTAGAACTTGCCGCCCTGCGCGGTGATCGAGACCGGCATCGCTTCGTCGAAGGCGAACTGCACGATATCGAGCAGGTGAACGCCCCAATCCGTCATCGCGCCGCCCGCGTAATCCCAGAAATAGCGGAACGTCGACCAGCGGTCCGGAGCGACGCCCCAGCGATTGGCGTTGAACCGGCGCTCCGGCGCGGGGCCAAGCCAGAGGTCCCAATCGAGGCCCGCAGGCGGATCGGAATCCGGCGGATTGCCGTAGCCTTCCGGCTTCGAAAGGCTGGACTGGAAGGTGCGGCAGAAGGTGATCTCGCCCAGGTCGCCGCGCTTGACGATCTCGCGCGCCTTGCGGAAGAAGCCGCCCGAACGCTGCATCGTGCCGGCCTGCATGACGCGCCCGTATTTGCGGGCGGCCTCGATCATTTTGACGCCCTCTTCGACATAGACGCAGGCGGGCTTTTCCACCCAAACGTCCTTGCCGGCTTTGCACGCTTCGATGGCGATGTAGGCGTGCCAGTGGTCCGGCGTGGCGATGGAAACGGCGTCGATCGATTTATCCGCCAGGATCTCTCGGAAATCGTGGACGGCCTTTACGCCGTCGAAGCCGAGCTTGCGCGCCTGCGACTGGGCGCGCTCGAGGTGGGGCTGGTAGACGTCGCAGACGGCGGCAATCTGCACGCCCGGAGTCTTGCCGGCAAATCCGACATTGCTCGACCCCATGCGTCCCACGCCGATAAAGGCGACGCTGATTTTGTCGTTGGCGCCGCGGAGGCTGCCGGGATGAAGCGACGCGGCAAGCGCCGCGCCGCCGGCGGTCTTGAGAAACTGGCGGCGGGCGGTTGCGGTTTCGGCCATGCAGACTGTTGTATCAGGTTTGCAAGAGGGGTGGAGCGGCGAGCGGCGGTTTTGATATGGTGAAGTTATGCGGTACCCGACGCGCGAAGAGATTCTCGAGCTTAGCCCGGAAGACCGCCTGCGCCTGATCGACGACCTGTGGGATACCCTCGAAGGCGAGGCCGACGCGCTGCCCGTGAGCGAGGAGCATAAGCGCATTCTTGACGACCGCTTGGACGCCCTCCGACGAGATCCCGAGTCCTGCTCGGACTGGGAAGAAGCGAAAAGGCGGATTCTGGGCGATTGAGTCTGAGCCGAATCCGTCTTCTTCCACAGGCTGAAGCGGACATCAAGGCTGCCCGCCGATGGTATGACAGTGAGCGCCCCGGACTAGGCGAAGAGTTTGTGGAAGCTGTGGAAGAGTGTTTCCGCCGCGTTGCGAGCCGCCCCACCGCGTTCCCGCTGGTCTACAAAACAGCCCGCAAGGCGTTGGTGAACCGGTTTCCCTACTGCGTTTACTTCGTCGCCGATGGTTCTCGATCGAATGTTGTTGCCGTGTTGCACGGCAAACGTGCCCCTGCAATCTGGCAGAAACGACTGTAGAGCGGCCCGGTCAGCACCCGCACGAGACGCCGGATTTGCCGAGTGAATCGCCGCGTCCGAACCGTCGGTGGCTTGTGGCTATAATCCTTAGAAGTCCTATGAAATCCGCCGCTCTCGCTCTCCTCGCCTGCGCGTTCGCCGCATCCGCCACGCCGCCCTCGCCCGAACAGTATTTCGGTTTCCGCATCGGCACCGACAAGAAACTGGTGCGCTGGGACAAGATCGTCGAATACATGCAGAAGGTCGCGGGCGAATCGGACCGCGTCCGCTTCCGCAATCTCGGGCCGACCACGATGGGCAATCCCTTCATCATGCTGGAAATCAGCTCGGCGGAGAACCTCAAGAATCTCGACCGCTACAAGGCGCTGGAGCGGAAGCTCTACTTCCAGGGCGGCGCGCCCACCGATCCGGAGCGCGACGAAATTTTCCGCTCCGGCAAGTCGGTCGTGTTCATCACGAACAACATTCATTCGACGGAAATCGGCGCGTCGCAGATGGTGCTGGAGCTGGTCTATCGCCTCGCGACGGAGGACTCGCCGGCTATCGGGAAAATCCTCGATAACGATATCTTCCTGCTGGTGCCCTCGCTCAATCCGGACGGGCAGATCATGGTGACGGACTGGTACAACAAAGTCGTCGACACGCCGTTCGAAGCCACGCCGCTGCCGGAGCTTTACCACCACTACACGGGCCACGACAACAACCGCGACATGTACCTCTTCTCGCAGCGCGAGAGCCGCATGGCGGCCGAGGTCCTCTGGCACGAATGGTTCCCGGCGATCTGGCTCGACGAGCACCAGCAGGGCATGAGCGGCCCGCGCATCTTCACGATGCCGGCGACCGATCCGATCAATCCCAATGTGGACCCGCTCATCTACCGGCTCAACGCGGTGTTCGGGCAATCGCAGGCGGCGGCGCTCGAAGCCGAAGGCAAGACCGGCATCATTTTCAACGCGACCTACACGAATTTCTGGCAGGGCGCGATGGCGTGGGCCGGCTGGTGGCATAACCAGGTGGGCCTGCTGACGGAAGTCGCAAGCGCGCGCATTGCCACGCCGGTGGTGCAGCAGATGGCCGATTCGGCGCGGGCGGCCGCGGCCACGCCTTCGGGCGGCAGCGGACGCGGCGCGGCAACGGGTCCGGCGAATGCGCCGTCGGAATTCGAATCCGAGCGGCGGCGCGCCTTCGAGCATCCCAACGATCCGCTGCCGCCGCCGCGCGATATCACGCCGCGTACCGAGTATCCGCGGCCCTGGCTGGGCGGCAAGTGGACGTTGCGGGACATCGTGGATTACGAGCTGACCGCCACCTTCGCGCTCCTCGACGCCGCTGCCGACCGCCGCGAAGCGCTGCTGCGCGAGATCTACGACGTGAACCGGCGGACCATCGAGGCGGGCAAGAACGGATCGATCGGCGAGGGCAAGGAGAAAGCCTACGCGGTGCTGATCCCGTTTTCCAGCCAGCACGACCCCAACGAAGCGATCGACCTCATCGATAAGCTCATGATCGCGGGCGTGGAAGTCTATCGGGCGAAGGCCGAGTTCGAGCAGGACGGCAGGAAATACCCTGCGGGCACATTCGTAATCCCGTTCAATCAGGTGTTCGGACGCTATGCCAAAGACCTGCTGGAGAAGCAGACGTATCCCGAGGTGCGGCGCGCGCCCGGCGCTCCGGCAGAGGCGCCGTACGATGTTTCGGCGTGGTCGCTCGGGATGCAGTTCGGAGTGAAGACGGAATTCGCGAAAACGGCGCTCCCGGCGGGCCTGGCCATGGATCGGGTGACTTCGAAGCCGAAGTACACGCTGGCGGCGGTGAATTCCGGCGGAACGTGGCGATTTCCCTATAATGGCGCGCAGAGCGCGCTGGTGGTGAACCGCCTGTTGAAGGCGGGCGCCAAGGTGAGCCTCACGAAACCGGAAGCCGGCGGCGTGCCGTACGCCGTCGCGTTGGCGCGGCCGGATGTCTGGCGGCAGGCGGTGGACGGCTTCGACGTGGCGGCGCCGGCGCAGACGCCCGCTCCGCAGATCGCCACCGCCCTCAACCGCCCCCGCATCGCCATCTACCAGTCCTACGATCCCTCCATGGACGAAGGCTGGACGCGCTACATCCTCGACCAGTATGGCTTCGAATACACCGGCATCCATAACCCGGATGTGAAGAAAGGCGGCCTGCGCCAGCGCTTCGACGCCATCATCCTCCCCGATCAGCGGGTCAACGCCATCCTGGAAGGCAACGGCGACTACGAGACGATCCTGCCGGAATACCGCGGCGGCATCGGCGATGAAGGACTCGCGGCGCTGCGCGATTTCGTGGCGCAGGGCGGAACGCTCGTCGCGCTCGGCGAGGCCAGCAATCTCGTGATCGAAAAGATGCCGGTGGGCATCAAGGATCTGAAGCACTCGACGACGCGCGACCAGCATTTCGCGCCCGGCACAATCGTAAACCTGCAGGTGGATACGACGCATCCGGTGGGCTGGGGCGCGGCGCCGGAGACCTGGGGCTTCTACATCAATTCCCCGTTTTTCCAGCTCACCGAAGGCTTCGCCTCGCAGAAGGTGAGCGTGGTCGCGCGGTATCCCAATACGGGCGTGAATGCTTCCGGCTGGCTGCGCGGCGAAGACCTGATGTACGGCCGGGCGGCCGTGGTCGCGATCGAGATGAACCCGGGCAAAATTGTGCTGTTCGGCATCCGCCCGCAGCACCGCGCGCAAACGCACGCGACGCTGCCGCTGCTGTTCGACGCGCTGTACTGGTCGGCGGAGGGGGATGTGCGGGTGCAGTAGCCCCAACCTCTATACTGGCCGTAGGGGGCGATCATGACTTCCAATACCGCGCCGCCGCACACCCCTCCCATGCCCGTATGGCGGCAGGTGCTGAACTCCACCGCGATGACGGCGCTCTGGGTGGGCTTGATGCTGCTCGGCGCGGGACGCCTCGATTGGACGCGCGGCTGGATCGCGATCGGCCTGGCCCTCGCCGTTTTCGGCGCCATCGCCGTCGCGGTCCGCCGCTTCAATCCCGGCCTGATGACCGCTCGCGCCCGGTGGCGGCGCTCGGATACGAAATCCTTCGATAAGTGGATCGTGCCACCGATGATGGCGCTCGGCTTCGTCCAGTATGCGGTCGCAGGCCGGGAAGCCGGATGCGCCGGTTGCGAGTCCCTGGCGTTCGCGTGGCTTTATCCTGGCGCGGCGCTGTATGTCGCGGGCGGGCTGATCGTCGGCTGGGCCATGGCCGTCAACCGCCACGCGGAAACCACCGTTCGCATCCAGACCGACCGCGGCCACACGGTCGTCACCCGCGGCCCTTACCGCTTCGTGCGCCATCCCATGTACAGCGGCGCCATTCTCCTGTATCTCGGAATACCGCTGGTCGTGGGAGCGCTCGGCTGGACCGCCGTCATCTCCGCGGTCATCATCGCCCTCATGATCCTGCGCACCGCGCTCGAAGATCGCACGCTGCGCCGCGAACTGGCCGGATACGAACACTACACGACACTCACACCGTACCGCCTCGTGCCCGGATTGTGGTAACCAGTGGTCATGGAGTGCGCGCACGTCGGCCAGATTCGCGAGGTGACGCCGCACACGAAAGGCTGCGAGGAATGCCTCAAGACCGGCGACCGCTGGGTGCATCTGCGGCTGTGCATGATCTGCGGGCACGTGGGCTGCTGCGACTCCTCGCCGAACCGCCACGCCACTAAGCATTTCCATTCCACGCACCACCCCATCGTCAAATCGTTCGAGCCCGGCGAGAAGTGGGGGTGGTGCTACATCGACGAGGTGGAACTTGACTTTGACTGACTGGCCGGCTTTGCCGTTCCGCGAATGGGAGGCCACCTGCGACACGCTGCACATGTGTACGCAAATCGTCGGGAAGACCCGCATGGCGCTCGCGCCACATCTGAACCACTGGTGGCACGTCACTCTCTACGTGACGCCGCGCGGCCTGACGACCTCCGCGATTCCCCTGCCCCACGGCAATTTCGACGCCGAGTTCGATTTCATCCGGCATCGTCTGGCCATCCGCACCAGCGGCGGCGAGGAGCGCGAAATCGGGCTCTACGCGCGCCCGGTGGCGGACTTCTACCGCGAATACATGTCCACCCTGCACAGCCTCGGCATCGAGGCCGGGATCGACACGGCGCCGGCCGAATTCGACGACACCACCCCCTACGAGGAGGACCGCCATCATGCCTCGTACGACACCAGCGCCGTCGAACGCTTCCACCGGATTCTGGTCAGCACGAATCACGTGTTCCAGCGCTTCCGCGCGCGCTTCCTCGGCAAGTCGAGCCCGGTGCACTTCTTCTGGGGCTCGTTCGATCTCGCGGTGACCCGCTTCAGCGGCCGGGAGGCAAAGCTGCCGGAGAATGCGGACCACACCATGCGCGAGGCCTATTCCCACGAGTGCATGAGCTGCGGCTTCTGGCCCGGCGACCGGCGTTATCCCGAGCCCGCCTTCTACGCCTATCACATGCCGGCGCCCCAGGGATTCGAGGATGCCCGCGTGAGTTCCGGCGGGTGGAACAAGCAGCTCGGCGAATTCATCCTTCCCTACCGCGAAATCAGCGGGTCGCAATCGCCGGAAACGCTGCTGCTCGGCTTCTGCCAGAGCGCTTACGAAGCCGCGGCGACGCTCGCCGGATGGAATCGCGATTGCCTCGAGTGCGGCCGCACGCGAACGGCGTAAGCGGCCGCAGGGCATCTGATCGATGGTCCGGCTATATCAGACTGCCACGACTACGGGCGACAGGCGCGGACCTCTTTAGCGCGATCGATGGGCGAAATAGGATGCGTCCATCTGGGCCAATTTGCGTGCACAAGAGGGATTCACGCTCTTACCGGGAGGCTCGCTAAGGAGAGCGTTAGCCGAGTACGACATTTCCCGGTAGTTCGCCGGGACGGCGTAGAGGTCGGGTGATGGCTCACCTGGGACCAAGCTAACCAGTTCCTTCTCGGTCGACTGTCCGTCCGGAAACGAAAAGACCGACTTCACCTCTGCACATCCGTAATCCGGAGCAAACCACCAAGTAGCACCCTGTGAAGGGGCCCGGACCTTGACCGCCCGGTAGCCGCTTACCATCTCCTCCCCATCGAGTATCTCGGCATAGCTGGCCATTGGCTGACCGGCTAGGGAACGCAGGCAGTTCGAGGACGGGTCGCGTTGCCAATTAACGGCAGTTCCGGGCGTGCCAAAGGTCGTTGTCGTCGCGTTTCCTGTGTCGTTGACCGTAACCTTTTTGCCGTCGGCAAAATTCAGGATCCTCTGCAGCTGGCCGTGCGGAATGTCCTGAATTCTCAGAGCGAACGAACCGTCTGACCTGACCGCCTGCGTAACGTATGCTACAACAGGGCTCGATTCGCCGCTCGCCTTATGTGTCGTTAGCTGAAGAACCACCGAATACGGGACTGAGCGTATCTGCCCGGCTTCTTGTCCCTTCAAGCGTGGGCTCAGCAACCTTAGGGCGTTAACAGTAAGCGCCAAAACCGCCAGAGCGTAGGCACCCCTCACGAATTTGTTCCGTACCAAGTCGCGCATATTGCACCTCCTATCTACGCGCGTCCCCTCTAGCAATCGAGGCAAAGGAATACGCCAGTGCACACGTCGTTGTAATTATCGCTATAACCGCAACCCTGGGACGTGTGTCCAGGACACAAGGACACCCGGCATCCCTGGGGGTCGCCCCCGCAGTCCCGATAAGCTATTTGCGGTGGACCGCAGCAACCACACAGTTTATCGCATTGCGCAACCAACTTTAGGTTAAGACCGCACAGGGTTGCAAGAACAGCAAAGGCGCTTGAGATGCGCCAAAACTTTCCCACGACTGCAAACATCTTTGTACCTCCGGGTTGATTATATGGATTATCTTATCGGCGGTCCAGACCATTGTAATTCGGCCCGTTCTCGGGCTGTAAAAAAAAAAACAACAAATATGAACCCGAGAGCACTTTTACACTTGCGGCTGAGAACATCGGACTACAGTTGCCTGCCATCTTATTCCGGCCCCCCGCACGACCATTATTCCAGCGATCCGATTATGAGCACCACTGATTGGTGCAGGACTGAATAGCACCCCCGCGGTTCTGGCTTGTTCATCATACATCCCGGGCGGCCGGCACTATCGCTGCCCTGCGGCCAAATCCCTGATCGCCAAGGAGGCTAACCCGCTCGCGCAGCGCCGCACCTACGCCGCAGTTACCGAGACTGCAGGACCGGCAGGTCGCATTGTTGAGCACATTGGCGAAGGCAAGAGCGCGCTCTGGGGTACCTGCGATTAGATGAAACCGCCATGCGTAGTATCTGTGAATCTGGCTGCCGCGAATCGTGTACTCAACCACGCGGCGGCCCCGGCTGACCCGGGCGGCGAGGTGGATTGAGGTTAACTCCTTGATCAGAAAGAGGTGCTGATCGATCCGGAGCAGCCCGTTACTCAATGGGAGCAGAATTTCATCGGCCTTGAAATCACGGAGCCGATGCCGAACCGCCGAACATTCGATCCCGCTTGGGCAATATTCAAGCTCCTCCAGTCGGAAGGGCCAACGAACGCCTGCGTTAGATTCTGTCGTCACAAAGCAGATGTCACAGGCTTGATGGTCAGGCCCGGCTGCGGCCACGCCGATGCTACCGTTAGCGCCGATGAGCTCAGCAGCAGCCCACGGCGTCACTGTGGAGCTACCCGCCCCTTCCGGAGCAGCCTCAGAAGCCGCCTCCGTCTTGCGATCTGCCCCGGCGTCGTCTCTCACTCCCGCAAATCTATGGAGGATTTCTGTGGTCATTGATAATACGCGCTCCGACTCCGACAGAGCCGCCGCCACTGCTTCTGAACCGGGGGACCAGCCAAGCGCGTCGCTAACTTCTGCATGAAGCAACGTCGACCAAGCCTTTGAGAGGATAGCGGAACGATCGAGCAGCCGATCGAGCCGCCGGCGAATGAACGGGCCGATAAGGGGGAGGCTTGATGCGCGTGTATTTCCTGCCGGGTGGTCGCTGAGGGTCGCGGCGGCAAGCAGAATCTGCTCGCACTTCAGAAGCCGCTGTCTCGCCTGGGAGACGCTTGTCAGCACCCCGTTCGGGCTGGCCTCGGGCCCCGCGCAGTTACCCATCCAGGTGTAAACCCCTTCCGAGGCCTTTGAGTTCCACGAGCCCTCGATGAGAAGCGGCAGTTGCCGGCTATGTGCAGGGTCGAGCCGCGCCGCAAACTCCGAAATAGGAGAAAGCCGAAAACCGCGATGTTCATGATTGCAGATACGGCTTCGCACCAGCGCTCCCAGGCGGGGTCGTTGTAGGATCTCTCAAGATCTTGCGGTTTGTAAATTGTGCCAAAATGGTTACCGTCGCCACAGTGGTACCAGTGCCACTCGACGCTTCCAAATCGGCCATTTCTAGCGGGAAAGTTACGGCCATTGTTCAGCTCTGAAGAGTGTTCAATGTACAGGCGGTGCCTCTCCGTCAGGCCGAGCGCTGGGGCGAGTTGTGGTTCAGCGTGCGCCAGCAACGAGCTCTCATAGAGGAGGTGGCCGGAGGCGACGATTACCTGCTTGCCTCCGACGGCAAAGCATGGATTTGAATAGTCTATAGAAAAGAAATGATTTAGGTAGTCATCTTTGCATATGAAAATATCGAAATAGTCTGAGAGTGTGCTCACAACCTCACCGAAGAACGCCTCTTGCGAGAAGAAGATACGGGTTGGTTTAAACCCGAGTTTCATAAGGCAATCTCTGTTTCTCAGAATCGACTCGATGAGGTCGCGCCGGGGGAATGCAATCCACAGCGCCGGCGTGTAGAGGGACGAGATTAGCTCGACCTGCCCCGCCGAGACCAACTCCCGAAGCGACGCAACCAGCGCTGGGTAGTAGTCTTGGAGAAATTCGAGACCGCTTCCACTGATCTCGAGATTTACCCGCCAGCCTGGATGCCTCTTCAGAGCTCGCAGGAACGGGGCTAGTGCTTCAGTGCAGTGGCGATGGCGGCTCCGGAGTTGCCCGCCCCAGTGAGGGTTGAAGTGGAATAACCCAAGGGCCATCTTACACGCGGATGCTTCAGCCCGGCTAGCGTTATGCGTTTCATTGCAAGTCGCGAAAGGTTCGGGCGAATGGCCCAGGGCCACGTCGGCCATGCGTTTAACTCCGAGTAATAGGATATCTCCTCGGGTATCGACAAACAAGCAGCACTGGGAGGGACCAGCGGGAAACACGGCGCGTGGAACAAGCAGCTCGGCGAATTCATTCTTCCCTGCCGCGAAATCAGCGGGTCGCAATCGCCGGAAACGCTGCTGCTCGGCTTCTGCCAGAGCGCTTACGAAGCCGCGGCGACGCTCGCCGGATGGAATCGCGATTGCCTCGAGTGCGGCCGCACGCGAACGGCGTAGCGCGCTACCAGATCCCCGGCACGAG
>DATGMB010000224.1:0-5444 GCA_035293845.1 Bryobacteraceae bacterium
TTATCCACTCCCCGGGAGGAACAGCCGAACTTGAATACTGCCATTCTCGCCCTGGAAGACGGAACGGTCTTCGAGGGCAGGGGTTTTGGTGCGCCCGCGGAGCGCGCGGGCGAGGTCGTCTTCAATACCGCGCTCACCGGCTACCAGGAGGTTTTCACGGACCCCTCGTATGCCGGACAGATCGTCGTTCTCACCAATCCGCAAATCGGAAATTACGGAACCAGCGCGGCCGATAACGAAGCCGGGCGGCCCTACATCGAAGGGCTCGCCGTGCGCGAGTTCTCATCGATCGCGAGCAACTGGCGGTCGGACGCGGAAGCGGACGAATTTCTCGGCCGCGCGGGCATTCCGGTCATCGACGATCTCGACACCCGCGCGCTGGTGCGCCACCTGCGGACGCGCGGCGTGATGCGCGGCGTGCTTTCCTCGGCGGGTGGCGATGCCGCGGCGCTGGTCGAGAAGGCGCGTTCGATTCCGTCGATGGCCGGGCTGGATCTGGCGAGCCGCGTGACCACGGCCGCGCGCTACGAATGGTCGCGGCCGGTCGAGCCCTGCTCACCCTCCGAGCGGGTCGGCGAAGCGCCCCCGGCGCGGCATCACGTGGTCGCGTACGATTTCGGCATCAAGCACAACATCCTGCGGCGGCTGGTGCAGGCGGGCTGCCGGGTCACGGTGGTGCCGGCACTGACTTCGGCCGAGGATGTCCTGGCCCTGAAGCCCGACGGCATCTTCCTTTCCAATGGCCCTGGCGATCCCGAGCCGCTGACTACGCAGGTAGCCAATATCCGCAAGCTGATCGGCCGCAAGCCGATCTTCGGCATCTGCCTGGGGCATCAGTTGCTAGGGCTCGCGGCGGGCGGCCGGACGTACAAGCTGAAGTTCGGGCACCGCGGAGCCAACCACCCGGTGCGCAACGAGCTGACGCAAAGAGTGGAGATCACGTCGCACAATCACGGTTTCGCCGTGGACCCGGACTCGCTGAACGCGAGCGAGGTGGAGCTGACCCACGTCAACCTGAACGACCAGACGCTCGAAGGCTTCCGCCTGCGCAATCACCCCGTCTTCTGCGTGCAATACCATCCCGAGGCCGCGCCCGGCCCGCACGATTCGCATTACCTCTTCGAGGAGTTCACTCACCTGATGGAGAACGGGCAATGAGCCTACCGCCGAGGCGCCGAGGCGCCGAGGATTTCGTTTGGTTTTCTCTGCGCCTCTGCGTCTCGGCGGTGAACCACTAATATGCCTCGTCGCAACGATCTTCATCGCATCCTCATCGTCGGCTCCGGGCCGATTATCATCGGTCAGGCGTGCGAGTTCGACTACTCCGGCACGCAGGCGGCCAAGGCGCTGCGGGCGGATGGTTACGAAGTCATCCTGGTCAACTCCAATCCGGCGACGATCATGACCGACCCCGAGCTGGCGGATAAGACCTACGTCGAGCCGCTCACCGCGCCGTACGTCGAGGAGATCATCCGGCGCGAACGGCCGGATGCGCTGCTTTCGACGGTGGGCGGTCAGACCGGGCTGAACCTTTCGGTGGAGCTGGCCGAGCGCGGCGTGCTGGATAAGTACGGCGTGGAGCTGATCGGCGCCAAAATCGACGCCATCAAGAAGGCCGAGGACCGGCTGCTGTTCAAGGACGCGATGCGCAAGATCGGCCTCGAAACGCCGCAGTCGCAGCTCGTCAATAGCGTCGCCGGCGGCCTCGAATTCGCGCAGCGCATCGGCTATCCGTGCATCTTGCGGCCGAGCTTCACGCTCGGCGGAACCGGCGGCGGCATCGCCTACAACCAGGAGGAGCTGGAGGAGATCCTGGAGCGCGGCATCGCGCTTTCGCCGGTGCACGAGGTGCTGATCGAAGAGAGCGCGCTTGGCTGGAAGGAGTTCGAGCTGGAGGTGATGCGCGATCTCGCGGATAACTGCATCATCGTCTGCTCGATCGAGAACTTCGACCCGATGGGCGTGCACACCGGCGATTCGATCACGGTGGCGCCGGCGCAGACGCTGACGGACCGCGAATACCAGATGATGCGCGACGGCGCGATCCGCTGCCTGCGCGAGATCGGCGTCGATACCGGCGGCTCGAACGTGCAGTTTGCCATCAATCCGGAGAACGGGCGGATGGTGATCATCGAGATGAACCCGCGCGTTTCGCGCAGCTCGGCGCTCGCGTCGAAGGCCACCGGATTTCCGATCGCCAAGATCGCGGCCAAGCTGGCGGTGGGGTACCGCCTCGACGAGATCCGCAACGACATTACGCGCAAGACGCCGGCCTGCTTCGAGCCGACGATCGATTACGTGGTCGCGAAGATCCCGAAGTGGGCGTTCGAAAAGTTCCCCGGCGCGGATCCGACGCTCGGCACGCAGATGAAATCGGTCGGCGAGGTGATGGCCATCGGGCGCACGTTCAAGGAGGCGCTCTCCAAGGGCATCCGGAGTCTCGAGACCGGCAAGGCGTTCGGCGCCGAGAAGTTCGACCCGGCGCTGATCTCGCAAAAGCTGATCACCCCGACGCCGGACCGCCTGGGCTATATCCGCTTCGCGCTCGAGCAGGGCCATACGGTCGAGGAAATCCACGAGATGACTTCGATCGACCGCTGGTTCCTGGAGCAGATGAAGGAAGTGGCGGATTTGGAGAAGAGCCTTCACGGCGGAAGCGCAGAGAACGCCGGGGAAACGCGGAGCATTCTGCGCAAGGCCAAGCGGTACGGGATTTCCGATATCCAGATTGCAAAGGCGTGGGGCATGGACGAGCTGGCCCTGCGCGCGCGGCGCAAGGAGCTCGGCGTGCGCGCGGTCTTCAGCCGCGTCGATACCTGCGCGGCGGAGTTCGAAAGCTTCACCCCCTATCTTTATTCGAATTACGAAGGCTCGTGCGAGGCCGAGCCGACGGACCGGAAGAAGGTCATGATCCTGGGCAGCGGGCCGAACCGCATCGGACAGGGGATCGAGTTCGATTACTGCTGCTGCCACGCGTCATTCGCGCTGCAGGAAATGGGCGTCGAGTCGATCATGGTCAACTGCAATCCCGAGACGGTCTCGACCGACTACGACACCAGCAATCGCCTCTACTTCGAGCCGCTGACGCTCGAAAACGTCCTGAACATTGTGGACACCGAGAAGCCGGACGGCGTGATCGTGCAGTTCGGCGGGCAGACGCCGCTGAATCTCGCGCTGCCGCTGAAGCGCGCCGGCGTGCCGATCATCGGCACGGACCCCGAAAATATCGACCTGGCGGAAGACCGCAAACTGTTCGGCAAGCTGCTCGACGATCTCGGCATCCCCTCGCCCGCCAACGGCACGGCGACGAACGTGGAGGAAGCCTGCGCCGTGGCGCGGCGCATCGGCTACCCGGTGCTGGTGCGGCCGAGCTACGTGCTGGGCGGGCGCGCCATGGTGATCGCCTACGATGAGGAGATGGTGCGGCAGTATATGCGCGAGGCGGTGACGTTCTCGCAGGAGCGGCCGGTGCTGATCGATCGCTTCCTGATGTCGGCGACGGAAGTCGACGTGGACGCGCTCGCCGATGGCGAGGACGTGCTGATCGCGGGCATCATGGAGCACATCGAAGAGGCCGGTGTGCACTCGGGCGACAGCTCCTGCGTGCTGCCGCCGAAATCGCTGGCCGCGGAGACCATCCGCACGATCGAGGACTACACCATGCGGCTGGCGCGGGCGCTGCACGTGATCGGCCTGATGAATGTGCAGTACGCGGTGCAGAACGGCACGGTGTATGTGCTGGAGGTGAATCCGCGCGCCTCGCGCACGGTGCCGTACGTCAGCAAGGCGACCGGCGTGCCGCTGCCGAAGCTCGCCGTCGGGCTGATGTGGGGGCGCAAACTGCGGGATTACGGCTACGGCTCGACGCGGCTTTCCGTGCCGCAGGATTTCGTGAAGTCGCCGGTGTTTCCATTCAACAAGTTCCCCGGCGTGGACCCGGCGCTCGGGCCGGAGATGCGCTCGACGGGCGAAGTGATGGGCGTCGGCATGAACTTCGGCGAAGCGTTCCTCAAGGCGCAGATCAGCGCCGGGAACCAGATGCCGGAAAAGGGCACGGTGTTTCTGAGCGTCAACGACCACGACAAGCCGGAGGCGGTCGGCGTCGCGCGGCGGTTCCTGGAACTGGGTTTCCAACTCGTCGCGACGCGCGGTACGGCCGCGGTGCTGCGCAGCGCGGGCCTCGCGTGCAAGACGGTATTCAAGGTGAACGAAGGCCGGCCGAACGCGGTCGATCTGCTGAAGGGCGGCGGCGTGCAACTGGCGATCTACACGACCACTGGCGCTCCGGCGTTCCAGGATGAGAAGGCCATCCGGCGCGCGGCGGTGACATATCGCGTCCCATGCATCACGACGATGAGCGGCGCGCACGCGGCGGCCGAGGCCGTGGCGGCCAGGCTGCGGGACCCGATCCGGGTGTGGAACCTGCAGGAGATCCACCAGGCTCAAAAAACCACCGCTTAGTGGCAAACTAAGCTGGTGCGCGGAATCGCAGCTCTGTTCGTAGCCCCCATTCTTGCGGCGCAGCAGCCTGCGGCGCCGCGGTTCGAGGTCGTGTCCATTCGTCCGGTGCCGGCGAACGCGCCACCGGTAATGCGGGACATCGACTTCACGCCTGTGCGCCCTGGCGGACAGTTCATCGACTCCTCGACGAACCTGCTTTGGCTGATCAGCTTCGCGTATCAGGTCCAGGACCCGGCGGTGTGCCTTGTGGGCCTGCCGAAGTGGGCGGAGTCGCAGTCCTTCTCGGTTTCTGCCAAACCGGCGGAGGGCTTTCCCCTGCTTCCGCCGGAAGAGAATCGTGCGCAGGTGCGGGCGATGGTCCGCTCGATGCTGAAGGATCGCTTCCATCTCCGGCTGCACACGGAAGACCGGCAGGAGCACATTCTGAGCCTGGAAAAGGGCGGCCTCAAAATTCACGAGGTCGACGCGCCAGTGCCTCCGGCGAAGGATGGGCCGGTCGGCGCCGCAATGTCGGACGAGGGCGGGCGGCTGATCGGCAGGAAGTCGACCATGGCGGGACTGGCGAGGGCGCTGGTCATCTTCGAGAAGCGCCCGGTCGTGGACAATACGGGTCTGACGGGCTACTACGACTTCGACATCAGATGGAAGGCGCCGGAGCGGACGGCGGAGTCATCAGGGCTTGGCCCTGACGGCATCGCGCTGCTGCACGCCGCTATCGAGGACCAGCTTGGCTTGCGTCTCCGGGCGATCACCGGGACGGTAAGGTACTGGGTCGTGGACCACGTCGAGCAGCCCACGGCGAACTAAGGGCTGACCCAGGCCAGTGGGCCTGCCCTACCAATGAAAAACCCGGCGGGAGCTATGCTCGCCGCCGGGCCGCGTCGTTCCAATTTGACCCTGTATTGGTAACTTCCTGGTCCCCTTCGCATCGGGGCTTTCCTCAATATATCACTGGATCGTCGCTTTCTGAATATAGTCGAGCC
>DATGMB010000225.1:0-6314 GCA_035293845.1 Bryobacteraceae bacterium
CAAGGCGGTGCGGCAGATCATCGAGCGCTTCTGCGGCGGCTCGGTGGAGCAGTTGCTGGTCGGGATGGTGAACGACGACGTTGTGGATGAGCGCGAATTGCAGCGTCTGGCGCAGCGCATCGCGAAGCGGAAGGACCGCAAAGGAGAGTGATATGGAACTGAGCGCGAGTGTTCTCGGGTATCTGGCGAGCGTGGGGGTGCGCTCGCTCGTGCTGGCTGCTCTGGCGGCGCTGGCGATCCCGCTGCTGCGCGTGAAGTCCGCGGCGGGGCGGCACGCGGTCTGGACGGCGGTGATGCTCGGCATGCTGACGCTGGCGGTCGCGGAGCCGGTCCTGCCCCCGTTGCCGCTGCGCGTGCTGAAAGCGGTACCAGCGGCTCCCGCGCCATTGGCGGAGATCCCGGCCTCGCCGGAACCGGCGGCCGGGAGCGTAGCGGCCGGACCCACCCGGCCTGTCCCGGTCCGGATCGGCTGGGCCGACGCGGCAGCGGCTGCCTGGGCGTTGATTGCGCTGATTCTGCTCGCGCGCCTGGGCATTTCGTGCCTGTTCACGCGCCGCCTGCTGCGCGCCGCGCGGCCGATCGAGCGGCGGTGGGCCACGGGAATCTACGAATCGGGCTGGATCTCGGTACCGATGACCGCGGGCCGGCGCATCCTGCTGCCGGCGGGCTGGGAGACGTGGGATGGGACGAAACTTGCGGCCGTGCTGGCGCACGAGCGCACGCACCTGCGCCGCGGCGATTGGGCGATCGCGCTGGCGGCGGCGGCGGCCCGCGCGGTCTTCTGGTTCCACCCGCTGGCATGGTGGCTGGAAAGGCAACTGGCGAGCCTGGCCGAGCAGGCGTGTGACGATGCCGCGCTGCTCGAAGTCCCCGGCGCGGGCTACGCACAGGCGTTGTTGGATATGGCCGCAGCGGTCGAGACCGCGCAAGGCCGTCTGATTTGGGAGGCGATGGCAATGGCAAAGAGAGCGGAAGTGTCGATGCGGATCGAGCGCGTGCTGGATGAAACGCGGCCGATTCCGCGCGCGTGGAACGGGCGGCGCTGGCTGGCTCTGGCGGCCTGTGGACTGCCGGTGGTATGGCTCGCGGCGGTAGCGCAGCTTGCTCCGGCGATTGCGCAGGAGCAGCCGCTACAGCAGGCAAAGACGCCGGCGGAAATGAGCCAGTATCTCAAGGGCCGGCAGCTTGCTCCGGGCGATGTGGCGACGATCGAGAGATACCTGGCGGCGAATCCGAACGATATCAACGCGCGCGCGCAGCTCATCATGTATTACTACGCGAACGGCGTGCGCGAGCCGCGCCTGAGCCACATCTTGTGGTTGATCCAGAACCATCCCGGGTCGAGCGCCGCCCTGTTCACCTCGCGCGGCATCACGCCGCAGGATTCCGCATACAACTCGGCGGCCGATTACCAGCGGGCGCTCGGGTTATGGCGGGAGGTGGGACAGAGCGATAACCCGGCCGCCATTCGCAACGCCGCGGAATTCCTGGAAGGCAATGAGCCGTTCGACCAGGCCGAGCAATTGCTGCAACGGGGCAAATCGCTGCAACCAGCCAGTCCGAGCTGGGATCAGGCGCTCGGTAAGCTCTACGCGACCGCCATCCTCTCAGCGAGCGGCGACGCGAAGTTCGCCCGCCCGAACGTGAGCGGCGCGTTTGCCAATCGCGTGCAGTCGGAACTGGAGCAATCAGACAATCGCGTGCTGGTCTTGGCGGCGGGCTCCGCTCTGGTGTTCGCGGCGCGCCGGCCGCAGCCCGGGCAAACGCTGCCCCAGGGCACGCTGAACCTGGATGAGCATCCGGCGCTCGTGCCGGCCATCGAGTTCGGGCAGAAGCTGCTGGACCGGATGGGAGTGCGGATGACAGCCGGCAGCGCGATGGGAACGGTGCGGAGCGCCGACATCGGGGGCGTTGCGGCGCCCGCGCAGATCAGGGCCGTTCCCAGTGCTGCGGACTTGCCGCCGGCCCCGCCGGTGGTGCACAAAGTCGATCCGCTGTACCCGCAACTGGCCATGGCCGCGCGGGTCTCCGGCATGGTCCACTTCCTGGTGACCATCTCGACGGATGGAACGGTGAAACATATTGAAGTCCTTAGCGGCCATCCGCTGCTGGTTCCCGCCGGGCTGGAAGCGCTGAAGCAGTGGACCTTCCAGCCGCCCGCCACGGAGGGCAATTACGCGGTGGATATCCCCTTCGACGTGAGCTCCGTCTCGCCGGAGGCGATCCAGGCCGCTCGCGACGCCACTGGCACGCCGGCGACGCGGAAGCAGGTCAGCGGCCCGGGGCTGCCCGACACCATCAAGGTCGGCGGCAACGTGATGGCCGCCAAGCTGGCGCGCAAGGTCGATCCGGTCTACCCGCCGCAGGCGCGCGCCGCGGGTATTCAGGGCGATGTGACCGTGCAGACGACCATTAACGAAGAGGGCGTTGTCACAAGCGCCGAAGCCATCGATGGCAATCCGGCTCTGGCCGCGGCGGCCGTGGACGCGGTCAAGCAGTACCGCTATCAGCCGACGCTGTTGAATGGCAATCCCGTGAAAGTCGTCACCACGGTGGTTGTCCCGTTCCAGATGTGAGAGAGGACTGCCGTGCGCCTGTTCTTCGCTGTTGTCCTCGCGATTGCCGGTGCCGCCGCGCTCGATTCGCAGTCCGCGGCGGCGCCGGCCTTCGACGTTGCCTCCGTGCGGCACGCGCCGGCGGATGCCAGGAATGCCCGATTCAACGGCGGTCCCGGCACCAATGATCCGGAGCGCTTCATCGCCGAAAACATCAGTTTCCTGAACCTGGTGATGTCCGCGTACGATCTGAAGCCCTACCAGGTGCAGGGGCCGGGCTGGATGAGTACCGAGCGGTACAACGTCACGGCCAAAGTGCCGGCCGGAGCCACCAAAGACCAGTTCCGAGTGATGCTGCGGGGCCTGCTCGCCGAGCGTTTCGCTCTGAAGGTTCACCGCGAGACAAGGGAGATGCTGGTCTACTCACTGGTCGTGGCCAAGGGCGGGCCGAAGCTCAAGGAGTCCGCGCCCGAGGAGGTGAAGGCCGAGGCAAAAGCCGACGATGGCCCGCATCCGCCGCTTGGGCGGCCCAAGCTGGTCACGGATGCCCGCGGCTTTCCGGTTCTGCCGCCCGGCGATCAACCCACGATGATCATGGTGATGGGCGGCAAGTCGGCTCGCCGCGCCCACCGTGAGAGCACGGCCCAAATGGCCGTCCAGCTTTCGGTTCAACTGGGCAGCCCGGTGATCGACGCTACCGGCTTGACCGGCGCCTACGACTATACGCTGTACTGGATCGCTTCTCCGCCCGGCGCCGCGCCGCGCGCCTCTGTCCCGGCGGACTCTCCGGTTCCTGCGACTGACCCGGACGGTCCCGACCTCTTCGAAGCCGTCCAGCAACAGCTCGGGCTGAAACTCGAGCCGCGCAAGGGCCCGGTCGAAATGCTCGTCGTCGATCGCGCCGAAAAGAACCCGGCGGAAAATTGAGCCGGCGCGCGCTGCGCCATAATGGACGAATGCGTTTCGCCCCCTTGGTCCTGCTTGTCCTCCCCGCCTTCGCCGCCGATGTCCAATGGCCCGTCAACGGCGGGCCGGACAACATCCGCTACTCGCCGCTTCAGCAGATCACCCCCGCGAACGTCTCGCGCCTCGAACTCGCGTGGCGCTGGGACTCCCACGACGAATTCAAAGACTCGGAAATGCAGTCGAACCCCATCGTGGTCGATGGCGTCCTCTACGCGACTACGCCCAAGATGCGAGTCGTTGCGCTCGATGCCGCCACGGGCCGGGAGATCTGGGTATTCGATCCGAATCCGCCAGGAGGCACGATCCGCCGCGTGCGCAACCGCGGCGTGACCGTACACCAGGACCGCGTCTTCTTCACCTGGCGCAATTACCTGTACGCGCTCGATAAGAAGACCGGCAAGCCGATCCAATCCTTCGGCGACAACGGCCGCATCGACCTCCGCCAGGGGCTCGATCGCCCGGCGGAAGGCGTCACCATCAGCGCCTCCAGCCCTGGCGTCATCTTCGAAGACCTCATCATCATGCCGAGCACGGTGCCGGAGACGCTGCCGGGCTCGCCCGGCCACATCCGCGCCTTCGATATTCACACCGGTAAACAACGCTGGATCTTCCACACTATCCCGCACCCCGGCGAATACGGCTATGAAACCTGGCCGAAGGACGCGTGGAAGATCTCGGGCGGCGCGAACGCGTGGGCCGGCGTGACCATCGACCCGCAGCTCGGCATCGTCTATGCCTCGACCGGATCGGCGTCCTTCGATTTCTACGGCGCCAACCGCATCGGCGATGATCTCTTCGCCGATTGCATCCTGGCGCTCGACGCGCGCACCGGCAAGCGCATCTGGCATTTTCAGGGCATCCACCACGACGTGTGGGATTACGACTTCCCGGCCGCGCCGTCGCTCGTGACCGTGAACCGCAACGGCCGCAAGGTGGCCGCGCTGGCGCAGATTACCAAGACCGGTTTCGTTTACGTTTTCGACCGCAAGACCGGCGAGCCGCTGTTTCCGATCGGCACGCGCCAGGTTCCGCCCTCGCCGGTCGATGGCGAAAAGCTCTCGCCGGTGCAGCCGTATCCGCTCAAACCGCCGCCGTTCGTGCGCCAGATCCTGACCGAAGACATGCTCACCAACCGCACGCCGGAAGCGCACGCGGCGGTGCTGGAGCGGTTTCGTAAGCTGAACAGCAAGGGCATCTTCTATCCGCCCACGACCGAAGGTACCGTGATCTTCCCCGGCTTCGACGGCGGCGGCGAATGGGGCGGCGCGGCCTTCGATCCGGCCACGTCGCTGCTCTACGTCAACGCCAACGAGATGGCGTGGATTCTGCGCCTGGTGCCGCGCGACGCCAAGTCCGCCTACGCCAGCAACTGTGCGAGCTGCCATCGCGACGACCGCCGCGGCACGCCGCCGAGCTTCCCTTCGCTCGTCGACATCGGGCAGCGGCGCAGCCGCGCAGAGATCGCGGCGGTGATCCGGCAGGGCGCAGGTCGCATGCCGGGCTTCGCCGCGCTCGGCAACGAGACGATCGACGGACTTGTCGACTTCCTGCTCACCGGAAAGGAATCCACGGCCGCGCAGCAGGATCCCAACTGGCTGAAGTACCGCAGCGACGGCTACAACGTCTTCCAGGACCCGGATGGCTACCCGGCCATCGCGCCGCCCTGGGGCACGCTGAGCGCCATCGATCTGGATCGGGGCGAGATCCGCTGGCAGATTCCATTCGGCGAATTTCCCGAGCTGGCCGCCAAAGGCATGAAGAACACCGGCAGCGACAACTACGGCGGCCCGGTGGTCACGGCCAGCGGGCTGCTGTTCATCGGCGCGACGAACTTCGATAAGAAGTTCCACGCCTACGATAAGCTGACCGGCAAGCTGCTGTGGGAAGCCGTGCTGCCGGCGGCCGGCAACGCGACGCCTTCGATCTACGAAATCGGCGGGCGCGAATACGTCGCGATCGTGTGCGGCGGCGGCAAGAATGGGGCGCCGGCGGGCGGCAGCATCGTCGCGTTCGCGCTGCCGCGGTAGGTACAATGGACCTTCGAGGAGGACCCGTGTCCGATCTTACCGTTCGACCGACCGCCAAATACTTGAAAGCCGGTGCCATCGTCGCCGGCCTCGTATTTCTCTACCTGGAGATCATGTGTCTGGTCTCGTGGAACGACCGCGTGGGCTCCCCGCTAATCATGATTGCGCCGGTGCTGCTTTTCGCCTGGCCGGCATCGCGCGCCATGCGGCGGCGGCTCACCAAGGCCGTGATCACCGGCGACCGGCTCCGCTACGAAACCGGATTCGCCGCCAAGTCCACCCGCACCATCCAACTTTCCAAGGTGCAGGACGTGCGGGTCGACCAGAGCATGACGCAGCGCATGTGGGGGGTCGGCAACCTTTCGATCGAGACCGCGGGCGAAGCCAGCCGTCTTACGATCCCCAACGTCGACGATCCGCAGGCCCTGGCCGATGAGATCATGACCCGCGCGCAAAAGGGAGGAGCCACCACCGCATGAGCGGCAAACTGACCGGACGTACCGCGCTGATCACGGGCGCGAGCAAGGGATTGGGAAAGGCGATGGCGCTGGCGCTGGCCGCGGAAGGCGCGCGGGTCGGGCTCGTCTCGCGCGATGCGGCGCTGCTCGATGGGGTGGCGGCGGAGATCTGCAAGGCGGGCGGCCGCGCCGATGTCTTCCGCGCCGATGTGACCAGCGAGGAACAGGTGCGCGCCGTCGAGCAGCGCGTGGCAGCCGAATACGGCAAGGTCAATATCCTGATCAACAACGCCGGAATCAATGTGCGC
>DATGMB010000226.1:0-39212 GCA_035293845.1 Bryobacteraceae bacterium
GAGCTCTCCGCGATCCCCAGTTGCGCCGCGACCTCGGCATACGGCCGCGTGGGATTCTCGTAGAACAGCATGCGGATCAGCTCCCGGCACTGCGGCGATGCGAAGTAAATGCCTTCGCGCAGGATCTGCTCGCGCCGCGACTCATCGAGCAGGTCTTCCGGCGTTTCGTCAGCCTGCGGACCGGCCGCCGAAGCGGGTTCCTCCGCACTGTTGGCCTCGCGCATCTGCTCGCGCTTCCATTTGGTGCACTTGTGCGTGGCCACCTTGAACAGCCAGCCGGCCAGCGCGTCCGCCGCGCGCAGATTCGCGAGCTCCCCGAGCAGATCGGCCACCACGGACTGAAAAATATCGCTCGCGTCCGCCTGCGAAAACCCCCAACGGATCGGCACCGAATAGATGAGGTTCTTGTATTTATCGATCAGCGCCGCCCAGGCGCGCTCGTCGCCCTCCAGGCATCCGCGCACGAGCAGGGCATCGGACCAGGAGACTTCCGGCGTAGCCTGCGGCGGCTGTGGATCGGGCAAGGCACCGATTTTAGCATGGCATGCCGCCGCCGCAAATTCGCGCATTAGAACGGATTTTGCCACGCCTGTAGGGCCTGATAGACGTCCAGCCGGCCGTGGCCGGCGGCGGGCGAGATGTAACGCGCGTGAGCGATCGCCTGCGCCGCCCCGGACTCCGTGCAAAGCAGCGGCCGCAGGTCGAAAAGCAGCGCCGCGGTTCCGGCCACGAACGGCGTGCTGAAGGATGTACCCCAGGTGGCGGCGTAGGTCGAGTAAGGATACAGCGTCACGATTCCTTCGCCGGGCGCCCCCACCCAGACCAGGTTCGGGCCGTAATTCGAAAATGTCGAGAGCGTGTCGTTGTTGCTCGTCGACGCCACCCCCATCACCAGAGACTGGTACGCCGCGGGATAGACCAGCGTCTGCTCCCCGCTATTGCCCGCCGCCGCCGCCGCGATGACACCGTTCAGATTGGCGTAGCTCAGCGCCTGCTGGAGCTCCTGGGACGGAGTGGGGAAACTGAAGCTCATACTCAGCACATTGGCGTGGTTCCGGACCGCATAGTAGATCGCCCGCAGGACATCCGACTCGTACCCGCTTCCGTCCACGTGGAATGCCTTGAGAGGCAGGATCCAGGCCCGCGGCGCGACCAGATGCACGATTCCGGAAGTCATCGTGCCATGCCCGAACGCCCGGTACTGCGGTTGATTCAGGTTCGATCCGGTCGCCTGGTCGACCACCGCGGTGGTGGATTGATCGACGACGGCAGTGGTCGACTGATCGACCACTGCCGTAGTGGACTGGTCCACCACCGCGGTCGTCGACTGGTTGACGTCGCCTTTCTCGTCAGCCCCCGCCTGGTTGCGCGTGAAATCGTAACCCGGCAGGAGGACGTGCTGGAGAACGGGATGCGTCGTGTCGACACCGGTATCGATCACCGCCACGATGCCGGCGCCGCTCACCTGGAACGTGCTCTGCGCGTCCGCCAGCCGGACGATCTGCGTGGCGGGCTGATAGACGTATCCATGCCGGACGGTCGTGCCGTAGTAGCTGATCGGCGTCGAATCGTAGAGGGCGCTCGGAACCGTCCCCTGGCTGACCGCATCCAGCGTGTATCCGGTCTGGTCGACCTCGGCATCCAACACACCCGGGATCGAGACGACCTGATTGACCGGGAGATCCAACGGGCTGGTCACGAGGAAGAGCTGGCCCTGCGGGTCGCCCAGGCCGTATTGCACCTGGCATCCCAGCAAAGCGCACACGCCCTCGAGAGAGAGTAGATTCCCGGTTCTGACGATCAGGCGGGTAGCGGCGCCGGCGGTTACCGGCGCTGCCAGCACCCACAAGAGGATTGCCGCCGCGGCGAACCGCCTCCGCATCACCCGCCTCAGTGCTTCCTTTACTCGTCCGGTCTTGTTCTCCATGGCTCCTTGCCTCGCCATTCCACCCACCGCCTCTTCGCGAGCCCCGCCGGCGCCTGAAAATTAGGGCGCCTCCTCCGCGTCGGGCACTCGCACCAGCAGAAACGATGCTTCCTCCAACGCGATCTTCAGCAGCAGGTTCGGCCGCGGCACAAATTCCAGGTAAAACTCCCCGAATGCGTTCAGTGTCGTTTCGGCGACGGTCTCCGATCCGTGCTTCAGCGTCACCGCGCTGCCCGGATGCAGCGGTTCGGCGGCATCGGGATCCACAATCTCTCCCACCATGAACATCTTGCCGGGAGCCGTCGTGCTCTCGATGTGAAGGTCGAGAATGACGTTTCCTTCGTGAAAGCGGTAATGGCGGGCCGGGATCATCCCCCGCGCCGAAACCCTCGCGCCGCGCACGCCCTCGAGAACCGGCCGGACGGCTCCCATCCATTGCGCGAAACGCAGCCGGAGCGACCGCCTCTCCGATACCGGAAAGATGGAGTACAGCGCTTTTGCACAGCGGACATCGTTCGCGGGAGTCTCAAACATCTCTTCCCGCCGGGCAAGTTCCGCGACTCTACGCCAAAGATCGGCCGTACGCCGGCACGGGCCGCAGCCCTGATCGAGGTGCGCCTCCATCTCCCGCGACAGCACGGCGGAAGCATGGCCCCGCACGAAGTCGGTCCATTCCTCAGTTTCAAAGTGTTCGTGTTTCCTGGTCATCGCCAAAGAGGGCAGCTTGAACCGTCGAAACCTTAGCCCGCAGCTCCTTTCAATAAATCGGATGGGGATCGTTTTGAAGTCATGACCGTACCCAGGGAATACCGGTACCGGCAAGCCGATCCGGCCGGATTAGACCGCTCGCTGGCCCGCCGCGTTCGCCGCGCCCGCGCGCGCCGTGAGCGTGTGGATCACTTCGTTGTAGATCTGCACCGCGGCGCGCAACTGCCGGATTTCTTCCTGAAGCATGGCCTCCTCCTCGCGGAGGTGTTTCAGTTACAGCCGCAACTCCCGGACTGGAGCGCGATCAGCCCTCCGCCGCACGCGCCGGCTGCAACAACCGCCCAGGGCCGGCGCCCCATTGGTCTGCTGTTTTCGGGGTTGTTTGTGCATAAGCAGGCATAAAGGGCGCGGAGTGTTTCAAAAAATATACCTTTTGGTTAACATTTACTTTCGGCTACTTTCAGGGGCCCCCGGCAGCCCGCGCCGCCGGCTGGACCTTGTATTTCCAATGGCTTACCGGAATCCATCCGCCGCCAGCGCGTGAAAAGCAGAGTTGAGCATGGGACTCCTGGAACGGCGGCCTGAGTGCCGAGGTACACTATTTCCACAGTTTGCATGAAAGTCCAGTTCGTCTGCTCCTACTTGAGTGGCCGTGGCGCAGGTTAGCATGGGCGTTCTCCGCGTAACCTCTGCGCTCTCTGTGTCTCCGCGGTTCAAAAGGCGTTGGCGCCCCCACGGTCTTAACATAGGTTTTCCTTCCCCTCCCGATCCAGTTTTTCAATTGGCCGGATAGCCCCCGTCTCGGCTAAGCTGAGGGGCAGCAGCAGAGCCGCTGCCTTTGTTTTCACCGTCCGAAAATCTGACCGGGCCCGGTCGCCCCGCCACAATTCACTCATTTCAAAGGACGAACAGGAGGGGTGGTGTCCTTATTGCTCCTGGAGCGGGCAAAGCACGGGGAAACCTCAATCCGGCCGCGGCCGGGCGAACAGTACCGGTTTCACTTCGATATGTCGAAGTGCATCGGCTGCCGGTGCTGCGAAGTGGCCTGCGCCGAGCAGAACGGCAATCCGCTCGAAATCAACTGGCGGCGCGTCGGGGAAATTGAGGGCGGCGCGTATCCCTACGCCCAGCGGTTCTACCTCTCGATGGGCTGCAACCACTGCCTGGATCCGGCGTGCCTGGCCGGCTGCCCGGTCAATGCCTACTCGAAAGACACGGCCACGGGGCTGGTGCTGCACAGCGCCGACGCCTGCATCGGGTGCCAGTACTGCACGTGGAATTGCCCCTACGGCGTGCCCCAGTACAACCCGGAGCGCGGCGTAGTGGGCAAGTGCGATATGTGCTTCGGCCGCCTGGCGCAGGACCGGGCGCCGGCGTGCGTGGACGCGTGCCCCGAAGCCGCCATCGAGATCGAAACCGTCGATATCGCCGCCTGGCGCGGCAACTTCGACCTGGCGAACGCTCCCGGGATGCCCGCCGCCGATCACACGATTTCCACAACCCGCATCACCGTGCCGGATACCGCCCCGGCCCAATTGGAGCGCGCGGACCATCACCGCGTTCGCCCGGAGCATCCGCACCTGCCGCTGGTGGCGATGCTGGTGCTGACACAGCTTTCCGTGGGAGCCTTCGCGTATCTGGCCGCGATGCATGCCACGCGGACGGCGCCGGCGATGGCGACCCTCCTGGTGGCGTTTCTCTCGCTCGGAGCCTCGACCCTGCATCTCGGCCGCCCGATCTACGCCTTCCGCGCGCTGCGGATGTGGCGCCGTTCCTGGCTCAGCCGCGAGGTGCTGCTGTTTTCGCTGTTCGCCGGGGCGGCGGCCGTTTCGGTCTGGGTGCCCGGCCTGACGCTCGCGGCGGCGCTGCTCGGCGCGGCCGGGGTCACGGCCAGCGCCTGCATCTACCTCGTGCCGGCCCGCCCCGCCTGGAACACCAGGAGCACACTGGCCGATTTCTACCTGACCGCGCTGCTGCTCGGCCCGTTGTTTCTCGAAACATGCGGGGTGCCGGCGCCGCGCCTGGCCATTTGCGCCGCGGCGGCCGCGCAGCTCCTGAATCACCTGCTGCGTTTCCTGCGAATGACGGGCTCGGACGAATTCGAGCTGCGCGCTTCCGCCCGGCTGCTGGCGAACGACCTCCGCGGCCTGTTCCTGCTGCGGCTCGGGCTGCTGATCGCGGGCGGCATGGTGCTGCCTCTGACCGGTCACGTCGCGCCCGCCTTCGGCGTCGCGCTGGCCGGCGAGCTGCTCTCCCGCTATCTTTTCTTCGTTTCCGTGGTGCCGAAGAACATGGCGGCCTCGTTTTTCCGGAGACCGGCGGCATGAACCTCAAGCACCTCATCGGGCTGGACACGCTGGCCGAAAGCTACGCCTACGCCGACGATCCCGAGTTCGGCCACGTCACCGCTTCGCGCGTCGCGGACCGCTGGACGGCGACGACCTGCGGCTACTGCTCCGTCGGCTGCGGCATGCTCGTCGGCACGCGCGAAGGCCGCGCCGTCGCGGTACGGGGCAACCCGAACCACCCGGTGAACCGCGGCAAGCTTTGCCCCAAGGGCCTTTCCGAGCACCATACGCTGGCCGCGCCGGGGCGGGCGCTCTATCCCATGCTGGACCGCCGCCGCGTGAGCTGGGACGAAGCGCTGGAGGCCATGATCGCCCGGATTCGGGGCATCCAGGAACGGCACGGCCGCGAGGCGTTCGCGGTGATCGGCACCGGCCAACTGGTGACGGAAGAATTCTACGCGCTCGGCAAGCTGGTGCAGCTTGGCTTCGGCACCAACAATTTCGATGGCAACACGACGCTCTGCATGGCGAGCGCCGTCTCGGGCTATAAGCGCTCCTTCGGCAGCGACGGCCCGCCCGGCTGCTACGATGACCTCGCCAAAGCCGATTTCATCCTGCTGATCGGCGCCAATATCGCGGAAAACCACCCGATTCTCTGCCAGCGGCTGCTGGAAAACCCCGGCGCCACGCTGGCCGTCGCCGACCCGCGGATCACCAAGACCGCGATGCTCGCCGACATTTACCTGCCGGTCAAGCCGCGGTCGGATATCGCGCTGATCAACGCGATCGCGCACGTGCTGATCCGCGACGGCTTCATCGACCGCGAATATATCGACCGGCACACCACCGGATTCGAGGATCTGAAGCGGCATCTTGAAAAATTCACGCCGGAATTCGCCGCCGGGATCACCGGACTCGACGCCGGCCTGATCGAGCGCGTGGCGATGCTCTACGGCCGCGCCAAGGCCGCCTTCATCGGCTGGACGATGGGGGTGAACCACTCCACGCAGGGCGCCGAGACCGTCAACGCGATCAACAACCTGGCGCTGCTCACCGGAAATATCGGCCGCGCCGGGGCGGCGCCGTTTTCGATTACCGGGCAATGCAACGCAATGGGGACGCGCGAGGCGGGCTTCACCTCCAGTCTGCCGGGGTACCGCAAATTCGAGAGCGCGCAGGACCGCGAGGAGCTGGCCCGGCTGTGGAACATCGACGCGGAGCGCATTCCCACGGCGCGCGGGCTGGCGTACCCCGATATCATCGAGGCCGCGGTGGCCAGGCGCGTGCGCGGGCTCTGGATCATCGCCACCAACCCGGTGGTTTCGTTTCCGAACCATGAGGTGCTCCTGCAGGCGCTCGAAACGCTGGAATTCCTGGTGGTGCAGGACGGCTTCCATCCGACGCCGACCTCGGCGATGGCCCATCTGGTGCTGCCCGCGGCCATCTGGGGCGAAAAGGAAGGCACGTACACCAATTCCGAGCGCCGCGTCAGCAAAGTCAACGCGGCCGTGAATCCGCCCGGCGAAGCGCGGCCGGATTTCGATATTTTCCTGGACCTCGCGCAACGGCTCGGCGTCCGCGACGAGCTGTTTCCGGGCTGGCGCGGGCCGCGCGACGCCTTTGAGGAATGGAAGCGCGTCTCGCAAGGCCGCCTCTGCGATTACAGCGGGATGACGTGGGAAGCGATCGAAGCCGCCGGCGGCATGCAGTGGGGCGGCGAGCGGCTCTACGCGGACGGCATATTTCCGGCCGAGGGCGGACGGGCGCGGCTGTACGCCATCGAGTGGGAGCCGTTCCCCGAGCAGCCGAATCGCGAATACCCGTTCGTGCTGAACACGGGACGCACGGTCGAGCATTGGCACACGCGGACCAAGACGGGCGCGGTCGCCATCCTGAACGGCATGTCGCCGCGCGCCTGGCTGGAGATGAACCCGCGCGATGCCCGGAGGCTCAAGCTGAAGCCGCACGACCGCGTCTCGGTGGTTTCGGCGCGCAGCCGGGTGGATGGCGTGGAGCTGCGCGTCACGGAGATCGTGGCGCCCGGCCAGGTGTTCATGCCCTTCCACTATGTGGAGGCCAATTCGAACCGCGTGACCCAGAGCGCCTACGATCCGATCTCGCGGGAGCCGAATTTTAAGCAGTGCGCCGTAAAAGTGATCAAAACCGAAGCAGCAGGAGTTGGCACATGGAAGACCTGGTAGTCATCGGCAACGGCATGGCCGGGATCGCCTGCCTGGAACAGATTTTGAAGCATTCGCCGAAGTTCCGCGTCACCGTCTTCGGGGAGGAGACGCACGTCAATTACAACCGCATTCTCCTCTCCTCCGTCCTGGCGGGTGAGCGCACGGCGGATGAGATCACGCTGAACCCGCTCGAATGGTATCAATCGAACGGCATCACGCTGCGGCTCGGCGTGCGGATCGTCGACATCGACCCCGCGGCGCGCCTGGCGATCGGCGACGACGGCTCGGCGACGCACTACGACAAGCTCCTGATCGCCACGGGAAGCCGCGCCTTTCTGCCGCCCATCAGCGGGCTCAACAAAGAGAACGTCTTCACGTTCCGCAATCTCGACGATACGCGCGACATCCTCGCGGCCGCGCGTCCGGGCGCCAAGGCGGTGGTCATCGGCGGCGGATTGCTCGGCCTCGAAGCGGCGCGCGGCCTTCAGGTGCAGGGCTGCGAAGTGACGGTCGTCCATCTTCTCGAAACCCTCATGAACATGCAGCTCGACATGACGGGCGGCGAGTACCTGCAGCAGAAGATGGAGCAGCTCGGCGTCCGCGTGCTCACCAGCCGCGTCACGCAAAGGCTGCTGGGCGAAGGCAAAGTGGAAGGCATCGAATTCGCCAACGGCGAGCTGCTGGAGGCCGACCTGGTGGTCATCGCGGCAGGCATCCGGCCCAATGCCGACCTCGGCCGCAAGGCCGGCGTGACCGTGAACCGCGGCATCGTGGTCAACGATTACATGGAAACTTCCGACCCGCGCGTGTTCGCCGTGGGCGAGTGCGTGGAACACCGCGGGCAGGTTTACGGGCTGGTGGCGCCGCTGCTCGAACAGGGCAAGGTGCTGGCGGCCACCATCACCGGCAACAAGGGCCCCACGTTCGAGGGATGGAAGCCGGCGGCGAAGCTCAAGATCATGGGCGTTGATGTGTTTTCGGCGGGCGAAGTCGAGGAAACCGAGGGCGCGCACGCGGTGCGGTACGAAGATCCGGCGATCGGCGTCTACAAGAAGCTGATCATCCGCGATAACCGGCTCACGGGCGTGGTTCTGGTGGGCGACGCCGCCGATAGCGGCCGCTACATGGAGTGGCTGCGGACCAACGCCGATCTGCTGGTCCGCCGGCGCAACCTGCTCTTTCCGGAGCCCGCCGCCGACCAGGGCCAGTCGATCGCCGATATGCCCGATGGCGAGACGGTCTGCGGGTGCATGGGGGTGACGAAGGGGCAGATCATCGCCGCGATCCACGAGCGGGGCGTCAACACCATGGCGCAGCTCAAGGAGTGCACGCGCGCCTCGACCGGCTGCGGAAGCTGCTCGGGCACCTGCGAAGCGCTGCTCAAGGCCGTGGCGCCGGGATTCGAGGAAGAGACCAAAAAGCTGCTTTGCAAATGCGTGCCGTTCACGCAGGAGAGCCTGCGCGAGATCATCCGCTCGCAGCGGCTGCGCTCGGTGCAGCAGGTGCTGCAAATCTACGGCAACGGCATCGGCTGCGAAGTCTGCAAGCCGGCATTGAGCTATCTGGTCGATGTGATCTGGTGCGGCGATCACGAAGAGGACCGCTCGGCGCGCTTCATCAACGATCGCGTCCACGCCAATATCCAGAAGGACGGCACATTCTCGGTGGTGCCGCGGATGCGCGGCGGCGTGACGTCGCCCGCCGAGCTGCGCCGCATCGCGGATGTCGCGGAGAAGTACAACGTCCGCATGGTCAAGATTACCGGCAGCCAGCGCATCGACCTGCTGGGCGTCCGCAAGAGCGACCTGCCGAAGATCTGGGCGGACCTCGGGATGCCCTCCGGCCAGGCGTACACCAAGGGCGTTCGCATGGTGAAGACCTGCGTCGGCACCGAGTTCTGCCGTTTCGGCGTGCAGGACGCCATCCGCACCGGCATCGAACTGGAGCGGCGCCTCGAAAACCTGTACACGCCGCATAAGACGAAAATGGCGGTGACCGGCTGCCCGCGGAACTGCTCGGAGGCCACGGTGAAGGATATCGGCCTCGTGGGCCAGGAAGGGAGCTGGCAGGTGGTGGTCGGCGGCGCAGCCGGCAAGCGCGTCCGCAAGGCCGACCTGCTGATCACCGTCGAGTCGACCGAGGAGGCGCTCGAAGCCGCCATGATCTTCTTCCAGTATTACCGCGAGAACGCCAATTACCTGGAGCGCACGTACGATTTCGTCGAGCGCGTGGGGATCGAGAAGGTCCGCAAGGAGACCGTCTACGCTCCCGCGGCGCAGAAGAAGGCACTGCTCGCGCGGCTGCAGAAATCGAAGACGCTCTCCCGCGATGCATGGCTCGAGCGCGAGGCGCCGGTGCATCCCACGCAGTTCGTCCAAATCGAACCTTTGGAGGCCACAATTCAATGAAGTGGATTCGTGTGACGGCCGCGGAGCAGATTCCGCTCCGCGAAGGCCGCAGCGTGCAGATCGACGGGACGGAGATCGCGATTTTCAACCTCGGCGACCGCTTTCTCGCCGTGGATAACGCCTGCCCGCACCGCGGCGGTCCGCTGTGCGACGGCATCGTTTCCGGCGCCACGGTCGCCTGCCCGCTGCACGGTTACAAGATCTGCCTCGAAAGCGGCAACATGCTGTCGCCGGACCTCGGCGTCCGCGTCGACACCTATCCGGTGCGGGTGGAAGACGGCGTCGTTCTGTTGCAGATCGATCCGGCGAAAGACCGGGCAGCTTAGCTGGCTGCGAAATAAATTGGGCCGCCGATGAACGCCGATAAACGCCGATGGAAAAAGTCTGTATCGGCATTTATCGGCGGCCTGAGAATTCGATTTTCAGGGATCCTGCTAGCCGACGAAAATCCAAAACCGCTAAAGATTAGCGGCTTTGCACAGTAAAGCATTTGTTTTCAATGCCCTTTTCTCGAAAAACCGCTAATTTTAGCGGTTTCCATCAAAAAGGAGGATTCGCTTATGTCGTTCCGGGACTTTCGGAAGGCCGGCCACGCGCCCACGCTGGCGGCAGCGTTTCTCTACTTCGACGCCAGCTTCATGGTCTGGGTCATCCTGGGGCCGCTGGGGCCGTTTATCGGCGAGTCGCTGAAGCTCTCGTCCACGCAGAAGGGCCTGCTCACGGCCGTGCCGCTGCTCGGCGGCTCGTTCTTCCGGCCGATCCTCGGCTGGATGACGGAGCGCTTCGGCGGACGCCGGACGGGACTCATCGGACTGGCGGTCAGCCTCGTGCCGTTGCTCGCCGGTTGGCAGCTTGCCCACAGCTTCGGCGAGTTCCTCGCCGTCGGGATTCTGCTGGGGGTTGCGGGCGCCAGCTTCGCGGCGGCGCTGCCGCTGGCGAGCGCGTGGTATCCGCCGCAGTATCAGGGCATCGCGATGGGCATCGCGGGCGCGGGCAACTCCGGGACGCTGCTGGCCACGCTCTTTGCGCCGCGGCTGGCGCAGGCGTTCGGCTGGCACAACGTGTTCGGGATGGCGGCGATCCCGATCGCGGTTGTGTGGATGGCGTTCTTCCTCATGGCGCGGGAGGCTCCGGGCGCGCGCGTGGCGAAGCGCTGGAGCGACTACGCGCCGGTGCTGCGCGAAGCGGATACCGGGTGGTTCTGCTTCCTCTACAGCCTGACGTTCGGCGGATTCGTCGGACTGGCGAGCTATCTCTCGATCTTCTTCCACGATCAGTACGCGGTCGGCAAGGTGCACGCGGGCGACCTGACTACCGTGGTGGTGGTCTTCGGCAGCTTCCTGCGGCCCGTGGGCGGGCTGCTGGCGGACCGGCTGGGCGGCTACCGGATGCTGCTCGCGCTGCTCGCCGGAATCGGCACATGCCTGCTGGGAGTCGCCACGCTGCCCGCGCTGCCCGTCGCGCTCGGCCTGCTGGTGCTCGCGATGGCGATGCTCGGGATGGGAAACGGCTCGGTGTTTCAGCTCGTGCCGCAGCGCTTTGCCGGCCGCGTCGGGATCGTTACCGGGATCGTGGGCGCCGCCGGGGGCTTCGGCGGATTCTTGCTGCCCTCCGTGCTCGGCACGCTCAAGGACCGCGCCGGCAGCTTCGGCCCCGGCTTCGCCCTGTTCGGCGGGATGGTGCTAGTGGGCGCGCTGGCACTGCTGCGGCTGGGCCGCGCATGGCGGGCGTCGTGGAGCCCGGAAGCCGCGCGGCGCGCCGGCCTGCTCACGGCTGTGGAGGGAACGGACCGGCTCGCAGCCGCGCGCACTACCGTCAGCCCTTAATCACGCCGAGCGGGCGCAGGCGGGCCACTTTGCGCGCGAGCCCGGCGTTGTGGACCACCTCGATCACTTCATCGACGTTCTTGTAAGCATCGGGCAGCTCCTCGAGAAGGCCATCGCGCGTTTCGCTTCGCACGAGAATGCCCAGGGCTTCCAGTTTCTTCTGTTCGTCATGCGCGTTCCGGCCCTTTTTCGCAGCCGTGCGGCTCATCAGGCGTCCGGCGCCGTGGCAGACGCTGCCAAAGGTTTCCTGCATGGAGCCTTCCGCGCCCACGAGCACCCACGAAGCCGTACCCATGCTGCCCGGAATCAGCACCGGCTGCCCGATCGCGCGATAGGCCTCCGGCAGCTCCGGGTGTCCCGGCGGAAATGCCCGCGTCGCGCCCTTGCGATGCACCAGCACATCCGCCACAGCGCCGCCGGCGCGGTGCTGTTCCCGCTTGGCGATGTTGTGGCAAACATCGTAGACCATCCGCAGCTCGAGTCCCTCGCCGAAAATGCGCCGGAACGCCCCGCGCAGCAAATGCAGAATCGCCTGCCGGTTGGCCCAGGCAAAATTCGCCGCGGCGCGCATCGCCGCGAGATATGCCTTGCCCTCCTCGGACTGGATGGGCACGCACGCCAGTTGGCGGTCCGGCAACGAGATGCCGTACTTCTTCATGGCGGCGCCCATCTGCGCCAGGAAATCCGTGCAGACCTGGTGCCCGAGACCGCGCGATCCGCAGTGGACCAGCACCACGACCTGATCCGGATGCAATCCCATCGCGCGCGCGGCTTCCTCGTGGTGGATCTGCTCCACGTACTGAATCTCGATGAAGTGGTTGCCGCTGCCGATGGTTCCCAGTTGATTGCGGCCCCGCTCCTTCGCCCGCGCCGAGACCTTCTCCGGACCGGCTTCCGCCAGCGCGCCGCGCTCTTCGGTGAACTCGTCATCGGCCGGCTCGCCGAACCCTTGTTCAATCACCCACCGCGCCCCGCGAGCCAGCACATCGTCCAGCTCCTGCGGCTTGAGCTCGATCGGCCCCTTGCCGCCGGTCCCACACGGCACGTCACGGAAGATCTGGTTGATCAGCTCGCGCAGCTTCGGCCGTGCCGCAGACGCATCGATTGAGGCGCGCATGAGCCGCACGCCGCAGTTGATATCGAAGCCCACTCCGCCCGGCGAAACGACGCCGCTTTGCCAATCGGTTGCCGCCACGCCGCCGATGGGGAACCCATAACCCTGATGGATATCCGGCATCGCCAGGCTGGAACCTACGATTCCCGGCAACATCGCGACATTCACGGCCTGCGTGAGCGAGGCATCCTTGCGGATCTGATCGAGCAGGGCCCCACTCGCATAGACGACGCAATCCGTCCGCATGCCCGCAGCCGCGTCCCGCGGAATGCGAAATCGAAACCGGTCGATGGGAGTCAGTTCCATGGCAGGCCCTCAAACATCCACATAAACCTCGCAGGACCAGCCATGCTCATTCTGCTCGATCTTCAACTGGTGGTAGGTAATCCCCTTGACGATCAGCCGCGCGGGGTGGCGCGACGGGTCCCGCGGCTCCCCGAAAGCCA
Source organism: Bryobacteraceae bacterium (assembly GCA_035293845.1). Classification (GTDB taxonomy): domain Bacteria; phylum Acidobacteriota; class Terriglobia; order Bryobacterales; family Bryobacteraceae; genus DATGMB01. The sequence continues at coordinate 12,901 of DATGMB010000226.1, forward strand.
CGCCGGCCACGCGCTCCGGGCTGAGGCTGTTCACCTGAAACCGGCGCAGCGCCAGCAGCTTTCCATCGAGGTAATAGAGGACTTCGCTCAGCCAGTTCACGAGCAGGGATTCATTCGAATCGCCTTCGGCCTCGATCGGATAGGACTCCCGCTCCGCGATCGGCTCGATTTCGAGCGCGATCCCTACGAGCGCCTCGGCGGCCCGCTCCAGCAATTCGGGAAAACTGCCCGCGCGCACACGGAATCCGAGATCGGCCGCATGTTCGAGAATCTCGTACATCGCATCCCGTCGAGCGCCGCTAGCGCTTCGGCTTATCCCAGTCGCGATGGGCCTGCCCGCTCTCAGGACCGCGGCCGGGCGGCGTACTGCCGCCCCCAGCCGGACCGCCCATGGCCCCTTCGGTCATCGCCGCATCCGGCGGAAGGGCTTCGAGCAGCACACGCTCCGATCCTTGCGGGAGAGCCGGACCGCCGATCAGCCACACCGTGCCGTCCGGCAGGACCAGATATTCACCGTCGCGGTTCGCGTAATACCCGGCCGTAGGACCAGCAGCCATGCTTCGATTATTTCATCGCACCGGGGACTCGCGCAGTACCGGCGAATTTTCTTCGTGATCGAAAAAACCGAATGGACCCTGCGGGATCGCACACAGTCGCCGTCCGGCGGTTACTCGTAGCGCAGCGCAATGTTCGGGTCGATCCGGCTGGCGCGGCGGGCCGGAACATAGCACGCGAGCAGCGTAACCGCCGCGAGCACCGCGGCCATCGTGAGAAACGTGGCGGGGTCGAGCGAGCTGACGCCGAAGAGCAGGCCGGAGAGGAACCGGGTGAGCAGCAGCGCGCCCGCCGTGCCCGCGGCCGTGCCGGCCAGGGCAATCCGCAAGCCGCTTCGTCCAACCAGCCGCAGGACGTGGCTGCCCCGCGCGCCGAGCGCCATCCGGATGCCGATTTCGGCGGTGCGCTGCGCTACGGCATACGAAATCACGCCGTAGATGCCGAGCGCCGCCAGCACCAGCGAGAGGGCCGAGAAGAGCGTCATCAGCAGCGTGAGGAAACGCGGGCGCGATACCGAGCGCGCCAGGACCTCCTCCATGGTGCTGAGATTGGCGATCGGGATGGCGCGGTCGAGAGCGCGCACCTGCGCCCGCGCCGGACCCGCCAGAGACCGCGGATCGATCCGGGTGCGGATCAGCAGCGAAGCGTCCGCCACAAAGTTGCTCGTCATGGCGGGAACGGTCGAAGCCTGCAAATACGGGATATAGAGCTCGGTGCCGGCCGGCTTATCCAGCCCTCCATTCTTCACGTCCGTGACGACGCCCACGATGGTGCGCCACTGCGCGTCGGGGCGGAAATCGGTCTTCAGGCGATGCCCGATGGCGCTTTCGTGAGGCCAGAAGGCGCGCGCCATGGTCTGGTTGATGACCGCCACCGGCGCCGTGCCGCGGGCGTCCCCCGGCGTGAGGAAACGGCCCTCGACGAGCTGCGCGCCGATGGTCCGGAAATAGGCCGCGTCCACGAAATTCCAATAGTCGACCGTGGGCGCCGGGCCGCCGAGCGCGGGATCGAGATTTTCAATCGGCGTGGTGTTCGCATTGATCTGCCGGATGGGCGGCAACCCGCTCGCGATGGCCGCCGATTCGACGCCCGGCAGCGACCGGACGCGATCGAGCAGCGCCGACCAGAACGCATCCGCCTGCGCCTCGCTGGTGTACGTGGCGGGAGGTAGGGCGAGCTGCATGGTCAGCAGATGGTCCGGCTTGAGGCCCGAGTTGACCTCCTGGAGCTTCCAGAACGCCTTCACCATCAGCCCGGAGCCGATGAGCAGCACGAGCGCCAGCGCCAGCTCCGAGCTCACCAGCGCCGCGCGGAACCGGTTGGCTCGAACGGAGCCGGCGGTCCGTCCCGCGGCGGATTTCAGCGTTTCGTGCAGCCCGGACGGGCGCGCATGAAGAATGGGCGCGAGGCCGAAGATCAGGCCGGTCGCCAGCGCAAGAGCCAGCGAAAACAGGAGCACGCGCCAGTCGATCGCGATTTCCTCCGCGCGCGGGATGCTGGCGGCCCCGCTTGCCGCCAGGATGCGCAGCCCGCTATCGGCCACGAGCAGGCCCAAAGCGGCGCCCGCGGCCGAAAGGATGATGCCCTCCGCCACGAACTGCCGCAGCAGCCGGCCCATACCGGCTCCAATGGCAACGCGGACCGCGATCTCGCGGCGGCGCCCTTCCGAGCGCGCCAGCAGAAGGTTGGCGACATTCACGCACGCGATCAGCAGCACAAAGGCAACGGCGCCGAGCAGAACCAGCATGGCCGGGCGCACCGCATGCACGACCTCCTCGCGAAAATCCGCCAGAACGATCGGGTGCTCCACAGGGTCGAAGCGGTGCTGCGCCCGCGCGATGGTCTGGCTGGTGTGCCGGACGTAGCGCTCCATTTCGGCATGGGCCTGGGCGATGCCGGTTCCGGGCCGCAGGCGCCCGAGCACGGAAAGGTAATGGCTGCCGCGATTCCCCGGCCTGGCGGGATCGAGTTGCAGCGCGACCCACAGCTCGGCGGGCTTCGCCTCGCCCGGCGGAAAATGGAAACCGCGCGGCATGATGCCGGCCACGGTGCAGGCGTTGCCGTTGAGGCGGATATCGCGGTGCAGAACGGCCGGATCGCCGCCGAACGCGCGCTGCCAAAGATCGTAGCTGAGGACCGCGGCCGCGGGGACGTTGGGACGATCGTCGTTGCGATCGATCAGGCGGCCCATCGCCGGCTGCACGCCGAGCATTTCCAGAAGGCCCCCGGTGACAAAAGAAGCCGTGGCACGGACCGGCTCATCGCGCCCGGCGAGATTGACAGGGACATCCACCCATCCTTCGAGCGCTTCAAACGATTGCGTGTCCCGCCGGAGTTCGAGAAACTCCGGCGGCGAGATCCAGAAATGCCGGAACCCGTTGGGCGAAGTGCTGGAAACCAACTTGGGAAACTCGCTGAAGACGCGCACCAGGCGGCCCGCATGAGCGTAGGGCAGCGGCTTCAGCAGGACGGCATCGACCACGCTGAAGATCGCCGTCGTTGCCCCCGTGCCGAGTCCGAGGCAAACGACCGCGGCGGCGGTGAAGGCGGGGTTTCGCGCCAGCATGCGCAGACCGTAACGGAAATGATTCATGGCGGCTCCCTTGAGGGCAACTCTTCTGCACGGCGCGTTCCACGATCCGGCCATTGATTCTGCTTCCCTCTGCCCAAAGCGAGTGTCCGTTTATGGGAATGCGCGCACACCCGGCTGGCCGCGCGCTGCTCGCGCGGGCTCGCCGTGTTTGCGATGACACGCCGATGGGGAAGTGAAGCGCGAGAATTTAACATCGCCTCTCCGAACGAATTGCGTGTTGCTTCGTCTGGAACCCTATCAGGAACCGGGAGACCATGAGGCACATCGTCATTCTGCTCTTTGCATTTGCCATCGCGGGCACGGCACAGCCGGATGCCGCGAACGATTTCAACAACCGGGGCCTCGAAGCATACGGCCGCGGCGATTATGCGGGCGCTGAGCGTCTTTACCGCCAGGCGATTCCACTTTGGCAGGCTCTGGGCGATCCGTTCACGGCGCATCTGGGAATCACGCACATGAATCTGGGGCAGGCGCTCGCCGGGCAGGGCAGGCGGCCAGAGGCCGCGGCGGAGCTCCGGGAATCGATCGCGCTGATGCGACCGTCACTCGGGATTCGGCATCTGAATACGTTGACTGCCGTCAATCTGCTGGCCGGCGTGGAGCTCGTGCTCGGCCAGGATGACGAAGCCGGCGCGCTGCTCGAAGAAGCGCTGCCCATCGAGCGCGAGCTTTATCCCGGCGACGTCCAACTGGCCCGCACGCTGGCCGCGCTGGCCTGCCTCCGCATTCGCCAATTGCGCCTCGCCGAGGCCCTGCCGCTCGCCGAAGAAGCGCTGACACAGGCGATGCGCGCGGCGGGCAAGGACAGCCTCGACACCGCGCTCGCTTATGCGACCGTGGCCGAGGTTCACCGGATCGCGGGCCGCCCCGCGCGCGCGCTGCCGCTCTACCGCCACGCTCACGAGATCTACCGCAAGCACCTGGGCCCGCAGCATCCGCGCGTGGCTTCGATGCTGGCGCAGGAGGCGCTGATCCTGATCGGCGATGGGAAGCTGGCCCTGGCAGAACGCCAGTTGCGCGAAGCCCAGGCGATCATCAACCACTCGTGCCCGAACTGCCTCGTGGAGCAATGGGGCCTCGAAGCCGACCTCGGGGTGCTCCGCGCACGCCAGGGGAAATACGCCGAAGCGGACCGGCTGCTCACGGCATCGCTCGATCTCCTCGATCGCGCCCAGCCGCAGCCTACCTCCGACCTGGCCGCCACCATGCGGGCGCTCGCCCTCGTGCGGCGGCGGGAACACCGGTTCGAAGAAGCCGACCGGCTCGATCGCCGCGCCGCGTCGCTTTCGTTCCGCTGACGTTTTTGGAAGATCGCCCGGACCGCGCCACCCCCTTACGGCCGCGGCTCCGATTTGGCGTGGTTTGCCGTCTCTTTACGCGAAGCCGACAATACCCATGCCTGAATCGTCTGCAATTCAGCGGAAGACAGCCGCGCCTCGGGATGAAGCCAGCGGTATCGTGGCGGCGGCATCAGGCCGCTGGCGGTGGCCGCTCCGATCGCGGCGGCGAAGCCGCGGCGCTGGGCTTCGCTGTACTGGTTCCACTGGGAGAGATCCATGAACGCGCGTCCGCGGGCCACGTCCTCATGAATCCGGGCCGACAGCGGAGGGATCTGCGCATACCACGGCCAGTCTGTCTCCTGGGAGTGGCAGTTGTGGCAGGCGCGCTGCAGGATGGCGCGCACCGGCGCCGGCACGCCGGAACCGGCGAGAAGCCGTCCCGCGCCGGCCCCCGCCGTGCCGTTCGAGTTCGCGGTGCTCAGGGTCAGCGCCAGCGCGCCGAGGACTGCCAGTCCGATCGCGCCCGGACGCAGGAGCGCGCTGCTTTGCATGGCCATACTGGTGAGACGTTTTGCGGCGCGTGGCAGATGCTCACGAATTGTCAAAACGCTGTAAAGAGTCAGGCGCGGGCGGCCGCGGGCGTTTCCGCGCCGGCCAGAGGGATGCGAAACATCAGGCAGGCGCCGGGGCCCGCCGGCGGCTCGGCCCACATCTCGCCGCCATGATCGAGCACGGCCTGCCGCGAAAGCGCGAGACCCAGACCCATCCCGTTGCCCTTGTGGCTCGTGGCGAAGGGCTGAAACAGGCGGTCGCGAATGTCGGCGGGGATGCCGGGACCGGTGTCCCGCACCGTGACCAGCGCGGCCGCGCCGTCCCGCCGCGCGGAAACGGTAATCTCGCCGCCGCCCGGCATGGCCTCGATCGCATTGCCGATGAGGTTGGCGACGACGCGCTCCATGCGGCGCGGATCGAGGTCCGCGGGGAGGTCCTCGGGAATCTGCACTTCGATCCGGATGGACTTCGCCTCGGCCGCCAGCGCCAGCGAGTCCGCCGCACGGCGCACGACCTCCCGCAAGTCCGTCCGCTCACGGCGGCCGGAGCCGCCGCGGCCCAGATCGAGAAGGTCCTGCAGCATCTGATGGATACGGCAGGAGGCCTCGTACATGTTGCGCGCCAGGCGCGCGACCTGCGCCTCGCTCAGCCGCGAATCCATGAGGATCTCGGCGCCGCCGTAGATCGCCGCCAGCGGGTTCCGCAAATCGTGCACGATCGACGCTGCCAGCCGCCCCACCACGCCGATGCGCTCCGAGCGGATGAGCTCTTCGCGCGCCTCGCGAATCGAGATGCACATGGCGTTGAAGGTCGCGGCCAGGCGACCGAGCTCATCCTCGCTTTCGACGGGAACCTCGCAGTCGTAATTGCGGGCCGCGACTTTGGCGGCGGCGCCCGCGAGCTTCTTCACCGGGTCCACGATGCGGCGCGCGGTGACATAAGTCAGCGCCAGGCCGACCAGCATCGAGACCAGCCACAGCAGGCTGATGTTCCGCCGCAGGTTGGCGATCTCGCGGTCGGCCGCATCGCGCGATCGCAGAATGGCGAGTTTGCCGACCGGCGCGCCCTCGAAATCGACCAGCGGGGTGATGAGCGGCGCGTAATCCGACGCGCCGGCCCGCACGATCGGGGGCGCGGAAGACAACTGCGCGGCCACCGCGTTCGACTCGTCAGGCGGCAGGGTAGAAGCGACCACCCGGTCTCCCGCGGCGAAGAGGAACTCGCTGCCGCCGGTCGCCGCCTTGAGCCGGAGGGCTACCGAGTAATCGATCGGATATCCCGCCACCAGAACGTTCAGCAGCGCGGTGCCCTGCCCTGCCTGCACGTAGACGGGCGTGATGCTGAGGTGGTAGAGCTGGCCGCCGCGCGCCTGAAATCCGGAGATCTGCGCCGGAAAACGCGCCGCGGCGTCGCGCACGAACGGCAGGTCCTGCGGAAGCTGGTGCGCGCGCCCGCCGCCGAGGGACGCGATGACGCGGCCTGCCGGATCGGTCACAAAAAAGATGGCGTCTTCATCGGAGACGCGGGACCACAACTCGGCGGCCGTGTCGCGAATGGTGGCCTCGTCGCCGGTACCGAACGCCGCGCGGACATCGGACATGGCGCTGAGAATCGAGGTTACCGAGGCGAGCCGGTCCGCCCGCGCCTTCCAGAGCGATTGATACGCCATGAAACTGACGCGCACTTCGTGATCGATGCTTTCCGTGGTGGCGCGCGTGGCGCTCTTGACCACGATCCAGCCGGTGACGGCGAACACCAGCGTGATCGCGGCCGAGCACGAAAGCACGATCTTCCACAGCAGCGAAAGCCGCCGCGGCAGCAACGTGATCATTTGTGACCCGCCGGGTAACCGCTGGCATCGGTAGCGGGCGGGTAATCGAGGCCGTACTTGTTCTTGTGCGGGGCTTCGATGTAGCCGGTTTCGGAGATTTCGATCGGCGGAAGCTGTTCGTCTCCGGACGAGACCGCAATCCGCCTCTCGAGGGCGCTGAGCGTCTCCTGCCGGGCGCGTTCGTGAAACACGTGCAGCCGGTAGTCGCCGGGCGGCACGTCGCGGATCGCGATTTCGCCGGATGGGCCGGAAACCCCGAACCACGGGTAGGGCAGCACCACGATGACCGCGCTCATCGAGGGGTGGATATTGCAAAAGATGCGCACGACTCCGGGGCGCGAAAAGGTAACGCCGCGGCTGGTTCCGGGCGGATAGAGGCCGAAATCGAAAATCTGCCCGCTGAAATTCGAGAACGCGCTGTGGAAGATGGCGTCGAGATTCGGGAACTGGACAGTCGCCCCCACCTGAGCCGCCAGCACGTGCGGCACGAACCGCTTGTCCTTCTGCTTCATGGTGAGGCGCGGCTGGCGCACCGGGCCGGGCGGCCCGGCATCGGCCGGATCCAGCCAGACCACCACCCCGGAATAATCGTGGCCCTGGCGCACGGCCGCCACCCGCGAGTGCGACATCCGGACCGCGACCGTGAGGTTCGCGGCGAGCGCGGGAACGGCCAGCAGCAGACTAGAAACGATACGCCAGCGCCAGGTCATAGTGGTTGCTCAGGAGGGTGAGGGAATTGACGTACGCCGTGCGGTACTGGTGAACCTCGAAACTGCCGATCACGCTCGGGGCGAACTGGTAGAACACGTTGGCGCCATACGCCAGGCTCCTGGCGATCGAGCCGGCGGGCAGCCCGGCCCTGCGCGGCGCTTCCTCGCCGCTGAAGAAATTGAACCAGAGGCGCGGGGCAACCCGCCACGTGAGCTGCCCCCAGCCGCCCGCCGAACTGACGGCCGCCGCGTAGCGCGTCCCGTATACCAGGACTCCCTGCTGCAGTCCTCCGAGGGCCGCGGTGTCGGTTCCGGTGAACACGGTCCCGGTAAGCGAAAGCGCGGGAACGATGCGGGCCAGCCAGTCGAGCGAGTAGACATCCGTGGGCGCCGACAAGCCGACCACGTGCGCGACGCTATGGTGAAATGCGGGAGCGACTTCGATGCGCCGGTCCTCTCCTCCGCGGAAAAATTCCAGCCTTCCCTCGATGCCGGGGCGGGTGGGATCGCCGCCCGCAGCCGCCGCGCTTGCGCTCTTGTACGGGTTGGCGCCGTAAACCGGGCCGGCCACATTCGTCGTTACGGCGGCCACATCGGCGCGGATGCCGGAAGATTCGCCGAAGTGATACACCTGCTCGAAACGCGCCTGCGGAATCCACAGCCAGAGATTCCCGGCTCCGGTCAGGGTGGGGACGCCGACCTGCGCCAGCGATTCCGGCTCGCGCATGGCGACCAGAGGCTTATCCAGCGCGACGCGAAATCCCCGGTCCGCCCAATCGATGCCGATCGACGCCGTGCGCAGGCGGACCACCTGATCGAGCGCCTGCCCGCTGCCGCCGTAGAAATCCATGCGCACGGAGCCGCTGATCTTGCCGCCGCCAAAAGTATGGGGGCCGAAGTAATCCAGCCCCAGGATGGATTGCCGGAACGTGGCGCCGCCGCTCGCTCCACCCGCCACCGCCGCCGTCGGAAAGGCCGCGGCGCCGGAGTATTCCGAGTTGCGATAGACGTTGAAGAGGGCCATGCCGGTGAGGCGGATGGGAAATCTCTCCGAGGATTCCACTTTGGTCTGCTGTTGCTCGGCGGTGCGGGCCTCCTGCGCGGCCAGGCGCTCGGCAAGCGTCGGGCCGGCGGCGGCCGGGGTGCTTTCGTCGCTCGCGACGGTAGCGCCGCCGCGCGCCGCGGCGAGTTCCTCCTGGAGCGCGTTCACCTTGGCCAGCAGCTCCTTGTTTTGCGCCTCCAGACGGTCCAAACGCTGGAGAATTTCGCGCAATTCCGGACCGCTTTGCGGCGCAGCCGGGGGCGCGCCCGCTTGCGCCGAAGCTGCGGGAGCCGGCCCGAACGGCGCGGGCGCGGCCGAATTCAGGGCGTTTTGCGCCGCTCCGGCCGCGGCCACGCCTCCTTGCGCCGAGACCGCTGGGGTCGGCGCGAATCGCGCGGGCGCGGCCGGGCCGCCGCCCACTTGCGCCGAAGGGACCGAGGCACTTTGCGCGGACGCGGCCGGGCTCAGGATCAGACCGGCCAGCAGAACCGCCGTCAGGCTGCGGCAGGGCAGGCCGCGCGGCCTGCCCGGGCTCGGATTATTTAGTTTCGGCGGCATAAAGCAGTTTCTCCAGAGTTTTCCGGACGGCCACTGGAGAGAATGGTTTGGCGAAAAACGCGTTGGCTCCCAGTTGCGAGGTCCGGGCGGGAGTCTCGGGGTCCGTGTCGCCCGAGACGACGATGATGGGGATCGAAAAGTGCTTCCGGTCCGCGCGGATATGGCGGATCAGCGCGAAGCCGTCCATTCCCGGCATCCGGATATCCGTCACGACGGCCGAAATCGATTGCCCGCCGCGCTCCAGCCTGCGGACCGCCTCCGCGCCCGAGGAGACGAACGCGACGCGGATGCCGGGAATCTCCCCGAACGCGACTTCCAGGCTCAGGATCGCGCCTTCCGAGTCGTCCACCAGGAGGATGGTGCGCTCCGGCGCGCGCGAATTGGGGCTGCCCGTCATGCCGCGCTCCGCGTCACGGGAGGAACCGGTACCCGACGCGGTGGACCGTCAGGATGTGGCGCGGCGCGTTGGGATCGATCTCTACCTTCTGGCGAAGCCGCGCGACGTGCGCATCGACCGTGCGGGTGTTCGAGAGGAAGCTGTAGCCCCACACCTGGTTCAGAATGGCGTCGCGCGTCAGGGGCCGGTCCGGATTCTGGATGAAAAACTTCAGCAGGTTGTATTCCGCGGGCGTGAATTTCAGCTCCTCGGCGCCCTTCCTGACGATGCGCCGCTCGATATCGATTTCGATCTGGCCGACGTGAATGACCTTGCACGATTCCGTCGAGGTCCGGCGGAGCACGGCGCGGATCCGCGCCGCCAGTTCGCGGGCCCCGAAGGGCTTGACCACGTAATCATCGGCGCCGATTTCGAGCAGCAGGACTTTATCCACCTCGTCGCCGAGCGCGCTCAGCACGATGATCGGCGTGGAGACATTGGAGGCCCGCAGTTGCTTGCAGATTTCGATGCCGCTGAGACCGGGCAGCCGGAGATCGACGACCACGAGATCCGGCCGCTGCGTCAATGCCAGCTCGTACCCGCTGCGCCCTTCCGCCGCGGTCAGCGCGCGGTAGCCCTCGTTTTCGAGCAGCACCGCAACGGTATCGCGCAGGCTGTCATCGTCGTCGATGACCAGGATGGTTTGCATTCAGCCGCGCACCCCCTCTCCCCCACGCCGCGGAGCCTCGTCATATCGGAGGCCGCGGCAGCAATCAATGGGGTCCATTGTATCAGGCGACGGTGCGCACGCTTGCGCCGCGGGCCACCCAGCCGGCCGCGACCTCTTCCCGCGGCATGAACCGGGTGCCGACGCCGAGCACGGTCTCGATATAGTCGCGGCCGGCCGAGGCGAGCTTCTTTCGCACGCGGCAGATGTGGACATCCAGAGTGCGGGTGCGCGTTCCGGTCTTGTAACCCCAGACCTGTTCGAGCAGCGCGCTGTGGGACAGCGTCTGGCCGGCCTGCGCTGCCAGCGTGCTGAGCAGATCGAATTCCTTCCTCGTCAGGTTCACGACCTGGGAATTGACGAAGACGCGGCGCTTTTCAAAATCGATGTGAAGCCGTTCATCCCTGTATCCGATTGCGGTTGGTAAACAAAGCGATGCCATAAGCTCCTTACCCTTTCCCAAATCGTAACTTTTGGGGGGCTGCGGCTTGGTTGGCGAGTTGTAAACGAATTGTGAAAACCGGGGGCTACGCCGGCTTTGCGTAGGGGCCGCCGAACTCCCGGTAGCGAAGCCAGACCAGCCCCACGACGGCCCAGAGCGCGGCGGCATATCCCAGATACCAGACGGCCTCTTCGCCGGCTGTAACCGCGGGCGGGCTGAACAAAACCAGAGAACCGGTCGAGCTGGCGTGCACCAACTGCGCGAGCAGGATGCTGCCCGTATTCGCGTAGAGCCAGGCCATCAGCACTCGCAAGGCCGTCAGGGCGGCGGTGAACGCCAGAAAGAACGGTAATAAGTACGCGCCATGAGGCGTCGCGGCGCCGAGAAAATCAATGGCCGGCAGGTGCCAAAGCCCCCATATCAGACCGAGCATAACGCTTTGCGGGAAAACTCCGCGGCGTTCGATCATGTGGGGCAGCGCGAAGCCGGTCCAGCCGATCTCCTCGATGAAGCCGGCCGGCAATCCGAAGAAAATTCCCAGCCAAAAGAGGTTGGGGGCGAAGTGCGAGGAAACGAGGCTGCTCATCGAGAAAAGAACGCCCAGGATCAACAACGGCGGAACGGCCACCGCCAGGTACCAGACGGGCGCGAGGCGGCCCGGGCTCATCCGAAACACCATCCGCCGCAGGGCCGGCGTCCCGCCGGCGAGAGAATTCAGGATGATGCCGGAGAGGCACGGTCCAAGGATCATCGCGGGGAATAGAAAGATGCCGCGTTCCTTGGAAAGCGTTCCGTTGTGGAGCAATGCCGGGGCGGCCACGATCAGCGCGCCGGCCCAGGAGATGGCGAATGTTAACGCGAAATAGATCGGAACACCGCGCCGGTGCGTAAGGGCTCGAAGGCTCACTCGGCGTATTGTACCCGACGGAAACCGGTCAGAAGACCAGCCCGATGTGCGCCACCACCGTCCGCGGCTGGAGGAAGTGCGTGCCGCTGAAGGTCGAGAGGAAGTTATAGAGCGCCACTTTGTTCGTCAGGTTGGCGATATCGATCGAAGCCGTGATGTGGGTCGTGCTCTCGCTGTGGAACAGGTTGTCCGAGCCGATGCCGAGATTGAAGACATTGCGCGGCTTGACGCGGTCCGGATTGTGGTCGTCGTTCTCCAGGCTGGGGAAGTTGTCGTATCCGCCCTGCGGCAGTGTGAGCAGCTTGGAGGTGACCTTTCCCATCGTGCCGCCGGGGCCCACGCAGTCGTAAATCGGGTTGGCCACGGTCGCATACACGCCGTTGCAGGCCAGGCCGAGCGTGACCTGCTGGTTCGGTGTGAGACCGGCGGCGCCCCCGATCAGGGCCGCGCCGGCATCCGGCACGCCGCTCACCACCAGACCGCTATCGTAGCGCCAGGTGAAGGCGATCCACTCGGCTTTCTTGTGCTGGTAGCGGAAGACGCCCGTGGATTGGAAGGCCTGGTCGTGATCGATGCGGAAAACGCCGCCGGCGAGCGGCGCGCCCTGGAAGATCAGGCCGCCATCTTCGGGCGGGAAATAACGGGCGCGGGTGTGGCCGAAGGTCCAGTAGGCCTGGAAACCGTGCAGATCGGTCGTGCTGACCCGGCCGGTAACGCCGTCGAGCTTGGAGTTATGCCAGGCGATCGGAAACGTAATGGTGGTTGCGCCGAGCGTGTTGAAGTCGTAGGCGTTGTGCGTGTATTTCCAGAAGTAGTCGGCGTCGATCACCAGGTATTTGCCAATGGCCTGCTCGAAGCCTGCGTTGAACTGGTTGCGATTGCCGGGCTTGAGCGGCACGCTCACGGCGCCGAAGAGATTCTGCCCGAGCCCGCCCATGCCCGTGGCGCTCGAAAGCAGGAGATTTTCGTTGAACGGCGTTTCCATCGTGCGGGCATACGCCACGCGGAGCACGGTGCCGCCTTTCACGTTGTACGCGATGCCGAGGCGCGGCTGCGGGCTGGTCGCGGTGCCCAGGCCGTCATAGCGGTCGAGGCGGAACCCCGGCGTGAGCACGAGTTTCCCGAGCGTGATGGTGTCCTCGGCGTAGAATGCGGCCTGGTTGATGTTTCCGGTGGCATGGAAGGCGAACAGTTGGCCGCCACGGCTCAAGTCGTAGGGCACGAGGCCGGGATTCAGGCTCGGATTGGCGGTGAGACCGAGGCCGGCGCAGGCATTGGGATCGGTGACGGTCAGCGGACCGGCGGCGTTGCCGTTGCTATCCACGCAGATGGGGTTGAATGTGGGGTCGGTGACGCCGAACTGAAAGTTTTCGAGCAGCCGGGTCTGCTTCAGATCCACCCCGTACTTGATGGTGTGGTGGCCGGAGGTGGTCGAAACGTCGGCTTTCACGCCCCAGTTCAGCAATTGCCGCTGCTGGGCCTGGGTGGTGGGCAGATCGTTGAAAATATCCGAACTGGGGAAGTAGTTGAACTGGTCCTTGCGGACGTAGGGGTTGATGGTAAGGAGCGTGTGCGAGCCGAAGGTGTGCTGGTAGCCGGGCGCGATATTCCAGGTGAGGACCCGCTGCCGCTGGGTCTGGCCGGCCTCCTGCTGATCGAGATTGTTGGGTATCTCGATGCCGTTGCGCGCCGCAAACAGGTTCAGGTGGAAGATATCGCTGCCGCCGGGCTGGAAGTCCAGGCGGTCAAAGAGGGTCTGGTTGTTGCCGATGTCGTGGTACGGGGTGAACTCGGGCGTATCGAGGAAACGGCCGCTCCGCTGCCCGTCCACAGCGAGAAAATTGCCGAATTTTGCCGTGCCGTAGCCCAATCCGACGTCCGCGCCATAGGTGCCGAACGAGCCGCCGGTGAGATCGACATTGCCGACGAGTTTGCCGGCCCCGAGTGCGGAACGGGTGGTGATATTGGCGGTGAGGCTGGTCTTATCGCCGAATTCCGCCTGCGGGCTGCCGGTCACGAGCTCCATATTCTGAATGGCGGAGGCCGGCAACTGCGTGGAAAAGATTTTGCTCTGCTGGTCGGTGATGGGCTGGCCGTCAACGATAAAGCCGACCTGAGCGTGATCGCCGAGCGGATGGAAGAAACCGTTGGCATCGGCCGCGACGCCGCCCGTGCTATACGTGATCGCCTGGCTGAGTCCTGCGCCGGGATCGACGGTGGGAAGTTTCGCGATGGTATTGCGGTCGGTATCGGTGTGGGCGGAGGGATCGACTTCGACCAGATCGGCTCCGGCGGATTCGACGGTAATCGATTGCCTGGAGCCCTTGACCGCGAGCGTCGCCTTTACCTGCACCGGGACGGCGCTGCGGACCGAGACATCTTCCGTGTACCCGTCAAAGCCCGATGCCGTGATCTCCAGGTGGTAGGGATTGAACGGCACATTCGTGAGCCGGAATTTGCCGGTATTGTCCGTGACGGCGGACTGGGAATAGCCCGTGACGGCCTGGTGGATGGTGACCACCGCCTTCGGAACGGCGGCGCCCGTAGCATCGACCACGGCGCCTTCGATCGTGCCTGCATTGCCCAGCGATTGCGGAAAAGCCGGGACCATCAAGGCGCAAGACAGCAGTAGCGAGACCAGAAGCCGCGTCATACGGGAAGTATGATGAGGCGGGGGCCTCAACCGCTAGGCGATTCTCACCAGCGGGCCGGCAGCGGCCGTAACCGGGCTGAAATCTGCCGTGAGCGGACGACGACGCGGGGGCGGAATCCCTCCAGCCACGGTGTGGGGCACTTTCGCGGCCCGGCCCGCCGTGGGCGCGCTGAAGATCGGGGCAGTGCCGGCCATGGGCCGGCACCACTGGCATAATGGGAAGCCGCGATGCGTTTCGTACTGCTGACCGCCCTCCTGCTCGCGGTGCCCGCCGGCTGTTTGGTCGTAGCAGGGCGGCAAGCCGCGAGTCTGGAGGACGCTCTGTTCCAGGATGCCTCCGGACAGGTGAAACAGTTCGACGATTTGGTGCGGATGTATCCCCCGTCCTTGAGGCGGATGAAAAATTCGGCGGAATACCTGCGTTTGCAGCGAGTGGGAGAACCGGCCGAGATGGCGGCAATCGTTTGCCGCGCACCCGAGGGCCCCTATTCCCAAATTTTGGACAGGCTCCCCGGCCGCTGCGCAGAATGGCAACGCCTGCGGCGCGCCCGCGCGCGCGGGATGCTGGGCGCGGCAGGCGCGGTGCTGACCTTGATCTTGCTGCTTCTGGTTCGCATCGGCCTCAGATGGCGGCCGGCCGGCGACCAGGCGGCACAGGCGACCCGTTTGGTAATGGTGGGAATCCAGGCGCTGCTGGCGGTGGAAGCGGCCGGCGCCCTGCTGGGTCCCCGGGGGCTGGTGCAGTCCGCGGTGCCCAAGGCGTCGTACGTCTGGAGCATCCTGGCGGTGGCGTGGCTCCTCCTGTTCTGGATCGAGCGGCGGGCGGCGATGGGTTTCCTCAGGCTGGCGGGTGTCCGGATACACCGGCGGCGGCCGGAAACGCGCAGGCGGCGACGCATTGCAACCCCGCATGTGTGACCGCCCAATCCCCGCATTTCGGGTATCCGCAGCCATGACGCGGTGTGTTATAGTCAACACAATCCATCGTTAGAATGGATCGGAAAGTTCCCGCAAGAAGGGGACGGGGATTCACTGTTCATGTGTGGAATAGCGGGGTTCACCCACCTCAACCGAACTGTGTCCCGCGGGATCGCCGGACACATCGCCGAGGCGCTTTACCATCGCGGACCCGACCAGCAGGGGGTCTGGGAAGGAAGTGTGGCGACGCTGTGCGCCGTGCGGCTCAAAATCCTGGATCTGCGAGGCGGCGACCAGCCCATGGCCAGCGACGACCGGGATACGGTGCTGGCGTTCAACGGCGAAATCTATAATCACCAGGAAATCCGGGCGGAACTGGAAGCGAAAGGCCACCGTTTCCACTCGCGCTGCGACACCGAAACCGTGCTCCACGCGTTTCTGGAGTGGGACACGGACTGCTTTTCGCGGTTCCGCGGTATGTTCGCGGCGGCGTTCTGGACGGAGTCGCGCAAGCGGCTGGTGCTGGCGCGCGACCGCATGGGCATCAAGCCCCTTTACTACTTCCGCGACGGCGAAGACCTCTATTTTGCCAGCGAATTGAAGGGAATTCTGGCGCACCCCACGGTGCCGCGCGTGCTCGATG
The DNA here is from genome assembly GCA_035293845.1 of Bryobacteraceae bacterium. Lineage (GTDB taxonomy): Bacteria > Acidobacteriota > Terriglobia > Bryobacterales > Bryobacteraceae > DATGMB01. The sequence goes on from DATGMB010000226.1 coordinate 28,688, forward strand.
TGGAGGCTCTCGACGCCTACCTTGCCGTGAATTACGTGCCGGGGCCGCACACGCTCATCGAGGGCATCCGTAAGGTGCGGCCCGGCCATTTTCTGGACTGGCGCAACGGACGCGTCTGGGGCGAGCCGTGGATGAAGCCGGCGGCTGCACCGCGGCCGGCCAGGGCGTGGACCATCGAGGCGGCGCAGGAAGAGCTGGATCACCTGCTGCGCGAATCCGTGCGCGAGCATCTTGCGGCGGACGTGCCGATCGGCGTGTGGGCGTCCGGCGGCATCGATTCTTCGACAGTGCTGCATTACGCGGCCGAACAGTGCAGCGGACGGTTGAAGACCTTCTCGGTGTCATTCGCCGGCCGCAGCTTCGACGAGAGCGAATATTTCCGCGAAACTGCGCGTTTTTACGGCACCGATCACCACGAATTCGATCTCAATCCGGACGTGGGCCTGGAAGAGGCGATCCAGGATATTGCGTACTACTCCGACGAGCCCGGCGCGGATGCGGGCGCGCTGCCCGTCTGGTACTTATCGCAGATGACACGGCGGCACGTGACCGTGGCGCTTTCCGGCGAAGGCGCCGACGAGTTGTTCGGCGGCTACGTGACCTACCTGGCCGACCGTCTGAGCCGGCCATTCCGGCTGGTGCCCTCGCCATTCCGCCGCGCGGTGCACGCCGCGCTCGACCGCTACTTGCCGGTCTCCGACGAGAAGATCAGCCTGGAATACAAACTGAAACGGTGGATCGAAGGGAGCTGGCTGGACCCGGACGAGGCGCACTTCTTCTGGAACGGAACGTTTTCCAACCAGCAGCGCAAACAGATCCGCCCCGGCGCCAACGGCAACGGTTTGCAAACGCTGGTGGCGAGCCTCGATCTGCAGCGGTGCGGCACGGTGGACCGCTATCTCACCGTCGACCAGCACTACTATCTTCCCGACGACATCCTGTACAAGACCGACCGGATGAGCATGGCGCACTCGATCGAGGTGCGGCCGCCATTTCTGGACCCGCGCATCGTGGATTTCGCCGCCGCGCTGCCGCAGGATTTCAAGGTCCGCGGATTCCGGCAGAAGTTCATTCTGAAGAAACTGATGCGGGGTAAGCTGCCGCCGGCCGTGCTGGACCGCAAGAAGAGCGGGTTCGACATTCCCACGCACGACTGGTTCCGCGGTCCCCTGCGGCACCTGCTTCTCGATACACTGAACGAAGACACCGTGGAGGCGACAGGAATTTTCAACTGGCGCGCCGTCGAGTCGCTCATACGGGATCATATGGAGCGGCGAACCAATGTTGGATATCACTTATGGGGCCTGCTAACGCTTTTCCTGTGGATGAAAAGATGGAAAGTGGAGGTCCCTCCGCCGGCGCAGGCCGCGGGGAGGACACCGGCCCCCGTACTCGCGATCGGCTGATCGTAATCCTTGTCGCCGCGTTGATTTTTTTGGGCTGCATCGTCAGCCCACCCTCCCTGATGGACGATGTGGACGCCGTGCAGGCGCAGATTGCGCGCAACATGCTGCAATCGGGCGACTGGGTCACGGCGCGGCTGGATGGGGTGGCGTACCTCGAAAAATCACCGCTGAAATACTGGATGATCGCGGTTTCGTACGAGATTTTCGGGCCGCACGATTGGGCGGCGCGCATCCCCATCGCATTGTGCACGGTCCTGCTGTGCTGGGTAACGGCGGCTTTTGCGGCATGGGCCTTCGGCCGGCGCGCGGGCCTTTATAGCGGACTCGCTCTCGCGACCTGCGCCGGCCTGTTCCTTTTCACGCGGATCCTCATCCCGGACGTGGTGCTGACGCTGGCGATCACGGCGGCGCTATGGGGGCTGCTGCGCGCGCTCGAAGAGGACGAACCGCACCCCGCGCGATGGGCGTACCTGATGTGGGCCGCGATGGGCACGGGGCTGCTGCTGAAGGGGCTGATCGCGGCGGTATTCCCGATCGGCGCGGGCCTGCTTTACCTTCTTCTGACCGGCCAGATCACGTCGCGAAAGGCGTGGGTGCGGCTGCGGCCTGTTACGGGAACGCTTCTGTTTCTGGCGATCGCCGCGCCGTGGCACGTGCTGGCCACGCTCGCCAACCCGCCGTATCTCGATTTCACGATGCACAGCGAGAGCGGCTCGTACCACGGTTTTTTCTGGTTTTATTTCATCAACGAGCACGTGCTGCGGTTTTTGAACCTGCGGTATCCGCGGGATTACAACACCGTGCCGCGGGTGTGGTTCTGGCTGTTTCACCTGCTGTGGCTGTTCCCGTGGAGCGTGTACCTTCCGGCGGCAGTGAAGCTCAGTTACCGGAAACCGGACCGCGCGTCGCGCACGCGCCTGCTGGCGCTTTGCTGGTGCGGGTTCGTTCTCGGATTTTTCACCTTCTCGACCACGCAGGAATACTACTCGATGCCGTGCTATCCGGCGCTGGCGATGCTGATCGGCTGCGCGCTGGCGACGGACGGGCCATGGCTGCGGTGGGGGACGCGCATCGCGGCGGCTGTCGCGGGCGCGGCCGCGGCGGCGATCGGCGCGATCCTGTGGATGGTCCGGGACCTGCCGGCGCCGGGAGACATTGCCGCCGCACTCAACCAGAATCCCGCCGTTTACACGCTCTCGCTCGGGCACATGACGGACCTCACGCTGGGGGCATTTGCGTATTTGCGCCTGCCGCTGGCGGTTGCGGGCATCGCGTTTGCGATCGGAGCGATCGGGGCCTGGCGGGCCAGGGATGCCGGCGGGCGGGCGATCGCGGCGCTGACGGTGATGATGATCCTGTTCTTCCATGCGGCGCGGCTGGCGATGGTGGTGTTCGACCCGTACATGTCCTCGCGGCCGCTGGCCGAAGCGCTGCTGGAGGCGCCGCCGGGCAAGCTGATCGTGGACGATCAGTATTACACGTTTTCCTCGGTTTTCTTCTACACCAACCGCCGCGCATATCTGTTGAACGGGCGCGTCAACAACCTGGAATACGGGAGCTACGCTCCGGATGCGCCGAAGGACGTGTTTATCTCCGACGCGGACCTGCAGCGATTCTGGTCGAGCCCGGAGCGCTACTATCTGGTGGCGGAGGGGCCGCGGGTGCCGAGGATCGAACGGGTGATCGGACATCCGCTGATTCGGGTGCGAGAGTCGGGCGGGAAATACCTATTGACGAACCATTAGCGGCTTTTTGGCGGCGCCGCGGACGGTCTTTTTCGTTTTATCACGCCATTTCTAAAACAATTTTCGTTCCCTTTTCAATCACTTACCGATCGTGGGCTAAAGTTGACGTGTTGGTGAGTGTTACTGTCTAACCAGCAGCGGGAGCCATGGCGGCTCCGCCGCGGTGAACGGGCTTCGCGTCGCCCGCCGCCGCAGCGGAGCCGTTTTGCTTTTAAGGGGATGACGAATGGCGACGAGGAAGGCAACGACGAAGGAAACGACCAAGGAAACAACGAAGGCAGCGACGACGGAAGCGACGACGGGGGCGACAACGGGTGCGACGAAAGCAGCGAGGAAACCATCGAGGAAACAGGCCATCAAGAATGCGCTCAGCACGTTTGAAGCAAAGCTCATGAGCGAAGAGACCTGCGATATCACGCTGGCGGAGTATGTGAAGCTGCTCCAGATTTCGCAGGAGCTGGCGGAGAGCACACCGAAGGAGGTGACGGTTTCGTGGGTCGACGGGCCAAAATCCGACGAGGCATAGTCTACGAGCCGTTGCCCTCGCAGCGGCAGTTTCACAACCTCAACTGCCGGTTCAAAGGGTTCTCGGGACCGATCGGCAGCGGCAAGAGCCAGGCGCTCTGTCAGGAGGCGATCCGGCTCACTTACCTCAATCCGGGGAGGATGGGGCTGCTCGGCGCTCCCACTTACGCGATGCTGCGGGACATCACGCAGACTGCGTTATTCGAGACGCTCGATGCGAACGAGATTCCGTACGAGCAGAACAAAGCCGAGAACGCGATCACGCTGAAGGACACGCGGTCCCGGATCGTATTCCGGCCGCTCGAAGATTACGAGCGGTTACGCGGCACCAACCTGGCGTGGTTTGGCGTGGATGAATTGACGTACACGTCCGAGGAGGCCTGGCTACGGCTCGAAGGCCGCCTGCGGGACCCGAAGGCAACGCGGCTGTGCGGCTTCGCGGTGTGGACCCCGAAGGGCCATGACTGGGTCTACAAGCGGTTCATCGACCGTCCGAAGGCGGGGTACAAGGCGATTCTCGCGAAGCCGGCGGAGAACCGGTTTCTGCTGGAGAAAGTACCGGACTTTTACGATCGCCTGGCCGATAGTTACGACCAGCGGTTCTATCAGCAGGAGGTCCTGGGCGAGTATCTGGCGGCGGACGGCAACCGCGTGTATTCCTGCTTCGACCGGCGGCTGCACGTGCAGCCGGTCCAGTACAAGACGGGGCTGCCCCTGCTGTGGGCGCTCGACTTCAACGTGGACCCGATGTGCTCCGTGGTCGTGCAGAGAGATGGGGACGAGTTCCGGGTACTGGGGGAGATCATGCTGCGCCACGCGACCACACGAATGGCATGCGAGGAATTCCTGAAGCGATACGGGAGTTCGCAGGGCCCTGTTCTTATCTACGGGGACGCGGCGGGGCAACATTCGCAATCGACCGGCTCGTCTGATTACGAAATGATTCGCGATTATTTCCGCGCGCACGCGAGGCTGCGGACCGAGTACCGGGTGCCGAAGGCAAATCCGGCGGTGCGCGACCGGATCAACAAGGTGAACGGGCTGCTGCAATCGGCTGCGGGCGATGTACGACTGCTGATCGATCCGGGGTGCAAGGGGCTGATCGAAGACTTCGAACAGGTCGCGTACAAGGGAGACAGCAGTCAGATCGATAAAGATCGGGACCGGATGCGCACGCACTTATCCGATGCTCTCGGATATCTGCTCTATGAAGTGGACAAGCCGCCGGTCGGGCCGCGCCGTAACCGGCTGCCGGTGAATTAGGGAACGGGACGGGGCCAACAGGAAGAACGAAATGGTAAATATCAATCGCGAACATCCCGAATATGCGGCGCGCAAGGCCATGTGGCGCCAGTATCAGGATCTGTATGCCGGTGGCGAGCGATTCCGGTTGAACGCGGCGCAATACCTGCTGCGGCGCAACCGGGAGCCGGGACAGATCTACCAGGAACGCCTGGAACGCGTTTTCTACGAGAACTACATCGGATCGATCGTGGACTGGTACGCCGCCACGCTGATGCGGCGCGAGCCGATGCTGACTTTCGAGGGCAACGACGAGGGGGCCAAGGAATTCTACGCGGCATTCGCGGACGATTGCGATTGCAAGGGCACCACGCTGAGCGAATTCTTCCGGCGGCAGTTCGTGCAGACGCTGGTATACGGGGCGAGCTACACGGTGGTGGACTTCCCGCGCGCGGCGGGGCCCTCCCGCACGCGCGCCGAGGAAGACGCCAGCGGGCGCTCGCGCGCCTACCTGGTCGATTACAGCCCGGAGGAAGTGATCAATTGGAATTACGACGACTCCGGCGGGCTCGACTGGATCGTGCTGCGCACCTCCTGCCTGCAGCAATCCCGCGTGACCGATGCGCAATGGGAGCGGGAGACACGCTGGATCTATTACGACCGCGAGAATTTCCAGGTTTACCGGAAGACGGGCGAGCGAGGCGGTATCGAGCTCGTAGACGAAGGGCGGCACGGCCTGGCGCCGCTCGGCCGCGTGCCGGTCTTCCGGATGACGATTTCCGACGGCCTGTGGCTGGTGAACAAGGCGGCCCTCCTGCAACTGGAGCACTTCAACAAGTCCAATGCCCTTTCCTGGGCGCTCACCATGGGGCTCTTTGCGACCCCGGTGGTTTATTCGGACCGGGAGTGGGACCAGATTGTCGGGGAGTCGTACTACATCCAGCTCGGCTCCGGAGACCGGTTCGGGTGGACCGAACCGGAAGGCAAGGTTTATCAGATAGCGGCGGACAATCTGGTCCGGCTGAAGGACGAGATTTACCGCGTCTGCTATCTGATGAACCAAGCCGGCACGGCCAGCGACACGCGGTCCGGCGTCAGCAAGGAGCGGGACTTCAGCATTACGAACGAAGTGCTGAAGGCCTACGGGGACGCCGTCAAGGACTCGCTGCGGCAGGTGCTGCAGTCGATTGCCGGGGCGCGCCAGGACGGCGTGACGATCGATGTTTCCGGGCTGGATGAGTTCGACATCCAGGACTTCAGCAACGAACTGGACGATGCCAAGAAGCTGCTGGAGCTGGGGATCGGCTCGGAGACGTTGCGCAAGCAAATCTTCAAGAAGCTGGCATTGAAGTATCTGTGCGATGCCAGGCAGGAGGTGAAAAACCGCGTCGTCGAAGAAATCGATTCGTAGGCAGGCTACGGCCTGCGCCAGAACAGACTCAGGAGGCTTATGGAAGGACTGGACGTACAGAGCATCGTGCGGCAGGCGATTCAGGAGTATGTAGCGGCGGAGCAGAACAAGAGCGCGCCGGCGCACCAGGCGGAGCTGCTCGAGGAGCGCCGCCGCCGCGAACAACTGGAACGCCGCGTGAACGAGCTCGTGGAAGAGAACAAACGGAGCCGCCAGGCGGCGGCGGAAGTGGAGCGCAGTTCGGCGATTCGGAGCGAACTGCAGCGGCTCGGGGTTGCCAAGATCGATCTCGCCTATAAAGCTGTGCAGGACGGGATCTCGAGGACCGAGGACGGCCGGCTCATCGCACGAACGGAATCGGGCGAGGTGCCGGTTAAAGAGTACCTGTCAGGATTCGTTGCCGAGAACCCGGAGTTTCTGCCGGCACGAATCGCGGGCGGAACGGGAGTCACGGCCACGTCGAAGTCGCCGAGCGCCGGGCGGGAAACGATCGATATCGATCGGATTCGGCCGGGCATGAGCGCCGAGGAGATGCAGCGGGTGCGCGAGGAGATCGTGCGCGTCGCGTCGCAGACTCTGAAAGGCATGTAAGCGCGGGGGTCAGGGATCGGGGGTCAGGGCTCCCGCCTTGACCGGCCGCTTTGCGGCCCCGGGCCGGCGCAGCCGGGCGGGCTGAATTCAACTTAGGAGAAGGATAACTTGTCGGGAATTACATCAACAAACGTTGCAAGCGCGATTGTCAAGCTGGTGGCGGCGGATGCGCTGCCCGCCTTAGTCGGGAACCTCGTTATGGGTAACCTGGTCAACCGCGATTACGAGCCGGTGCTGGCACAGGCCGGCGATACGGTGAACGTGCTCATCCCGCCTGCCATGCAGGCCAACAACATTCTGGACGGCGGGACGGTCACGGTGCAGACGCCGGTGATTTCGAGCGCTCCGATCGTGCTCAACACGCATGCGGAGGCCACCTTCCAGATTCCGGATGTGACGAAGGTGCTGGCGGTGCCGGATCTGCTCAAGATCTACATGGAGCCGGCGGTCGTGGCGATCGCGGAGAGCATCGAAACGTCGCTGCTGAGCCTGTATGCGAACTTCACGGCCAACACTCCGGTGGGAACGGCGGGCACGCCGATCACGGAGGCCACGATCGACGCGGCAGAAACCGCGCTGTTCCTGGCCAAGATTCCGGCGTCGCAGCAGAAGTTCATGGTGGTGGACGCCGCGACCTATTCGACGTGGCGGCAGATCGAGCGCTTCAGCGAGTTCCAGAACGCGGGCGACGCCGGGCTGCGCGCGATGATCGACGGCACGATCGGGAAGATCAAGGACTTTTACGTCTTCCGGTCGCAGTTCGTGCAGAAGACGGGGAGCAGCCCGGTAACGACCCACAATCTCGGCTTCACTCGGGATGCGATCGGTCTGGTGGTCCGCCGCCTGCCGCAGCCGCTGCCGGGTACGGGCGGGATCGCGGAATACGCCGAACTGGGCAACTTCGGGATGCGCGTGGTGATGAGCTATCAGCCGAACACGCTGACGCAGCAGTTCACGGTGGACGTGCTCTACGGCTGCGGCGTGCTGCGCAACCAGGCGGGCATTCAGGTGAACACGTAGGGGCCGGGGATCAGGGATCGGGGTCAGGGGTTAGGGATCAGGGCCACGGGTGCACGCGAGTAGCGGGGCATTCGTGGCCTATCTATTTGGAGAGGCAGAGATGAATCTCAGAACATACTTCCAGAAAATTCACGAGACCGAGGGCCAGATTTCCGGGGACCACACCGTGGTGGTCAGCAATGAGACGCCGGACGGCGGCAAAGCGGGGGTCAAGACCGAGGTGCCGAAGCGGGTCGCCGCCAAGATGGTGGTGGATGGGGCGGCGCGGCTGGCGAGTGAGGACGAAGCCGCAGAGTTTCGCAGCGCGCAGGCGCAGGCCGCGGAGGAGGCCAAGAAGCGGACGATGGCGGCGCAGATCCGCTTTGCGGTGGTGCCGGCGGCCGAGGTCGAAGGCTCGGGCGCCACGAAGGTGTAAGGCATGGCACTGTTCACGGATGGGCCGGTATCGGCCATCGAGGACCTGGCGGCGCAGGATTCGCAGGTCCTCAACGTGGCCAGCGTGGAGGGGATCGACCTCACGCGGAAGCTGGCGGCGGCGCAGGAGGCCGTCGCGATCGACCTGGAGGCCGTGCTGCGCAGGCCGGGCGTGGGGCCGGGGCTGTGCGGGCCCTACCGCCTCACGCACGTGGCGGTGACGCCCGCGCTGCGGCTGTGGCATACGTACCGCACGCTCGAGATGGTCTATGGAGATGCTTACTACAACCAGTTGAACGATCGCTATGCCAACAAGCGCGACCACTTCAGCGGGCTGGGCAAGTGGGCGTACGAGCGGCTGATCCTGACGGGACTCGGGATTGTGCCGCGGCCGGTTCCACGCGCGCAGGTTCCCGATGTGGAGCCGGCCGCGGGCGCGGTTCCGGACGGGACGTACTACGTCACGATGGCGTGGCTGAACGCCGGCGGCGAAGAGGGGGCGAGCGCGATTCCAGCGGCGATTACGACGACGGCCAGCGGGTTCACGGTACAGCCGAAGCCGGCCAACGACGGACCGTTCCCTGACGGCCAGGGCTGTGTCACGGGCTGGAATGTCTATGCAGGCGCGGCGCCGGATGCGATGGTGCGGCAGAACGCTCAGCCGATCGCAGTGGGCGCGACATGGACGCAGACCGCAGCGGTTGTCACCGTGGGAAGCGCTCCGGGGCGCGGACAGGCCCCTAGCTGGTTCCACGCGGTACCGCGGATCATTCAGAGGGGCTGATGGCGACACTGATCGGAAGCACGGCGCTGAACAAGCTGAAGGGCTATCTGACGGCGCCCGCGGGGCTGAATGCCAACCTGGCGGCGCTGACCGAACCGGGGGCGGCCATCGCGGCGGCGATCCAGATTGTTTCGCAGAATGCGCCGCCGGAGCTGGCGGACCGGGCGGGAGCGGTGCAGTATCCGGCGGTCAACGTTTACTGCGAAAAGCTGGTCAACGATCAGCGCGAGAAGTTCCTGAGTTTTTCCGGAACGGTGGCGCTGGCGATCGAGGTACGGCATTCGCAGGACCAGATGGACGGAATCGGCGATGCGCTCGAGCAGTATGTCGATGCCGTCACGCAGACGCTGACCGCCAGCCGGGGCGACTGGGGCGGCGGCATGTACTTCGCCGGGAATTACCAGGTCTCCTACGGCCCGGTAAAGCGCGGCGGCAAGAACTTCCTTCAGACGGCGAAGGTGACGTTCGAGGTGGGGGCGAGCGTGAGTTAGGGGGCCGGGGTCAGGGGTCAGGGATCGGGGATCGGGGGGCTTTGGGGAGAGTTTGAGGAGGCAATTATGTCTTATGTTCTTTCATACGCGAACCGGTTTTATACGGCGCTCGAGAGCGGTTATGGACAGGTGGCGGCGATCACGGCGGCCAACCGGATCCCGGCGCTGAAATTGACGGCACAGCAGCAGATCGAAACGCCAGCGCGCAAAGACAAGAGCGGAAGCCGGACGTTTCCCGGCACGCCGCCCGGGGGGCGACGGCGCACGACGTTCGAGCTGCGGACGTATCTCACGACGTGGCCGAAGACGGGAACGCCGGCGTACGGCCCGCTGTTTCAGGCAGGGCTGGGCGGCGCGCCTTTGAGCTACAACGGCGGAACGGTGGGCACGTACACCACCGCGGGCCGGCTGGGGTTTGCGGCGCCGCACGGGCTCGTGCCGGGGCAGGCGGTCGCGTGCGGATCAGAGCTCCGGTTTGTGGCGGCGGTGGTGGACGCGAGCACCGTGCAGTTGAACGCGCCATTCACGGCGATGCCGGCCGGCGGATCGCCGGTGGGAGCGGCGGTGACGTACACACCTGCGACGACACTCCCGAGCGCCAGCATCTTCGATTACTGGGATCCCACAACCGCGGTGCAGCGGTTGCTGCACGGCGCGGCGGTGGATCAGATGGAGATTCTGGTGAACGGGGACTATCACGAAGTCCGCTTCAAAGGCTTGGCGCAGGATCTGGTGGACTCCGCGAGCTTCACGGCGGGCACGGGCGCCAGCGCGCTCCAGAGCTTCCCGCAGGAGCCGGCGCTGGGAGCGTTCGATTACACGATTGTGCCGGGCAACCTGGGGCAGGCATGGCTGGGGCCGACGGCCACGCAGTTCTGCACGATCACGAGCGCGTC
>DATGMB010000227.1:0-13936 GCA_035293845.1 Bryobacteraceae bacterium
TGGTGCCGGTCTGGATCACGGTAAAGAGGGTCCAGCCGTAGAGGAAGCCCCACAGCGGGGAAAACGCCTCGCGCAGGTAGATGTACATGCCGCCCGCGTGCGGCAGCATGGAGGCCAGCTCGCCGTAGGAGAGCGCGGCCGTGATGGTGAGGACGCCCGTGATACCCCACGCCATCAGCATCCATCCCGGGCTGCCAATGAGCCGCGACATGTCGGCCGAGACGATGAAAATGCCGGAGCCGATCATGACGCCGATCACCACCATCGTGGCGTCGAACAGGTTGAGGCCGCGGACGAAGGTTTGCTCTCCGGCGGCTGGAGCGGAATGGGGCATAGATCGCCATATTTTAACGGCTTCACCGCCCGCGTGCACAATAGGCCTTTCGGTAGTCCGCCCCAAATGCCAAGCGGCCGATTTATAATGGCGGCAATCATGGAAACGATTGCGGTGCTCCCGCTGCCGGCGTCCCTGGCGGCGGCGGAGGGCCAGCGTGACAATTCCGTTGAGCCTGTGCCGTTCACCGCCGTTCACCGGTACGGCGGCTGCCACAAGCCGCGCAGCGAACCCGCCGTGCACCCGAATGATGCCGCTGGATTGCAGAAATGGACCGTGAAATGAAAGCTTCGAAGAGATCTCCGCGCCTGAACCGCCGCACGTTCGCGGCCGCGCTCGCCGGCGCCGCCGCCGCTCCCGCCGTACTCGCCCAGCAGACCACGCCCCAGCAGCCCGCCGGTCCGCCGAATCCGAATACCGCGCAGCGCCGCTTCGGCCCGCCGCCCGAGGTGCCGCCGTTCGACGGCCCGATCGAGTTCGCGCGCCGGGACGTTCCGGCCAAGGCGCTGCCGTTCCCCATGGCTCAGGTCAAGCTGCTGCCGGGCCAGTTCACGCAGGCCGCGGGCTGGAACCGCGGCTACATGGGCCGCCTCGCCGCGGACCGCCTGCTCTACAATTTCCGCCAGAACGCCGGCCTCCCGGTCGGCGACGCCAAACCCTTCGGAGGCTGGGAAGCCCCGGACGACGGCAAACGCGGCACCGAGCTCCGCGGCCACTTCACCGGCCATTTCCTTTCCGCGAGCGCGCAGCTCGCCGCCAACGGCGACCGCGAGGCCAAAAGCAAAGGCGACGAAATCGTCGCCGGGCTCGCCAAATGCCAGCAGAAGCTGGGCGGCGGCTACCTGAGCGCCTTCCCCACCGAGCTCTTCGATCGCCTCGACGCGCATTCCGGCAAGCCGCGGCCCATCGACCCCGCCACCGGCCGGCCCGACCCGAGCTGGCTGCCGTGGGCGCCGTTCTACACCATCCACAAGATCATGGCGGGGCTGCTCGATATGCACCAGCTCGCCGGCAATCGGGAGGCGCTGCAAGTGGTCGAAGGCATGGCGGACTGGGCCGACCGCTGGAGCGCCGCAAAAAGCGAAGCTCACATGCAGGAGATTCTGGAGGACGAATTCGGCGGCATGGCCGAAGTGCTCTACAATCTTTCCGCCGTCACCAACAATGATCAGTGGGCGAAGGCGGGCGACCGCTTCACCAAAAAGCGCTTCGTCAATCCGCTGGCGATGCGCCGCGACGAGCTGCGCGGCCTGCACGTGAACACGCACATCCCGGAGGTCATCGGCGCCGCCCGCCGCTATGAAATCTCCGGCGACACGCGCTTCCATGACGTGGCCGATTTCTTCTGGTACGAAGTCACCGGCGCGCGCTCCTACGTCACCGGCGGCACGAGCAACGGCGAGTCCTGGCAGGCGCAGCCGCGCGAGCTCGCGCACGAGCTGAAAATGAGCGTCGCCACCGCCGAGTGCTGCTGCGCCTACAACATGATGAAGCTCACGCGGCATCTCTACGGCTGGACCGCCGACCCGCGCTACTTCGATTACTACGAGAAGCTCCTGCTCAACCACCGCATCGGCACCATTCAGCCCGAGACCGGCTACACGCAGTATTACCTCTCGCTCACCCCCGGCGCCTGGAAAACCTTCAACACCGAGGATCAATCCTTCTGGTGCTGCACCGGAACGGGCGTCGAGGAATACTCCAAGCTCAACGACAGCATCTACTGGCACGACCGCGAAGGCCTCTACGTGAACCTCTTCATCCCCTCCGAGCTGGATTGGACCGAAAAAGGCTTCCGCCTGCGCCAGGAAACCAAATTCCCCGAGCAGCCCGGCACAACCCTCGTCGTGACCGCGGCCCGCGGCGCTGCCATGCCGCTGCGCCTGCGCATTCCGGCCTGGCTCGAAACGAGCCCCACCGTGAAGGTGAACGGGCGCGCGCTCGAAGCCTCCGCCGCGCCCGGCAGTTACCTGGCCATCACACGCGCCTGGAAAGCCGGCGACCGCATCGAGATGTCGCTGCCCATGACTCTCCGCGCCGAAGCGATGCCGGACGATCACTCGACGCAGGCGTTCCTCTACGGCCCGCTGGTGCTGGCCGGCGATCTCGGTTCGGAGGGCCTGACCGAGCGCCTGATCGTCGGGCCGAACGCCCCGCGCATCCCGCGCCCCGGCTTCAACCCGCCGCGCCGCCCGGACGCGCCGCCGCCGGTCCCGATGATCGAGATCCCGTCCTTCCGCGCGTCCGGCGATCTGAGCTCGTGGATCAAGCCGGCCGATGGCCCGCTTCAATTCCGTACGGCCGGGCAGCAGAAGGACGTTGCGCTCGTCCCTCTCAACAGCATCTTCGGCAAGCGCTATTCGGTGTACTGGCAGGTGGCGTAAGGACCGCCGCCGTCAGCCCGCCGACCGCGTCCGCGGCGCTCCGTACTCCGCGTCAACCCGCATCAGATACTCGCGCCCGCGCTCGAACCCGCGCCGGAACGGTTCGGAGTCCCACGTCTCCGGATACCACCACTTCAGGCAATCGGCCGCTTCCTCCACCGTTTTGCCGCGGCATTCGCGCCGTAATGCCGATTCGAACCCGGCGCGGTAGATCTGCTGGTCCTGCTCGAAGTTGTGCCCCAGCGCCCGGTAGTGTTCCGCCTCGGCATCGCGCAGCCCGATCCACCAGGACTGCCGCGCCGCATCGATGCTCTCGGCGCCGTGCTGCGCCAGAACATCGTGGCCGCGCCGCGCCTCCTCCTCGCCCTCCGCCAGCAGCACCACGATCGAGCGTCCCTGCCGAAGCGCGTCCTCGTAAAAATAGATCTCATCCGAAGGAAGCCCTGGGGTGCTCCTCTCCTCCGCTCCGCCCCCCAGTTTCACCCCGGAGATCAATCCGCCGGTGCCCAAAATGGCCGCGCCGGCGACGCCCGCCGCGAGCACCGGTCCCAGGCCCGGAATCAGCGCCGTTGCGGCGATTCCGAGTTCGAACCCCCCGGCCGCTCCCAGTGCCGCTCCCAGAACGCCGCCCATCGCGCTGCCCATGCCCGGCTGCTCGGTCGCCGATTGCGGCAGCGCATGCACCTGCTCTTCACCCACGCCTGGAAAAAGCACCGCTACCTGCTCGTGCCGGAACCCGGAACCGAGCAGGTCCGCGGCCGCCTTTCGCGCCGCGTCCCGGGATCGGAACACTCCCGCTACTGCTTTCATACTGCCTCCCAGCTCAGTGCGCCCGTTTGAAAAACTGCACCTCGCGTTCATGCTTCTCCGCGGCTTCGCGCGTCCGGAACGTTCCCAGATTCCGCCGCCGCCCGGTGTTCGGATCGACTTTCCGCGAATAGAGCCGGTACTCTCCCGATTTCAATTTCCGGATCATGCTCTTGCCGAAGCAAGAAGGAGTCCACTCCAGAGAACCGTGCGGAAACCGTGTGCGATTTGCGACGCAAACCAGCCACCGAAAGCGTCCCCACTCGCCGCGCCATTCGGCGCAATCCGCACGCCGGAGGAACCTCCTTGCGCGCCCCGGCGGCTCATAAATGAGCCACCGCCGTTTGCAACCCGTTGATTTCATGAGGGCGGATTTTCGCAGGTGGCTCATTATGAGCCGTCCGCCGTCTCGCAGCCCCCCAGTTTCAGAAGTGAATGCGCACCCCGAACTCCATATTCCGCGGCGTGTTCGACTGTCCCGTGATCTGCCCGAACGTGGTCGGGCTCGTCAGGCTGAAGCTCGGATTCGACGGCTGAAAATGGTTCAACACGTTTGTGATCGTGATGAACAGCATCACGCCCGCGCGCTCCCGGAACGTAATATCCTTGATCAGGTTGGCGTCGAGATTCCACGTAGGCAGCCCGCGCATGTTGGACCCGCCGCCGCAGCTTGCATCGTAGCCGAGCACGCACGGCCGGAATTCGCCCCACACCTTGCCGGGATCGCTGAACATGTTCAGCCCGAGCGCGCCATACGACCCGTTCACCTTCTCGCCGATCGCCTGTGTGCCGTAGACGATATTCGAGCCGCTGTCCCCGAACACACCGTACAGCGCCGTTGTGCCGCCGGTGTACGGCATGAAGCCGACCGCGTGCTGCGCGTTGGTGCTGAACAGGCTGGTGCCCGGCGTGCCCACCGAGCCGAACGCCTCGTAAGTCCCGCCCGCATTATCGCTGTATCCGACCGAGATCGGACCTCCGCCCTGCGCCGTGAACAGCGGCGCGAGCGACCATCCGCCCAGCACGTGCCCGAGGATGCCGCGCTGCCCGCGGAAGAACGGCTCCGCGTAGGAGATCGAAAGATTGTAGAGGTACTTGTAGTCGAAGCCTTGCGGCCCGTAATTGGCGCCCAGATCGAAGGCCGAAAGCGGCGCCGTGCTGCTCGTGGCCTGGACGTTGGTCGCGGTCCCCAGCGCCCGCCCCCAGGTGAAGTTGGAAATCGCGGTCAGCCCGTGCCAATCCCGTGTCCGCAGCGTGACGAACAGCGAATTGTAGTTGCCCCACCCGTAGCTTCCCACCAGGCCCGCGGCGGTCACCTGCGGCAGAGTGCCTCCCGGAGCGGGCTGGCTGAACATCGTCCGGCCGAGCACCCATCCCGGCTGCGCGTTGAGCCCGTTCCACAATTCGCTGACGCCGGTCGCCTTGATCACTGAGCTGTACTTCATCGCCACGGCCTGCGTGCAGCTCGCAAAGCCCTTGCAAAAACCCGAGCCGGGGCCTCCCAACGCCGCTTCGAAGAACGGCTGCGCCGTCACATTGGCGGGGCTCACGCCATTGAAGAACATCTGCTGGTAGAGCTGCGCGTACGCCGCGGCGAACTGCTGGCCGCCGAGCGTCGTCATATACGGAACCGAATCCAGGTTGATCTCCATGAATTCGTTGCGCAGGATTTTCCCGATATATCCCACCTCTAGCTGGACGTGCGAATTGAGCTCGCGCTGCAGCGTAAATGTAAAGTTATCGGTGCGGTCCGGCCGCATGTTCTTCGGGTCGAGCCCGTAGGGGTCGATCGTTTCCGGATTGCCGTTGATGCCGGGATAGAACGGCTGCGGCAGCGTCGGGGTGGCGGCGGGGAGCGGCGCGCTCATGCCGTCGGTTCCGATGCGGAACGCCGTGGCCGGCGTCGCCACGCCGCTGCCCGCGCACGTTCCGTTCGAGAGGGGATTCTGGCACACCACGCCCTGCAGCAGCCCCGGCCCGAGCAGCGGCACCAGCACCAGGTTGACGCCGTTCAGCCGCCCGAAAATCCGCGCGTACCCGCCGCGCAACACCGTCTTGCCGTTGCCGAACACCTTCCCGAGCAACCCAGCGCTCGAATGCGGATTCCACGCGAACGATGCGCGCGGGCTGAATTCGCCGTAATACGGCGTGTAAGGATACTTCGGTCCGCTCCCGATATTGCGGATCAGGTTGTACCCGATTGTCGGCGTGTAGGACGAGCCGTTCAGCGCTGCCTTCTCCCGCTGCGCGACGAAGCTCAGCGCGTCGATCGGCTGGTCGTTCGAATCGACCAGCAGCACCTGCGAGCCATTGAGCTCGTAGGGCGGCATTTCCAGGTTCCATCCCACACCGTAGGTGAACGTGAAGCTCGGTTTCACATGCCACGCGTCGTTGAAATAGACGCTGTAGTACGGGATGATATCGCGGTCCGTGGCGTTCGACCCCACCGGCTGCAGGTTCAACTGCTGCCCCTTGCGCGTGTACATCAACTGCGTGGCCGAGAGCATCCCGGTCACTTCGGCGTATAGTGTTTCGTAAGTGGAGTACGCGGAGGAGGGAACCGTGGTGGGGATATATTGGATCGAAGGCGTGGTCCAGTTGAAGCCCGCGTTCGCGGATTCATAAGTGATCGAGTTATTGACTCCGGCGCCGTTGTCCGACCGGGAATGGTAGTCGAAATTGCGCTGGTAGGCTCCGCCGATTCCGATCAGGTGGTTGCCCTTGAGCATCGTGAGGTCGTCGCGGATCTGCTTGTCCTGCCCGTCCCAGAAGCGCTGCCGGATCGCCTGCGAGTTCACCGTGTACGGGATCAGCCCCGGCGTGGTCGATGTGCTCTCGCCACCCAGGTTCAAGGCGCCCCCGAGGCCGGGGAGCTGCGGCGGCCCCGAGGCGTCCGCCCACTGCCAGAAGTTGCGCAGATAGCTGAACACGAAGCTGTTCGTCACCGAGGCGCTGATCGTCGTCGTCATCCCCGTGGTCCAGACGGAAGGCTGCTGCGGCCGCGGCGCGATCGCCGCCGGCGTGCCGAACGTGTCGCCGTGAAACACGCCGCCGATATCCACCTGATTCGTCGTCAGGTTTACCAGCTTGAAATCCCGATAAGTGAGATACCAGTGCCACTTATCGCTGAAGTCGTGGTCGATGCGGCCCACGTAAGTATTCGACGTCTGCGGCGCGCGGATGCTGGCGAGAAAACCCTGCGTGTTGTATTGGTCGCCGGCCGCCTGCGGACTGTTCGGCAGCGGCACTTCCTTGCTCCACATCTGGCTGACGATCGGATTCACGCCGATCCCGCGCGGATCGCAAAGGCCCGCCGGGCACACCGCCGGCTGGTACGTCACCCCGTTCACCGTTACGGGCGCCGGATTCAGGTTATACGCCACGTATTGCCCCGCGGAGTTGGGCACCTGAATCACGCCCGCCCGCATCAGCAGCGAGGGCACCGCGGCGGAAAAGTTCAGCGTGTTGGGGAACCGCAGGCCCTCGTAGTTGAAGAAGAAATACCACTTGCCGCCGAGAAACGGTTTGGGAAGCAGCGGGCCGCCGAGCGCCGCGCCGAAGCGGTCCCGGTGGTTGGAGATGATCGGCGTGTAGGGCAGCGAAACGCTGCCGAACGTATAGGGCGTGTGATTGTTGCTCCACGAATTCGCCGCGCCGAGCGCTGTATCGTAGTAGAACATGTACGCGGCGCCGTGAAACTGGTTCGATCCGCGTTTCGTGACCATCTGGATCTGGCCCCCGGACGAGTTGTTGAAGTCGGATGTCTGGTTGCTGACCGATACCTTGAACTCCTCGATGCTCTCGATCGGCGTCGGAATCACGCCGGAAGGAATCCCGCCACCCTGGCTGCCTCCCAGCCCCGAATAATTAGTTTCATAAGTGATGACATTACCGCCCATATCGTCCGTAACATTCGCCCCATCGAGCTGGTACGTGTTCAAGTCCCCCGTGCTGCCGGCGGTCTGGCCGGAGGGCGTGGTGGCCGGCTGCAGCACGGCCATGGAAGTCACATCCCGCCCTAAATTGGGCAGCATCAGGAGGCTGCTGCCGGTCAGCGTTCCGCCCACGGTGGCGTTCAAAGTCTGCAACTCCGAGCCCGCCGCCGCGCTGACTTCCACCGTGGTCGCGGTCGATCCGACCCGCAGCACCGCGTTGATCGTGAGCGTGCGGCCGATCTCGACGCTTTGCCCGCTCACCTGGAACACCGCGAATCCCTGTTTGGTGAAGGCGACGTTGTAGATTCCCGGCGGCACCTGCGGAAACACGTACCGGCCCTCGGCGTTGGTCTGCGTCGTCAGCGGGGTGTTGGTCGAGATATCGGTAAGCTTCACCTCCGCGCCCGGAATCGCGGCGTTTTGCTCATCGGTCACCTGTCCGGCCACCGTGCCGGCATTGCTGGTTTGGGGACTTGCCGGGGCGGCGAACGCCACCGCCAGCGCGCTCAAAATCAAGAAGCGGGTGGACATACCTCTCCTCCCTGGGCGGCAATCGCCCGTGCGCGTTGAGCGGATTTTACGCCCGCAGGCAGCGGCTGGCAATGAAAAAACGGGAGGCGCACCCAGCCATCCTTCTAACCGCAGAGACGCAGAGTGCGCAGAGAAAGCGCAAAGGAGCTCTGGTTTCTCCGCGCGATCTCTGCGCACTCTGTGTCTCTGCGGTGAATGGAAAGCCTCGTATTACCGGCAGCCCGGCGCCGTAAACGCCCCGATCCGCGTCGTCGACGAAGCCGCCCCGCTCTTCAGGTAATTCCCCACGAACCAGAACGTGCAGTCGTCGGACGGGTCGAGCGCAATATTGGTATAGTCCTCCCAGCGCAGATTGCCGGTCTGCGACGCATGACCTGCCGCGAGCACGGATTCGTGAAACGTGAGCTGGCCCTTCGGATCGCCTGCCAGGCGCGCCGCAAAGCGCTGGCCCGGATAATTCGGATCGCCGCCGAAGGAATACCCCATCCCGATATCGCCCTTCCGGTCCATCCCCATGCTCGCCAGCCAGCGGTAAAAGCCGTCGGGCGCATAAGTCGACTGCTGGTAGAGCACGGGATTGCGCTCCCCGTCCAGCCGGAATTCGTACCACCGCACGCCGCCCCCGTGCGCCGCGGTGGCGACGGAGTGCTCGGCCAGGATCGACTCATGATCGCCGAAATTGCGGTACACCAGCCCCTGCATCAGCTTATCGCCCTGCGAATCCAGCCGCCGCGCCGTGCCCGGCTGCGAGACGCAACTGCTCAACTGCCCGTCGCAAAGATAATGGTACGGCGCCACCGCGATCTTCCGCGGCCGCGAGACCGTGGTCTTCGCCGGATCGCGCCAATCCACATGCACTTTATAGAAGTAGATGCCGTCGTCCTCGAACCGTTTGAGGAGCTGCGTGCCGCCGGTCGACATCATAATGTTCGGCGCGCCCGCGGGCGGCTGCCGCCTGCCGAAAACGTCCGAGTTCATCATGAAAACCGCGCCCTCGATCACCACGCACTGCTCGGTGGCCGGCAGCCCCTTCAGCATCTTCGCGCGATCCGCAATGCAGTCGTGCTTCTGCGTGACGATCTCCGGCAGCATGTTATCGCTGGTGCTGGTCGGGAGATAGTAACCGTCCGGCCAGACCGCGGGCCGCGGATAATCCGGGAACAGCGGCCGCGAAAACTCGTAGCGGTAATACTGGCCCAGCGGATCTTCGGTGGCGCTGACCGCGTAGCACATCGCGTACGGCGCCTGAAACACCGGCACGACGATCAGCCAGCGCTTCGCCAACTGGTCGTACCGCACCACCGAGTCGCTGTTGTTACTCGCGCTGCAGCGGTTGCCGAAGCCCGCGAACACGGTGGTGTTCGGCACCGGCCCGTAGAGCAGCTTCCCCGTCGTGGGATACTTGCGGCCTTTCTTCGTGAACACTGCCATGCTGCCGTTGAGGATCTCGAAAATGTGGTCGGGACCGACCGCGATGCTGATGTCGATCCCGCCGCGCCCGGGTGCGGCGGCCGCGCTTTCCGCGCCGGGAAACACGCGCTCCGTGAAGCCCTCGCCGAGCCCATCAAAACTCACGGAAGGCTCGATGCCCGGCCGCGTCCCCTGCGCCGTCTGCTCCACGGCCGCTCCCGCCGGCGGAATCTCCGGCGCGGGCGGCGGCGGAGGAATCGGGGGCGCGCTGCGTCCGCCGCGCGCTCCCGCGCGTCCCGCACCGGGACCGCGGCCGGCCGGCGCCGCTGGCGGCGTCGAGCCGAGCCCCGCGCCCGGTCCCTTCATCGCGCCTTTGACCACCGGCTCGCTGAGCACCGCGGGATGAATCGTAACCGGCTTATCCGGGATAAACTGCGCGGCGGCGATCGACACCGACGCGATGACCAGCAGGTGCGAGGATTTCATATCGAAGAATTCTGAGTGTACCAGCCCGGATTTACCATCGCAGATAGGCCCGGAGCTGAATGTTGCGCGGGCTGTTCCCGCTCATCACCGAGCTCACCTGCCCGAACGTCGCCGAAGTCGGACTCAGATTCGGCAGGTCGAACTCCGGATGGTTCAGGACGTTCAGGAATTCGCCCTGCAACACGAATTGCAGCCGCTCCTGGATGCGGACCTGCTTGTTTACGGAAGTATCGAAGCTCCAGAACCACGGTCCCGCGAGATAAAGCCGCTGCCCGAAGGTCCCTGGTGCCGTCCACTGCGCGAAGTATTTGCTGTTGGCCGTGCCGTCCGAATTGATCAGCATCGCGTCGGCCGTCGTGAGAGCAAACGTACCCGGCGGATTATTGCGCGGGCTCTCCAGCAGCAGGCTGCGAAACTGCGAGACCGAAAGCCCCTCGAGCAGCACGCCGCCGTCGCCATAGTTGTTCACCGTTCGCTGCCCGCTCGTGAGCAGGTACTCCGCGCCCGAAACCAGCGTCACGATCGACCCCAGCGTCCACCCGCCGAGCACGCGGCTCAGCGCGCGGTTTCCGATCTGCCACTTGCGTCCCGGACCGAACGGAAGCTCGTACGTGCCGTAGACCCGCATCGCCTGCCGCCGGTCGTTGCTCAGCGGCGCCTTATCGAGCCGGAAATTGCGGATCGTCGTGTAGTTGAGGACATTGCCGCTGGCGCTCGATTGTGTCGGCATATCCGTCAGCGCGTGCGACCACGTGTAATTGCCCGTCAGCGTCACGCCGTGCCGCAGCCGCTGCCGCAGCTCCACCTGCAGGCCGTTGTAGTTGCCCCAGGACGTATCGTTCGCCCAATCGTTTTCGAACACGTACGGATTCGCCACCCAGAAATTCATCGGATACGGCGTCGCGCTGGTGTAACCGCGGTCGGCGCAGGGTCCGAAATTGGCGCCGAGCAGCCGGCACTCATACACCGAATTGGTGCTCGTGCCGCCCTGCAGCGTCGCCGCCATCGATCCCGCCTGGCCCAGCAGCAGCCTATTAATAAACGTGCCGTTGGTCCACGACGACCCGCTGGGCAGCGCCGGCTGCGAGCCGTTCGGCCCGAACGCCTGCTCGAAAATCGGCAGCGCGACTTCGCCCGGCAGTCCGAGGTTCTGGAACGTATTGCCCTTGCCGTTCGCCTGGTTGATCGCCAGGTTGTGCTGTGCATTCACGAATTCCTGCAGGAAGCCGTTCTCGAAAATGTTCACTTCCGACACCGTGTACTGCCGCCATTTGTGCGTCGTCTTGTTCCCCACGTACCGCACCTCGAGCAGCGTAGTTCCGCTCAGCTCGCGCTGGATTCCGAGGTTCCACGTTTGCACGTAAGGATTGCGCATCGTCGGCAGCTTGCCCGGCCCGTTGTAAACGCCCGCATTCGTCGAAACGTCGTAGCCGCCAAAGGCGAACTGGTACTCCGAAAACGGCGGATTGAAGCTCGCCGGCGCCACATTGAACGCCGGATCGGGCGATTGCAGCGTCAGCGCGCCGGGCGCAAACTCCGTCCCCGGATTCGCCGACTTGATCCGCCAGTTGCCCGCGTTCGTATTCGTCCAGTAATACCCGTTCAGCCCCTCGTCGAAATGCGAGAGGCTGTAGCTGCCGCGAATCACCGTCCGGCTGTTGCCGAGCAGCTTCGAGGCAAAGCCGCTATCGGCGCGCGGATTCCAAGCGAAGCCGAAGTTCGGCGACGGGTTCATCCGGTCCGGCGCATACGTCGAGGAGCGCTGCGCGATCGCCGGTACGTGGTTGATATCGCCGAAAACGCCCGGCTGGAAAACGCCCTTCGACGGCGCCAGAATATCCTCGATTGTCGGCGCCATGAAGGTGTTGTTCGTATTCGTCATCGCGCCCGTAAACTCCCACCGGAACCCGTAATTCAGCGCCAGCACCGGACTCACCCGGAACGAATCCTGAAAGTAAGTGCCCCACGACGCATAATTCACCCGATAGACCAGCGGCGCGAACTTCTCGTACTGCCGCGTGCGCTCGTCGATATTCTCCGTGCCCGTGATGCTCGAAATGCGCCCGGTCAGCGTGGCGTAGAGCTGCGCCGGTGTTCCGAGGCCGGTAGTCTGGATCGCCGGAAAATTCGAGGCCACGAAAAGCGAATTGATCGGATCGTTGGTCGAAACGCCGAGCGAATAGGCCAGCACGCCGGCATTGCCGTAATAATCGTTCTCGTAGAACCGCGTATAGATTCCGCTCGCGCCGAATTTGAAAGTGTGCTTCCCCTTCACCCAATCGAGCTCATCCGAGTAAGTGAACGCCGGATTGCCGCGGATGGTCGGGTGCGCGTTGGGAATGATCGGGCTGAGCCCGCTGCCGAAATTGATGCTGCGGTCGCCCTGCGAGGCCCACTGGTGAATATCGTTGTCGATGTTCAGCCCGATGATGCTGCTCTGCACGCCGAATTTGAAGGAGTTGAACAGCGACGGCGTGAACGTCGTATCGAGGCCGTTGGAGAGCGCGTAGTGCGTCTCTTTGCTCTCGCCCTGCTGGATGGCGAGCCCGGGATAATTGGGGCCGGTCGGATCCTGGTGGTGGTGCCGCAGGTTCCAGGCCACATGATAGGCCCACTTATCCGTCGCCTGGTAATCGAGACGCGCGGTAGGATACTCGTCGCTGTACCCGTTGGGGACCTTCCAGTTGATGGTTTGCTGGAAGTAATTGTTGGCGATGGGCAGCACGGTGCCCTTGGCGAGCGAGGCGTTGACCGTGCTCAGCTCGTTCTGCACGGAGGGATCGATCTGCGACGGATACCCCGCCTGTGCCGCGAGCGCCAGCACGTTCACCGTGTGGAGCTGGCCGTCGGTCCCCTTGTAAGTGTAGTCGCCGTTCTGAGCGGAAGGCAGCAGTGTGGTCGCCGTCTTGGTGATCGCGCCCGGCACCGGCGCATCCTCGAAATTCACAAAGAAAAACAGCTTGTTCCGCAGGTAGGGAATGCCGGGAATCTTCAGCGGACCGCCCAGGCTGCCGCCGAAATCGTTGAGCTTTTGCTTGGTGCGCGGCAGGCCCTTCATGTTGGCGAAAAAGTCGTTGGCATTGAAGAAATCGTTGCGGACCTCCTCGAACACGCTCCCGTGATACTGGCTGGTGCCGCGCCGCGTCGTGAACTGTAACGTCATCGCGCCGCCCGCGGCGGCCTCCGCGCCCAGACCGGAAGTCGAGACCGTCACCTCCTCGATCGCATCCAGCCGCAGCGCCACCAGCGAAGCGTCGCCGTTGGTGCTCTTGTAGCGCGTGTCGCCCACGTTCGTTCCGTCCAGGCTGACGTTGATCGCGCCCTGAAACAGCCCATTGAACGTGCCTGCCGCGTACCCGGCGGAGAGCGAGGAGAACTGGAACACGTCGCGCCCGTTCGTGGGAAGTTCGCGAATATAGTCGTTGCGTACGGTCGTCGCCACCTGATTGGAGGTCGTCTCCAGCGCCACCGCCGACCCGCTGACTTCCACCGTCTGCGTGACCGCTCCGACCGCGAGCCGGACCGGCGCCTCTGTCGCGCGTCCGGTTTCCACGACGATGTTATCCACCACGGCCGTCTGGAATCCCGGCGCCGAGACGGACACCGTGTACGTGCCCGGCAGCAGGTTGGGAACGAGGTACGAGCCATCCGCGCCCGACGCCGTGCGGAAGACCAGGCCCGTAGCCGTATCCTTCGCCGTGATCGACGCCTTGGGTACCACCGCATTGCCGGGATCCTGCACCGCCCCACGGATTTCCCCGGTTGCCTTTTGCGCCGGCCCCGTCCCGGCCAGCATCAGGAGAAGACACGGAAGCCACAGCCTGGGTGAACCGTTTAACATCGCAACCTCCCTGGATGTTTCGGGCACTATATACCCTCCATGCGCCGCCTGCAAGTTGCCTGCACGGCATGTCAAGGCAAAGTAGAAATGTCGTGCTCCTGGCAAAGTAGAAACGTCGTCTTTGGCCCTAGCGTACCGGGAGTGCGTGTTACGCTCGGGCTGCCGGTGAAGCGGAGACGGGCTCTGCTGGCGAGCAACCCGATCGAGG
>DATGMB010000228.1:0-10323 GCA_035293845.1 Bryobacteraceae bacterium
CGAGGTCGCCGAGCAGATCATGGCGATGCCGGTGATCAAGGGCGTCAAGACGCGGGCGGAAAAGTTCGCGGGCGCGCTGCGCAGCTATTCGATCGAGGCCATGATGCAGAACGGCCTCGCGCTGCAGGCCGGCACCAGCCACGACCTGGGCCAGAACTTCGGCCGCGCCTTCGACGTGCAGTTCCAAAACCGCCAGGGGCAACTGGAGCACGTCTGGCAGACGAGCTGGGGGGTGAGCACGCGCCTCATCGGCGGGCTGATCATGACGCACTCGGACGATAAGGGCCTGGTGCTGCCGCCTAAAGTCGCGCCGGTTCCGGCCGTGCTGGTGCCCATATATCGCAAGGACGAGGAGCGAGCGCAGGTGATGGAAACGGCGGCGCGGATCGCGAAGGACCTCGGCGCGAAGATCGACGACCGCGAGGGCCAGACGCCCGGAGCCAAGTTCTTCCACTGGGAGCGGCGCGGCGTGCCGGTGGTGCTCGAACTCGGACCGCGCGATGTGGCGGCGGGGAACATCGTGCTCAAGCGGCGCGATACCGGCGCCAAGGAAGTGGTGCCGCAGGCGCAGGCCGCTACGCGGCTGCCGTCGGTGCTGGAGGAAATGCAGCGCTGCCTGTACGCGGCAGCGAAGGAACGGCTCAAGGCCAATACCGTGACCGCCAATTCGCTCGAAGAGGTCGAGGCCATCCTGCGCGACGCCAGCGCGGAAAAGGGCGGCGGCAAGTTCGTCATGGCCCACATCAAGGACGAGCCGGAGTGCGACGCACGCCTCAAAGAGTTCAAAGCTACGGTGCGGAACATCCCGCTGGTCGATGAATTCGACGGCCCCGGCAAGTGCATCGTGACGGGCGAGACCGTGGCCCAGCGGGCGGTGATCGCGAAGGCTTACTGATGGCGCTAAACTGCGGCGCGATTCCCTTCGGGCGCCGCGAACAACCGCGAGAACGAGAATGCAAACGGCGAAGGCCCGTGCCGCCGGTAGTGCTCCAAGCGTTCGCGGCCTTCCGCCACAGTCGGAATGTGGCCGGCCGGTATCCACCAGAGGCAGGCGATCGGGCCGTCGAGCTTCTCGAACCATTCCGCTCGCTGGCGCAGCACGTCCATGTGCGCGGAACGATAGGTAAACTCGCGCAGAGTTTCCACCGATTCCCAGACCGACATGTTCACCATCATGCCCGGGTCGTCCGAATAGGGGATATCAGTGGCGTTTCCCGAAACCGACTGCAACCGCCAGACGAAACCGGGCGCGGAATCCGCGAGCCGATTAATGGTGTCGAGTTGGGAGACGAAGCCGGCGACCTGAGGGTCGTCGAGCGGCGCCAGCAGGCGGCCGATGTTGATCTGGGCGAGGTGGTAGCGCACGGAGCGATCCTACCATGCCGTGCAGAACCGGGCCGACAACACCGCGCTACAGGAACGCCATCGTCTTCACGCCGGAGATGTCGAACCGCTTCCGGCAGCGCAGGTTCTTGCAGGCCACCTTATCATCTAGCAGCACCATGTAGCTCTGCGCTTTGGCGAATTTGGCGCGGTCGCGCTCGTCGGCGCCGCCGGGGAGGCGGTCCTTCTTCTTGCGGACCATCCAGCGCAGATCGTAGCTTTCGGCCGTACGGCAGTACGGACAATTCAGCGTCGCCGGCTTCGTCGTTTCGGATTCCGTGTAGAACGCGCGCTCGTCCATCAGCGCTCCGCGATGGCGACCCAGGGCTGGCCGTCCGGCTTGCCTTTGTATTCGGCGCGCGGGCGGATTAGGCGATTGTTGTGGTACTGCTCCATCACGTGCGCCGTCCAGCCGGACATGCGGCTGATGGCGAAGACCGGGGTGAACAGGTCGTCGGGGATGCCGAGCGAATAGTAGGTCGAGGCCGAGTAGAAATCGACGTTGGGGTTGAGGCCCTTCTCCTTCTTGACGGTCTCTTCCATGCGCTTGGACATGCGATAGAGCTTTTCGTGGCCGGTGCGCTTTCCCAGTTCCTCGGAGAGCACGCGCAGGTGCGTGGCGCGCGGGTCTTCGGTGCGGTAGACGCGGTGTCCGAAGCCGGGGATCTTGACCTTGCGGGCGAGCGTCTCTTCGACGCGCTGCGCGGCTTCCTCCTCGCTGGAGAGCGTCAGCAGCAGCCGGATCACGTCCTGGTTGGCGCCGCCGTGCAGCGGGCCCTTCAGCGCGCCGATGGCGCTGGTGATCGAGGAATAGATATCGGAAAGCGTCGCCGCCGTGACGCGCGCGGCGAATGTCGACGCGTTCAGCTCGTGATCCGCGTGCAGGATCATCGCGACGTCGAAGGCGTGCTCCATGACATCGTCGGGGCGCTTGCCCGTGAGCGTATAGAGGAAGTTCGCGGAGAATCCGAGCGCCGGATCGGCCTGGACCAGCGGCAGGCCCTTGCGCAGGCGATCGTAGGAGCTGACGATGTCGGCGGTCTTCGACATCAGCCGCACGGCCTTGCGGCGGTTGGCCTCCGGCGACATGTCCTGCGCCTCGGCGTCCTGCAGGCTGAGCATGGAGACGGCGGTGCGCAGCACGTCCATCGTGTTGGCTTTGGGATGGGCGCGGAGGAAATCGACGACCGGGCCGGGCAGGCCTCGCGCGGCAGCGAGTTCCTTGCGCAGCGCGTCGAGTTCGGCCTGCTTGGGCAGCCAGCCGTTCCAGAGGAGGAAGATCACTTCCTCGAAGCTGGCGTGATCCGCCAGTGTGTGAATGTTATAGCCGCGATAGCTGAGAATGCCCTGGTAGCCGTCGATATAACAAATCTCAGACTCGCCCGCGATGACCCCTTCCAACCCTGCCGTTGTCGTGCCCATGATTCGCTCCGCGCGGACGGCCTGGTATGGTGCGGTCGTCCGGCACCTCCATGTTTTATTTTAGGCGCCGCATCGGGCGGCGGCGGTTCACAAAACCGCGCCGCTCAGCGGCGGCATTTCCTCAAAGCGCCGCTTACAGCAGCTGCTTATTTCTAACCGCGCAACCGCGCCGCTTATCGGGGCGCGGGACATCCGGGCAGCGGCGAAAACCCGATGGTCGTATCGTTCCGCTGCACCCAAAGCTTTTCTTCCTCTTTCTTTTTGCCGAAATCCACGGTGAGGATCACGCCGGAACCGCACGAGCGGCTCTTGACGATACGAAAATTGCTCACGTCGGGGTGATCGCCCTGCGGACCCCAGTCGCGCAGGAAAGACTGGAACGGATAATTATGACGGTCTTCGGCGGTCTTCACCCACATGTTGTAAGCGCCCTGGTAATCGTGCGCCTGCAGACGCTCGAAGAACCGGGTTACCGCGCGTTCCTGGGAATAATTATGAAAAATGAAGAACAGGATTCCCCCGGCCACCACGAGCGCGACCAGGGACAGCAGCGCAGTCTTGATGATGCGCTCCCGCTTTTCCTCGCCGGCGCCGTAGTGATCGAGATATCCTGCCATCGCGTTCTTTACTTCGCCGGGTAAGCCTTATCGTACGCGGCGGTGGCCTCGCTGGTGAGGTCGAGCGCCGGCTTGAAGTACAGCGTCGTCGAGGTGTCGACCACCAGGTCGAGCCCCTTCTCTTCCGCCAGCTTCTTGATGATTTCCTGCATTTTGGCGGAACTCTTGGAAAGCACGTCGTTCCGGTAGGCGGTGGCGTCGGCGTTCAGGTCGTCCTGCATGCGCTGCAGGTCGCGCTGCTTGCGTTGGCCTTGCGCCGTCAGATCCTGCTCGGCCGCCGGTGAGAGCTTGCCGGCCGAAGACTGGAGCTGCTGAGCGAGCGCGGCGATCTCCTTCTGCAGTTGGTCAATCTTATCCTGCCGAGGCTTGAAGGTGGCTTGCATCTGGGCATCGGCCTTGGTGATTTCAGCGGTCTTGAAGACGGCCTGCTGCAGGTTCACGACGCCCACTTTGGTTTGCGCCGGCGCGAGCTGCGCGATGGCAAAAAGGGCGGAGCAGACCAGCAGCGGCCTGAGCCCGGAAACGACAGACATGTGAGACAAACTCCTGAATGGGGTGTGTTTGAAGATACAGGTTAACACACCTACTCGACGACCCCGAGAATCTCGTCTTCCCGCAGCACCAGATAGTCTTCGTTTTCGATCCGGATCTCCGATCCGGAGTACTTGCCGAAGAGAATCCGGTCTCCTGCCTTGACTTCGGGGGGAACCCGCTGGCCGTTCTCGAGCAGCTTGCCGTTGCCGACGGCCTTCACCACAGCCTGCTGCGGCTTTTCCTTCGCGGTATCGGGAATGATGATGCCGCCGACCTTGGCCTCGCCTTCGTCGAGACGGCTGACCAGCACGCGATCGTGTAGAGGACGCAGACTCATGGTTTGAGGGTAACACAGGCCCCGCGGCCGAGGCTCCGCCGCGTCATCGTTACCACACCAGTTTGACAGCCGATTCCAGCCGCCGCGGCGTATTCGCCTGCGTTCCGATCTCCCCGAACGAGGACGACGTCACGGTGGTCGTGGGAGCGCCGAAGGTCACGCGGTTGCTGGCATTGAAGGCCTCCAGGCGGACCTGGAGATACGCCCTCTCGTGAAACCGGAAGTCCTTGGTCATCGAGAGATCGAGCTGCCGGGTCGAATCGCGGCGCAAGTTGTTGAACTGGTTATCCAGCGTGCGGATGTTGTAGGCGAGTTGCGCCGAACTGGCAATCACGAATTGCGCGATGTCGAAAGCGTTGCCGTTCGGCTGGTGCGCGTTGTAGCTCAGCGGACCGCCCAGGTAAATGTAGTTGCCCCAGCCGAGCGGCGGTCCCGACTGCAGGGTGAGGACGCCGCTCAGTCCCCAGCCGCCCGCAATGCCGTCCAGCAGGCGCGAATGCAGGTCAAGCGCGCGTCCGCGCCCGACCGGCAGGGCGTAGGTCGCGGCCATCACATCACGCAGCGGCCGGGAATCGCTCGAAATTCGCTTCTCCGGCGCCGGGTCGGAATCGTTCAGGTAGGCGGTGCGGTCCGTCAGGCGGTTCCACGTGAAATTGTTCAGCAGGGTCAGGCTGTTCGAATAGCGCTTCTGCAGCCGGATATTCGCGCTCTCGTAATACGAACTGCCCGCCGGGTTTTCTTCCATGATGACGCCGTTGGCCGGCGTGCCGGGCGTGGGGACCGCCGGTACGGCATACTGCGGGAACGGAATCAGAAGCTGCCCCAGCGCGACCGTGGACCCGTTCAGGGCGCTCGAATTGGGGAGCAGTCCTTTGAATGGATTGGGCACCGGATTCGTGCTGAGGAGGCTCACCGCCGCGCTGTCCCGCACGAGCGACGTGCTCAGGTACTTCCGTGGAATGTAGTCGAGCTGGGTCGCGATCGGCAAATGGTTGGCGCGATTGCCGATGTATGCCACTTCCAGAACGAACTGCTTCGGCAATGCACGCTGGACGCTGAGTTCCCAGCGGACCACGTACGGGTTTCGCAAATGGGGGTTCACGAACACGATCGACGAGCCCAGGTTCGTGCTGTAGCCCCCGGCCGCGCCTGCCGGCTGCAGGATTCCGTTGGGGAACGGGTTGGAAATCGTTGCCGCCGGCGTCAGATAGTTGTTGTTCGTCACCGTCATATTGGTGGTCTGGCTGAAGCCCGGCTGGTTCAATGTAGCGAACGGATTGTTGCTCCCGCCCACGGCCGGCACGCTGCCGGAAACTGGAAGCTGAATCGGGTCGACCAGTACGCCGGCCCCTCCCCGAATCACGGTCTTGCCGCCCAATGCCGCCGGCGTCCAGGCAAAACCCGCGCGCGGGCTGAAGATTTTCGACTCCGTGTGGTAGATCGCCGGGGCGCTGCTCGCGGCAAACGTCGGTCCGCCCACGGCATGGAACTGGCTGGCCGGCAGCAGCGCGTTCGGATTGGCCGCATAGGCCGCGGATGCCGCCGCCGAAATCGAATTGGCCGCCGTCGGGTCGAACCCGTTGAGCGAGCGGTTCCAGCGCTCGTATTCGGGGAAATCGTGTTCCCACCGGACCCCGAGGCTCAACGTAAGATTCGGCTTGACCTTCCAATCGTCGTTGAAGAAGAATCCGGCGTATTTGGCCTGCACCGTATCCTGCGTATTCAGGTCGATGCTCCCGGTCGTCGGCAGGCCCAGCAGAAAGGCCGCGAATTCCTGGCCCACGGGTGAACCCGTGTTGCTGAGCGCCGGATTATTCGTCCAGTTCGAATTGAAGCCGTAGCTCCCGGAGGGATTGCCAAACGTGTAGCCGCTCCAGCGGTACTCCCGCAGGTCCGCGCCCGCCTTCCACGTATGGTTGCCGTGGATTTTCACCACATCGCCGAAGATCTGGAAAATGTCGCTGTAATTCGTGCTGTCGCCGTTATACCCGAGCGGCTCGAACGTGCTCCGTGCGCCGCCGGATACCGAATTCGTGACGGTGGAGCCGGTGCCCGCCGAAGCGAACGTGATGTAGGGCAGCATCCGGAACTTGCTGTTGGCATCGATGTTCGGCGGGAAGCCGAGGGATGCCGGGTCGATTCCGTCCGCCGGCGAGGAGTGATTCTCGATGAACCGCGTCCAGCTCCCGCGCACGTCGGCGAACAGGGTTGGAGAGATGCTGTACACATCATCCGCCATCGCTCCCTGATTGATGCGGTACAGGTAATTGCCCGTCGCGGGATTGTTGAAGAAATTGTTCTTGTTCTGGGCACGATAATTATGGTGGACATCGAATGCCAATTTGTTCCTGTCGCTGAGGTTGATGTCCAGCCGCCCCATCTCGTTGTCGTAGCCGTCGCTGTCCACCGCATTGATGATGAAGTTCTGCGAGCCGTTGGCCAGGCCCGGCCAATTGGGTTCCGGGTAGTACTTCAGCAGCGCCTGGGCAATCGGATTGATGCGGCTGGCGGGAATCACGTTATTGGGGAAGGGCGTACGCGAAACCGCCGCCCCCGAGAGCACTCCCGTCGCCGGATCGTAGATCGTGTACTGGCCGCCCGCCTTGAGCAGCGCCGAAAAATCTCCGCCCCGCTCGGCATCGGTAGGCACGGTGGCGAAGTTTTCCGGGTTGCCGGTTTCAAGCGGCGAATTAGCCGGGTCGGAATCCCGCATGCCCTCATAGGCAAACAGCCAGAAAACCTTGTTGCGGCCATTGAACAGCTTCGGCAGGTAGATCGGACCGTTCGCCATCGCTCCGTACTGGTTCTGGTGGTATGGCGGACGGGGCTGGTTCTTCGCATTATTGAAAAAGCTGTTGGCGTCGACCACCGAAGTCTGGTTGTAGATCCATGAGGCGCCGTGGAGGCCGTTCGTTCCGCCTTTCGTGATCACGTTGATCGTGCCGCCCATCGTGTGCCCGTATGCCGCGTCCATATCGAATGTGTTCACTCGCACCTCGGTCACCGCATCGTGGATCGGGCTGTATGCCATCTGGTTCGTCTGGCCCGCATTCGGAGCGCCGTTCAGCAGCACTTCGTTGCGGTTCGAAGGGGCGCCCCCAATGCTGATCTCGTTCGGCGCTCCATTATCGAACGGCCGCACCGGTCCGGGCTCGTAGGTGGAAACCACGCCGAACGCGAGTTGGTCGTACATCATCGGGGTGCGGCCGTTCACCGGCAGTGCGTCGACCTCCTTGGTGCTGAGCACCTGGCCGACCGTAGGACTGGAAGCTTCGAGCAGGGGCGCTTCGCCGGTGACCGTCACGGCGTCGGTGAGTGCGCCGATCGCAAGCCGGATATCCACAACCGGACTCTCGCCGGAACTTAAGGTAACTCCGGCGTGAACATATTTCTTGAATCCCGGCGCCTCGGCCGTGATCTCATATATACCCGGCGCCAGAAAGGGAATCGTGTAGGCGCCGGAGTCGCCAGTGACAGCCGTGGACTTCGCGCCCGTGCGGGTTTCAGTGGCAGTTACGGTAGCCTTGGCAATCGCAGCACCGGTCGGGTCGGTGACAGTGCCGCTGAACGTGCCGCGGTATTCCTGCGCGGACAGGAGGGCTGCGACGGCCAGCAGCAGATAGCAGAATCTCACGTGGACCTCCTTCGGATGCGCGCATCGCATGCCGTACGAGGCGATCCGAAATTTGTCAGAGTATAGCCGCAGGTCTGCCGCCGATCAACACAAATCGCCTAAATGAATCGTTCAGCGGCGGTAAACCGTCGCCTCCGCGGAATCGCCCCGGCGCCCTTGTATAATGGGAGTTCCTAATCCACAAATCCAATCCACTCAAGGAGCATTCATGGCAGCGAAGCGTATCGGTATCCTCACAGGCGGCGGCGACGTCCCGGGCCTCAATTCCGTCATCAAGACCGTCGTGTATCGCGGCAGCGAGTTGGGCTGCGAGGTCATCGGAATCCGCCGCGGTTGGGAAGGGCTGACGCACGTCGACTTACGCGATCCCGCCAGCCGGAGCCGCTACATTCTTCCGCTGAACCGCGAGAACACCCGCACCATCGACCGCACCGGCGGTACCTATCTGCACAGCTCGCGCACCAATCCCTCCAAGATGAAGAAGCTGCCGCCGGTTCTCGCCGGCCAGACCTTCGCGAAGAAGGAATCGACCAAGAACGGCCAGACCTCGACCACCTATGACGTCACGCCCGCGGTGCTCAAGAACATCGAAACGCTCGGGCTCGATTACCTGGTCGCCATCGGCGGCGACGACACGCTGAGCTATGCGGCGGAGCTGGACCGGCAGGGCATGAAGGTGATCGCCGTCCCCAAGACGATGGATAACGACGTGCGAAACACCGAATACTGCATCGGCTTCTCGACGGCCATCACGCGCGCCATGGACGCCATCGAGCGGCAGCGCACGACCGTCGGCTCGCACGAGCGCATCGGCATTTTCCGCGTCTTCGGGCGCGACGCCGGTTACACCGCGCTCTACACCGCGTACGTGACCTCGATGCGCTGCTGCATTCCGGAATACAAAGTCGATCTGAAAAAGCTCATCGACCTGCTGATCACGGACAAGCGCAACAACCCCAGCAACTACTCGATCGTGGTCCTTTCCGAAGGCGCGCAGTGGGAAGGCTACACGATGAAGGAATACGGCGAGCCGGATGCGTTCGGCCACCGCAAGAAGATGAGCGTCGCCGAAGACCTCAGCGCGGAAATCATCGCGGCCACGGGCGAGGAAACCATCGTCAGCGATCTCACCTATGACCTGCGCTCGGGCAGCCCGGACTTCGTGGACCGCATGGTGGCGGCGACATTCGCCGGAATGGCGATGGACGCCATCGAAGGCGGGCAGCACGGCCTGATGACGGCGATCAACAACGGCTGCTACGCCATGGTCGGGATTCCCGATCCCAAGCTCGGTCCGCGCCACGTGGATGTGGAGACGATGTACAACACCGAGCGGTACCGCCCCTTCTACGATCACAAGCTGGGGCTGCCGATTTTCCTGACGCGAGCGTGTTGAACTTCCGGCGCCTGTTTTCGAAATCCCCGCGCGCGCGGCTCACACCGGACCTGCGCGCGCGGATTCAGGCTTCCTTCGACGAAGCCTCACGCAACGAAGAGCACTTCCCTTCGACCATCGATCCGCGCATCTATCACGTAAAGCTGATCCGCGAGCACCTGGGCGAACTGCGCGGGCGGCGCGTGCTGGACGTCGGCTGCGGCAAGGGGCGCTTCGCGCGCGTCTTCCACGAACAGGAGCCGGCAGCGGAGCTGTGGGGTCTCGATATCTCGGAAGAGATGCTGCGATTCGTCCCGGAGGGCATCCATACGCGGGCAGGCTCGATGACGGAGCTGCCGTTTGCCGATGGGTTTTTCGACGCGGCCTATGCCACCGAATCGCTGGAGCACGCGGTCGAGATCGAGCGAGCCGTAGCCGAAATCTGCCGCGTCGTCAAGCCGGGCGGACGCATCGCAATTATCGACAAGAACTCGCAGCACTGGGGCCGCCTGGCGACGCCCGAGTGGGAGCGCTGGTTCACCCGCAAGGAGCTCGAACGCCTGCTGCGGCGGCATTGCCGCAAAGTTTCGAGCCGGTTCATTTCATATTGGGAGGATGTGCCGCCCGACGGGCTGTTCATCGCGTGGCTGGCGGAGAAGTAGGGCGTTAGTGCGTCATCGAGTAGACCACGTAATTCACGCCAATGCGAATGCCGAGCGCCGAGAATTTCTCGGGATAGCGCGGGTCGTCGGCATTTTCCCAGGAATCGCCGAGGTCCATGTTGTGGCAGATCGCCACCATGAGCCGGCCGTGGTCGTCGTAGATACCGCGCCAGCGCGGTGTATCGCCGCCGCCGAATACCGGCGGCCGCGCCGTCGGACACTTCTCGCAGATGCTGTGCGTGACCTCGTACTGCGCGCCGGGGACCTGATATCGCTCGTTCAGATCAAACACCGTGTGGAAGATCTGGTCTGAGTTTTCGATGTCCACGATGGGCCGGTCCGGGAAGACCTTCTTCATG
>DATGMB010000229.1:0-55531 GCA_035293845.1 Bryobacteraceae bacterium
AAGGTCATCGGCTACCGCGAAATTCCGACGTTCCTCGCGTCCATGCAAGGAACCAGGAAACCGATTGCGAAGGGAGCGGCGGTCGCGTAGTCTATGAGTGCTGAGGGGCGCTAACTTTCAACGGAGATCCGGGCAATCTCACAGGCGTGCCAGGTGCAGGGAAAACACTTGCCGGACTGAACATCGTTCATAATCGAGAACTCCATGAAGGATCGCTGGGCGTATTCTTGTCGGGGAATGGCCCTTTGGTGAGGGTCCTGTCGGAGGCGTTAGCTCGGGACGACAGAAAGAGAACTGGGAATTCGATCAGCGAATCTCGCCGCAGAGTATCAACGTTCATCCAAAATGTTCACCGGTTCATCGATGCACATTTCTCTTCGTTGAAACCACCTCAAGACCGAGTAGTCATTTTTGACGAAGCCCAGCGAGCTTGGAATCGCGAGCAGTCGCTAAAGAAATTCAACCGCGACCGTTCGGAACCCGAGGTCATACTCGACATTATGGACAGGCATCCCGGGTGGGCTGTTATCGTAGCACTCGTCGGGAGCGGCCAGGAAATCAATACCGGAGAGGCAGGTTTGGGTGAGTGGGGGAGGGCGCTGGCCGATCGTCGCGGACGCTGGAAGGTGATGGCCTCCCCGCTGGTCCTCGAGGACGATGGCGGCTTCGTTGGCGACCTGTTGTTTGAATCGACGCCCAAGGAGATACAGGTCCTCAACGATGCCGCTATGCACCTCAGCATCGCATTGCGCTCCTATAAAGCCCAGGCAGTATCCGAGTTCGTCGACAATCTTCTGTTTCGACAGGCGGACGCGGCTCGATCGGCGTTAACGCGCTGTTCTGGATTTCCAATCGCGATCACGCGCGATCTTGCCACTGCTCGTGAATGGCTGCGATGGCGGCAACGCGGTTCCCGAAGGATTGGTCTCATAGCCAGCAGTGGAGGCCGTCGACTCCGGGCCTACGGTCTCGACGTTCGATTGGAGTTGGACGTAGAGAACTGGTTCTTGAACGACAGTTCTGACGTGCGTTCTTCCTACTACCTCGAAGTTCCCGCCACGGAATTCGGTATCCAAGGATTGGAGTTGGATTGGACTGGGCTGTGCTGGGATATTGACCTCGTGCCGCACTCAGCTGATTGGCAAATGCGCGCCTTCAAGGGTACCCACTGGCAAACTGTTCGCGATGAAACCAGACGCCGATACATCCTTAACAAGTATCGCGTCTTGCTGACTCGATCTCGCGAGGGCATGGTCATCTGGGTACCATGTGGTGACCACAAGGATCCGACAAGGCCGATTTCAGCCTATGACACGATTGCAGAGTACCTCAAGTCCTGTGGAATAGCCGAGCTCTGAGGTGCCAAGGCGCGCCGGGCGTCCGTGCGGCTTCGCACCCCCGCCGCGCCGCGCCGTACTTTCTCTCCTAACGCGAGCCCCGCCGGAACTGCTGCAATTGGGGCAGCTATGGCAGAAACGGTTTCCGAAATCGTAGTCGAGCGATTGATCGAATGGGGAGTCGACACTATCTTCGGGCTCCCCGGCGATGGCGTCGACGGTCTTTTCGAAGGCCTGCGCGTCCATCAGGACAAGCTGAAGTTCATCCAGGTGCGGCACGAGGAAGCGGCAGCTTTCGCCGCATGCGCGTACGCCAAATTCACGGGCCGCCTGGGATGCTGCATTGCCACCTCCGGCCCCGGCGGTATCCACCTGCTCAACGGCCTGTATGACGCCAAGCTGGACAAGCAGCCCGTGCTCGCCATCACCGGCCATACCTTCCACGACCTGATCGGCACTCACTTCCAGCAGGATGTCGATCTCGACAAGCTCTACATGGATGTCGCCTGTTATAACCAGCGCGTGATGGGCCCGGCGCACGTCGAAAACGTTCTCGACGAAGCCATCCGCACCGCTCTCTCCTGCCACGGCGTCGCTCACATCACCATTCCCAAGGACATCCAGGAATGGAAGATGTCCGACGCGCAGCGCTCCAACATGAACATCCGGCATCACAGCGCAAGCCTCGCCGCGTGCCGTCAGCCGATTCCGCCGGAGCGCGATTTCGAAGCCGCCGCCCGCGCCATCGACGCCGGTTCGCGTATTGCGATCCTGGTCGGCCGCGGCGCCCTGGGCGCGCGCGACCAGGTGCTGCAATTGGCCGAAAAGCTCAAGGCGCCGGTCATCAAAGCGCTGCTCGGTAAAGCCGTCATTCCCGACGACAGCTCCTACTGCCTCGACGGCATCGGGCTGCTCGGCACCGCGCCGGCGCAGGACGCCATGCAGGAATGCGACACGCTGATTATGGCCGGCACCAGCTTCCCGTATATCGAGTTCCTGCCCCGGCCCGGCCAGGCCAAGATCATCCAGATCGATCTCGACCCCGCCCGCATCGGACTGCGCGCCGATGTCGAAGTCGGCCTCGTCGGCGATTGCGCTACCACGCTCGAGCTGCTCACGCGATTCTGCCCGCGCAAGGAGGACGGCAGCTTCCTCGAGAAATCGCAGCGCCGCATGCAATCCTGGCGCCAGCTCATGGACGAGCGCGGCACCCGCCAGGACATGCCCATGAAGCCGCAGGTCGTCACCTATGAGCTGAACAAGCTGCTCCGCGATGACGCCATCGTCATCTCCGACAGCGGCACCATCGCGACTTGGGCGGCGCGCTACATCGACATGCGCAACGGGATGCAGTTCTCGCTTTCCGGCCTGCTGGCCAGCATGGCCAATGGCCTGCCGTACTGCATCGGCGCGCAGGTGGCGTATCCGAACAGGCAGGTGGTGGCGATCATCGGCGACGGCGGCTGCTCGATGCTGTTGGGCGAGTTGGCCACGCTCGCCAAGTATCGGCTGCCCGCCAAAATCATCGTCATCAAAAACAATGAGCTGGGCCAGATCAAGTGGGAGCAGATGGTGCTGGACGCCAATCCGGAGTTCGGCACCGAGTTGCAGCCCGTCGACTTCGCCAAGTGCGCCGAAGCCTGCGGCTGTGCCGGCTTCTCCCTTCGCGACCCGCGCGATGCGCGGGACAGCCTCAAGCGCCTTTTGGAGCACCCCGGGCCGGCCGTGCTCGAAGCCGTGGTCGACCCCAACGAGCCGCCCATGCCCGGCAACATCTCGCTCGAACAGAGCATGCATTTTGCCGAGGCACTGCTCAAAGGCTCCAAAGACCGCAAGGAAATCGTCAAAACCATCGCGAAAGACAAGGTGCGGGAAGTGATCTGAGCGCCGTTACGGCGCCGCGCCCGCCGCCTTCCCGAACCGCTCCGCCAGCCAGCGGATCCGCTCGATCAGCTCGGGCGGCTCCCGCACCTCGAAATCGAAGCCCACCAGGGCCAGGTATACCGCGAGCGTATCCAGCGAGGATGCGCCGGTGTGCAGCGTGCAGCGGCGCTCGTCGATCGCCTCCAGTATCCCGGCTCCGGGCGGCAGGCGCTCCGCGGCGGCTTCGGCCGAGGCGTGCAGCATTACCGACGCGCGTTGCGGATAAGCATTGTAGGTGACGCTCCGCAATACATAGGTGGCGAAATCGCCTTCGGGCGGCTCGCGCGGCGTGAACCGTGCGCCGGCCGCCACGCGCGGCTCGATGCGATCCACGCGGAACGTACGCCAGTTGCCGCGTCCCAGGTCCCAGGCCACCAGGTACCAGCGGCGGCCGGTGTGCACCAGCCGGTGCGGCTCGACCTCGCGCGAGGACGCCGCGCCATCGCGCGCGCTGTACTGGAAGCGCAGCCGCGTCAAATCGCGGCAGGCGCCCGCCAGAGCCGAAAGCAACCCTGGATCCACCGCGGGTCCGCTGCGCGCCAGTGAAAGGATCGACGAATGCAGCGCCGCAACACGCCGGCGCAGCCGCTCCGGCAGCACCTGTTCCAGCTTGGCCAGCGCCCGCACGGAAGCCTCCTCCATACCCATGACAGTCCCGCTGGCCGCCGTCCGCAGCCCCACCGCGACGGCGACGGCCTCCTCATCGTCCAGCAGCAGCGGCGGCAGGTTCGCGCCCGCCCCGAGCTGATATCCGCCGTCCACTCCGGCCGTCGAATTCACCGGGTACCCGAGGCTGCGAAGCCGGTCGACGTCCCGCCGTAATGTGCGCGGCGTCACTTCCAGCCGCTCCGCCAAAGCCGCGCCCGACCAGTAGCGCTGCGCCTGGAATAGCGAGAGCAGCCGGAGCAGCCGCGCCGAAGTCTGCAGCATATATGACTGGATTGTCACACGGATCGAGGACAGAAATTGGCCGCAATGGCTGTTATCGTCTTTTTCGAGGAGGCAAACGATGCCCTATAGCCAGACACTGTTGCCGGAATTCGATAACGAGATGCAGAACACGCGCAAAATCCTGGAGCGCGTGCCGGACGGCAAATTCGATTACCAGCCGCACCCCAAGTCGATGACCTTGGGCCGGCTCGCCAGCCACGTCGCCGAGCTGCCCGGGTGGGCGAAGATGACCCTCGAAGTCGAGGTGCTGGAACTGGACTCCAGCTTCAAGCCGCACATCGCCAAGAACACCGCCGAGCTGCTCGCGATCTTCGACAAGAATGTCGCCGAAGCCCGCGGCCGCATCGAGAAGGCCAGCGATGAGGACTGGCACAAGATGTGGAGCCTGAAGTTCAACGGCCAGACGCTCATCACCATGCCGCGCGCCGCGTGCATGCGCGGGTTGGTAATGAATCACCTGATCCACCACCGCGCCCAGTTGGGGGTGTTTCTGCGCCTCAACGACGTCGCGATTCCAGGCATGTACGGCCCGTCCGCCGACGAACCCAATCTGTTCGCCAGCCAGGGCGCGTAGCGTTCAACGCGCTCCGTACTTCGCCTTGCCGACGCGCTCGATCCACTCCAACTCATCCGCATCCATCGGACCGCGGTCGAGCGCGTCGAGGGCGGCCTGAAATTGCGCGGCGTTCTTCGGGCCTGCCAGGCAGATGTCCACGGCGGGATTGGTCAGAACGAAGCGATAGCAGTCGGCGGCCGTTGGCACGCGATCGCCGGGCGGCACCCTGGCGGGCGAAAGGAGTTGTCCCCAGGAGGTCGCGGTAAAGGAGACGATGCCGGGTCCCGACGGTCGCGGCGGCAGGAGCGGAAAGATCTCCCGCTCGGCGCCGCGGTGGATGGCATTGTAGCGGACATGCAGAATATCGAGATCACCCTCCGAGGCCAGCTTCGCGGCCAGCAGGCGGTGATGAGTGGAAAGCGCCAGGTAGCGCACCAGCCCGCGTTCCCGCAAACGCCGGGCTGCGTCGAGAACGCGCGTCGCGGGCGGGTGGTTCCATAGCCCGAGCAGTAGGACGTCGGCGTATTCCATCTCCAGCCTGCGCAGCGCCCGCTCCAGGCTCCAGCCCACCAGCGCCGCTACGCGCGAGTAGGACTGGATCGTGACCAGCACGCCTTCGCGCGACCCGCGCAACTGACGCAGTCCGCGGCCGAAAGCCGCCCGCCGGAACGTGCCCCAGTAGAAGTAATTGATCCCGCGCTCGAACGCCATCGCGACGCAACGGTCGTCGGCGCCGTAGCTGCACGCCAGACCGATCCGGCAGACGGACCGGCCGGTCCGCCCGAGCACCGAGCGTTGCCAGTCCGGCGCCATCGCGAACAGTATAGCCCGGGGCGCCTCGCCGCGCCTCCCCGCTATACTCGCGGATATGACTCGGATGACGTGGTATCTTCGGCTTGCCTGTGCCCTCCTGCTCGCGCCGCTCCATGCGGCGGATCTCAACGCGCAACTCGACAGCAAGATCGCCGATGCGCTCGCCAAATCCGGAGCGCCCAGCGTCTCCGTGGCGATGGTGCTCGACGGCAAACCGGCCTACGCCAAGGCGTTCGGAAAGGCGGACCTGGCGTCCGGCCGTGCCGCGGACACAAACACCCGGTACGCCGTCGGCTCGGTCTCGAAGCAGTTCACCGCGGCGGCCCTGCTGCTGCTCCAGGAAGAGGGCAAGCTCTCCCTCGACGACACGGTCGCCAAATACTTCCCCAACTTCACGCGCGCCCGCGAGATCACCATCCGGCAATTACTCTCCCACACCTCCGGTTACGAGGACTACGCGCCGCAGGATTACCTCATCCCCGAGTGGACGCGGCCCATCAGCCCCATGGGCGTACTGGAGCGGTGGGCGACCAAGCCGCTCAACTTCGAGCCGGGCACGAAGTGGCAGTACAGCAACACCAATTACGTGCTGGCGGGGCAGATTTTCGAGAAGGCATCCGGACAGGGCCTGGTCGACTTCCTCAAGGCGCGCATCTTCGGGCCGCTCGGGATGGCGTCGGCGGGCGATTGGCCCCCCGCGAACGCCAGCGACGCCACGGCGTACACGCGCTACGCGCTGGGACCGCCGCGGCCGGTGGGCCGCGAGGCCGCGGGCTGGTACTTCGCCGCCGGGGAACTCGCGATGACGCCCTCGGACCTCGCCAAGTGGGACACGGCATTCCTCGAACACCGAATTCTTTCGGAGCGCTCTTATGAAGAGTTCACCCGCGAAGTACGGCTCAGCAACGGCGACTATACCCACTACGCTCTCGGGCTTTCGCTCGGCGACCTGAACGGGGTCCCATCCATCTCGCACGGGGGTGAGGTCTCTGGATTTCTCTCCTCGAATGCCGTCTACCCGACACGGCGGGCAGCCGTTGTCGTGCTCTCGAATGAGGACGGGGTGACCCTGGTGAGCGGCCTTGCCCGGCAGATCGCCACCCTGACCCTGCTACCCGAGCGAACCGAGCCTTCGGAAAAAGATACAGCGCGCGTTGAGGCGGTCCTGGCCGGTCTGCAGAAAGGCCGGATCGACCGGGCGCTGTTTACCGCGAACGCCAATTCGTATTTCAGCACGACCGCGCTTGCGGACTGCGCGAAGTCGCTCGGGGCGCTGGGAAAACTGAAAAAGGTGACGGCTTCGGGCGAGAATTTGCGCGGCGGAATGACGCATCGGACCTACCGTGCGGAGTTCGCGAAGAAGACCGTGACCCTGAACATCTATCTTCTTCCCGACGGGAAATTCGAGCAGTTCATGGTCGAAGGCGATTAGGCGCCCGCCGGTCCGGTAGGGCAGGCCCGTGGCGCCCGCCACCTCGCGATCGACCGCGACACCGCCGCCCACACGGAACTCACAATCGCGCGCCCCTCGCCTCGCGGGGCGCCGCAGGTCCACGGATCCCCGGGCCGGACCACACAGGTCCTTCCCTCAGCCACTCCCGTAACCGTGGCACGGCTCCGTCAGGCAAAGACGACCCGCCTGATCTGCCCGCGACCAGGCAGTCCGCCGTCACCGCAACATCGCCGCACCCGGACTCCCTCAGCCCTCTAAAGCTTCCCCCTCTGTCTGCCGATGGATCGCATGTGCGCCGTCGGGCGCCGGGGACGGGGGAGATCATGAGGATCAAATCCTACTTTGCACGGGCCGTGGAAGACGCCATCACGCAGGCACGCCAGGAGATGGGCGAGGACGCGATGCTGATCAAGACGCGGCGCGCATCCGCCGAAACGGGCCACCAAGGCGATTACGAGGTGATCTTTGCCGTCGACGTGCCATCGGGCGACGAAGCCTGCGCCGTACCGGCGCCCGAGCGCTCCGCCGCCCCTCCGGACCGGTTGGCAGTGGATCTGGCGGAAATGCGGCGGGAGTTGGAGGGGATGCGCCGCGCGCTAGCCCGGTCCGCTTTCGCGCCGGCGCAACGGCCGGGCATGGGAGCCGACGCCGCGGCAGCGTATGCCGCGCTGATTGCTGCGGAAGTGAACCCGGACCTCGCCCGGGAACTCGTGGAATCGGCAGAAATGCGCGCAACCCAGCACACTGCCGCGGAAAAGAAGGGAGCGGCGCCGGACGGGCGGCTGTTCCGGACGGCGCTGGCCGCCGAAATCGCCGATCGCGTCGCCGTAGGAGAGGAGCCGGGGCAGCGCGGCGGCCGGCCCCGCATTGTGGCCCTGGTCGGACCACCCGGAGCGGGTAAGACGAGCACCCTGGTCAAGCTGGCCGTGCGCTATGGCTTGGCCTCACGCCGGCCCGCAATCTTCCTCTCGGCGGATACGCACCGGATTGCGGCGGCGGAGCAACTGCGGGCTTACGCGGCCATCCTGGGCATCGGCTGCCAGGTACTCGAAACCGTCACCGGGCTTAGCCAGGCCATCGAAGAGCACGCTGCCAAGGATCTCGTCCTGATCGACACGCCCGGCCTGGGCGCCGCCGAGTTGGAGGCGGCCGCTCCGCTAGCCGCTTTTCTGTCGGGGCGGCCGGATATCGAAACTCACTTGGTGTTGCCAGCCTCCATGAGGAGCGTTGACGTGGCGCGCGCCGCAGCCGCGTACGCCGCCTTCGGCCCCACGAAGCTCCTGTTTACGCGGCTCGATGAGACGGCGTGCTTTGGCTCCATCCTCAACGAAGCCGCCCGCTCCGGCAGGCCGATTTCGTTCTTCACCGCCGGGCAGCGTATTCCCGAAGACCTGGAACCGGCCACGCACCGGCGCGTCGCGGAACTGGTGCTCGGCGCGTCGCCGGAAAATCTGGACGCCGAGGCCTGCACGGCGGCGGCTTAGAAGCTTTACGGGGAGCGGCGGTAAGGGGCACATATGAGCTACCGGGAGACGGCGGAGTCCTTCAGCGATGCGGATCGGGAGCGGCTGATTCTCGAACATTTGCCGCAGGTGCGGCTGATTGCCCGCCGGATTCAAGAGCGCCTGCCGGAAAACGTGGCGCTCGAAGACCTCATCTCAAATGGGATCATCGGGCTGATCGCCGCGATCGATCATTTCGACCCTGCGCACAATGTAAAGCTCAAGACGTACGCGGAGTACAAGATCCGTGGCGCGATTCTGGACAGCCTGCGCGGCCTGGACTGGGCGCCGCGGCAGAAGCGAAGGCAGGCCAAACAGATCGAGGCGGCGATCGCGAGCGCCGAGCAGCGCTTGCAGCGTTCGCCCACGGAGGAGGAGATCGCAGCCGAGCTCGGAATCTCACTCGAAGAATACCGGGACTGGCTGGTC
Source organism: Bryobacteraceae bacterium (assembly GCA_035293845.1). Classification (GTDB taxonomy): domain Bacteria; phylum Acidobacteriota; class Terriglobia; order Bryobacterales; family Bryobacteraceae; genus DATGMB01. Next base: position 8,965 of record DATGMB010000229.1, read on the forward strand.
GAAATCCGCGGCCTCAACATCGCCAGCCTGGAAGGCGCGGGCTCCGAATCCGGCAAGGACTTGCTGCAGTATATCCCCGATGAGGGCGAGCGGCTGCCCTCGGCCGTCCTGGAGCGTGCCGAACTGGAGCGGCTGCTGGCGGAAGGAATGCAGGAAATACCGGCAATTGAGCGCACGGTTCTGGGCCTTTATTATCAGGAAGAGTTGACGCTGCGCGAGATCGCGCAAATCGTAAAGCTGCATGAGTCGCGAATCTCGCAGTTGAAATCGCAGGCCATTCTGCGCCTGCGCAACCATCTGGCCGCTCAGTGGCCGGCGGCGCGCGGAGCCATGACGGCATGAGCCCACCGGAAAAGAACGCCTCAGGATTGATGGACTTGCCGGAGGCGGCGCGCTCGATTCTCGACCAATGGGCCGGGAGTTTGGCCCAGGTGATCGAGTCCATGACGGACCAGCGCCCGCAGATCGCGTGGAATCCGGGATCCGGAACGCTGCCGGGAACTACCGCCGCAGGAGAGCCGCTGCTGTGGTGGGAGCAGCCTCTCCGCGGAGGGCGGGACCTGACGGTCTGGGTCGGTGCTCCGCGGGCGGTCTGGGAACACGCCGGCACCCTGACCTTGAAGGCCGCCGGTCTCGAAACCGTAGCGGAAACAGAGGCGAAGAACACCTGGTTCGAGATTCTCGGCCAATCCCTGGGCGCGATGGCACGTTCGATCGGAGCGGAACTGGGGCGCGAGATCGGGTGCGACGCCGGCAGCGAGCGTGTACCGGATGCCAACCTGGTGAATTGGGTCACAGTCACCATGACGTTTGCGGATGCCGAGCCGCCCCCCTGTCTTCTGGTGCTCGCCCCGCCACTGCTGAGCGCGCTGGCAAACCAGGAACCGGCCGGCCAGGAGCCCGGCGAAAGCAACGATGAAGATGGCGCCCGTCCCGAACCGGCCGCCTCGCGCACGATGGAGCTGCTGCTCGATGTGGACCTGCCGGTCAGCATCTCCTTCGGGAAAACCGAACTGCCGCTCAAGGACGTGCTGAAGTTGATGACCGGATCGATCGTGGAGCTGAACCGGGGAGTCAATGAACAGGTCGATGTTTTTGTGAATCGGTGCCTGGTGGCGAGGGGCGAGGTAGTCGTCGTCGAAGGCAACTACGGGGTGCGCATCCAGGAGATCGCCAGCCGGCACGACCGCCTGCGGAGCCTCCGATGAGCCCCGCGATTATCGCCGCGGCAGGTTTTTGTGGGCTCCTCCTGGCGGGAACCGCTGCGGGAATGCTCGCCCTTTTCCGGGTCCGAGCGCTCATGGAGAGCGCGGAACGCCGGGCCCTGCAGGCGCAACGGGAGCAGGAGGTAGGTGTCGTGGAACTTCACCGCCGCCTGGAAGCGCTGGCCGCGGCGGTGGAAGAAATGCGGGCACTCTCACACTTTTCCACAGCGCCGCCGGCGGCACGACCAGGAATGAACCTGAACCGCCGCTCGCAGGCGCTGCGCCTCTACCGCAGAGGAGAGCCGGCCGCCCGGATTGCGCAGGAACTGGGCCTGCCGGTGCAGGAAGTGGAACTGCTGATCAAGGTTCACGAAATTGTCCTGAGCACCGTGTAGAAGAGCCGGCGCGGTGCCGGCCGCGTTAAGAAACCTGCCGGCCGGCGACTGGTAACCGGTCGCCCCCAAGCTCCTCCCAAACCTTCCGCGCCTCCAGGCACCCACGCCAGAGACCCGCCGATCGCCAGATCCTTCACCGCCTTGGTGGCGGTCAGCCACCGCCAGCGTTCGGACGGGCCGAAATTCAATTCCACAAATCCGCACCGTGGCCCATAATGAGGGTAGCGTATGACTGCGGAATTGGAAGGCGTAACCCTGCACCTGGCGCATCCTGACGAACTGGCCGTAACATGGGTCGGTCAGGACGAGTTGATGCGGCAGTTGCTGGCTGCCTGGATGGTGGTAAACGAGCAGGATCTCCCGATGAACCCCAGGTTGCTCGGCAAGCCTGGCGTGGGGAAGACCACGTTGGCCTATGCAGCCGCCAAACGAATGGGCCGGGAGGTATATATTCTTCAGGCCACGCTGGATACGCGCCCGGAGGATCTGCTGGTCACCCCCGTGATCGAGGGCGAGGGCAAGCTGCGGTACGTGGCGTCCCCGCTTGTAACAGCAATGCTGCGGGGCGGAATCGCCATTCTGGACGAAGGTAACCGGATGAGCGAAAAGAGCTGGGCCAGCCTGGCGCCGCTGCTGGATAACCGCCGCTATGTGGAATCGATCGTCGCCGGGATCAAAATCAAGGCGCATCCGCAGTTCCGGCTGGTGGCCACCATGAACGACGACGCATCCACTTTTGAACTGCCGGAATACATTCATTCCCGCCTGCAGCCGCAGATTTTTATCGATTTTCCGGAGCGCGACGAGGAGCTGCACATTTTGCGGGAGAACCTGCCGTTTGCCGAGGAGCGAATCCTCAATTACGTCACCGATTTCCTGCAAATGGCCCATGCCGCCGACGAGCGCTACACGGTGCGGGACGGCATCAACGTGGCGCGCTTCGCCATCAAGCTGAAGAGTCTCGCCACGCAGCGGACGCATGAGACAGAGGCGCTCGAAATCGCGGTGGTACAGGTGCTGGGAGAGGAGGCGCTGCGGTATGTCCGAAGCATGCGACCTTCCGCTACCTGACCCGGCAAGTTTGCGCCGCGGGCGCTTCCGTTATTTTCCGGTGGTCCCCGGCCGGCTGGAGTTCGCCATCGAGGTGCGGCAGGCGATTCTGCGGGACCGGCCGAACGTGATCGCCGTCGAACTGCCGGCCACGCTGGCGCCGGCCTGGCAGCGCGCCGTGACGCGGCTGCCGCAAATGTCCCTGATCTTCTACCCCGATGAGAGCGCGGGGGACGATCAGGCCATCTATGTCCCGGTCGAGCCGGCCGATCCGTTTACGGAGGCGATCCGCACCGGTCTCGAGATCGGCGCAGAGATCGTGTTTGCCGATCCGGAGACCGGCGAGCGGCCGCACCTCAAGGATACCTATCCAGACACGTACGCGATCCGGCACATCGGCCTCGACCGGTACATCGAGGCGTACCGCGTTTATCCGCAGGCGCGTTCCGCGGATATCGCGACGCACGCACGGGGCATCGCCTGGAAGCTGCAGGGGGCGAACCCCGAAGCCACCGTGATGGTGGTGGTTTCGCTGAACCTGCTCGACGCCGTGCTGGATGCCATGGAAGAGCCGCAGGCGGAGCCGTTCCGGCGCGTCAAGCGCGAGGGCGTCGAGCTCTTCAATCCGCATCCGGAATCGCTCGGAGAGATCGCGCTCGAATACCCGGCGCTGCAGTGGCGCTACGAGCAGTTCCGGCAGTTGATGACGGATTTCAACCTGGTGGACCGCCGCCACGCTCAGCTCGCCGTCTTCCGGGCCGCCGAAAAGGAATACGAGGCTGCCACCGGCGAGCGCGTAGCGCATTGGCAGCGGCGGCTGCTGGCGCGCTATTCGCGGAATCTGGCGTTGGCGGGGCACGACCTGACGGCCGGGATTTTCGATCTGACCGTGGCGGCACGCAGCGTGGTGGACGATAACTTCGCCTGGGACGTGTGGGAGGCTGCCGGTCGATACCCGCCGCAAAAGCTGGATTCGGACGTGATGACGGTCCGGGTGTCTGGCGACGAGGTTTGGATGGACACCCGCCGGATGCGTCTGCGGCGGCGCCTGCCCAGCACCAAGCGGAGGCTTCGGCCCTACGGACTCAAACCGCGCCGCAAGGAGAAATTTCCTGGAGAGTGGGCCAGCCAGCTCAATGGGACGAGCATCTGCTCCTATCCGCCGGAGGACCTGGTCATTGAAGACTACGGACGGTTTCTGAAGCAAAAGGGCAAGAGCATCCTGTCCGAGGAGCGGGTACGGGTAGAGCCGTTCACCACATCCATCCTGGACGGTGTGGATATCCGGGAGACCATCCGGAAATGGTATGAAGGCCGCATCTGGGTGCGGCAATATCAGAAAATTCACGGCGAGGTCGGCTCGGTGGTGGTGATTTTCGATGAGGACCGCGATAACCGCTACCCGTACCTGACGACCTGGTTGGGCGAGAACCAGAACGAGTCCGATATGGCGTTTTATTCAACCTTCCCGTTCGACAGGCTGGTGGGGCCGGGAATCGGACGGGCCGAGTACGGCGGCTTTTTGATGTCGCTGCCGCCGCGCCGCATGTACGATGTATGGCAGGATGCCGATTACGAGTTCGCCGAGCTGAAATCGGAGCGGCTGCTGCTGGCGGCGATCGACTACTCCCTTCACCGTTATGTGGTCTACGTAGCCGCACGCCCGCCCCGCAGCATCTTCCGCACGATCGCCTCGCGCGCCGGACGGACGATCATTTATATTCCGATCGGCCAGCTCTCGCCGGTGTCGCTCAAGAAGATCCGCGTGGTCCACGTCCTGGACGGCTACGATAAGCGCGCCATCGCGAAGGATTATCTATGGTGATCCGGATGGGCACGCGATGGAAGCCCAGCCGCGCCGCCCCGAGGGAGCGGCCGGGCCGATGACCGCGCCGCCGCGAGCGGGGGATCTTCCGCCCACAATCGGCCCGCGGCGGACTTGATGATTTCCTCCGGCTGAGGCACCGGTCAGGAGGCGCGGGCTTCGAGGCTGCGCACCTTGGCGGAGAGGGTGGTCCGCTTCAGCCGCAACATGCGGGCCGCCGCCTTCTTATTGCCTCCGGTTTTTTCGAGCGCCTGCCGGAGCAGGCTGCGCTCGATCGAGGCGAGCGTTTCCGTAAAGTCGAGGCCGCTATCCGGCACAGAGACCAGAGGAGCGGGCCAGGCAGCCATAGCGGGCACCGGACGCGTGGGCTCCGCGAAGTCCGACGGACCCAGCCAGGCGCGATCGCCGCTGAGGGCCACTCCCATCTCGATCGCGTTTTCGAGCTCGCGTACATTCCCCGGCCATGGATCGTTCGCCAGGCGCTCGATGGCCTCTTCCGTGAGTCTTTTCACCGGCAGCCCTTCGAAGCGGCAAATCTTTTCCACGAAGTGTTTGGCGAGGAGCGGAATGTCCTGGCGCCGCTCGCGCAGTGGCGGCATGCGAATCGGGACCACGTTCAGGCGATAGAACAGGTCCTCGCGGAAGCGGCCTTCCTCGACGCGCCGCCCCAGGTCGCAGTTGGTGGCCGCCACCACCCGCACATCCACGCGTACGGTCTCGGAGCTGCCCAGGCGCTGAAATTCGCGCTGCTGCAGAACCCGGAGCAGCTTGGCCTGCAGATCCAGCGGCAGGTCGCCGATTTCATCTAGAAAGAGTGTGCCGCGGTGGGCCTGTTCGAAACGGCCCGTCCGGTTCTGGATGGCGCCGGTGAACGCGCCCCGAACGTGGCCGAAGAGCTCGGATTCGAGCAGGTGATCCGGTATGGCGCTGCAGTTGACCGCAACCAGCGGGCCATGGCGCCGCGGTCCGGCCAGGTGGAGGGCGGTCGCGGCCAATTCCTTGCCGGTGCCGGTCTCGCCGGTAATCAGAACGGTCGCGCGCCGGCAGCCGACCATGCCGATAATGTGGATCACCTGGCGGATCGCAGGGCTTTCGCCGACCAGGATGCGTTCCCAGCCGGACGCATCCTCCCGCAGAACTGGGGGCGCAGGCGGCGGGCCGCTGTCGGGATCCAGGTGCGCTTTAAGGTGCATTGCGTTCCCAGAGACAATCGGCCGGGGCGGTAGAAAAGTTTAGGGGGTGGCCGCTCTTCGGCGGTAGCGCTCCAGCCGGGCGGGGCACTAAAGCTTTGGCCACCGGCGGCCGATAAGCACGGTGATGGGGATCTGCGGCTGATGAGAATCAACGACTGCAACCTGACGCCTGCGGCGTCTAGCGAAGCCGGCCGTTCGGCGGAAACGCAAAAGGCGGATGCTGCGCGGACTGGACAGGCGCCGGCAGCGCAATCCGGCGGTGACCGGGTGGAGTTTTCCGGCAGCTTGGGGGCGCTGGCGCGCGCCGTCAGCTCGGACCAGGCGAACCGGGCATCCCGGATCGCCTCTCTGGCGGCCCAGGTACAAAGCGGAAGCTACCGGCCGGACCCAGCCGCGATCAGCCGGGGCATGATTGCCGAGGCGTTGGCCGGCTAGCATGGCGGGGGAAAGCGGGACCGGAGGGCTGGGGGAGGCTAGGGCCGGGGTGGAGCGCTTCTGCCTGGTCCTGTCCACGCCCTCGCCGGCCGTTCTGGAAGGGGCTGCGGTCTTGATTGAAGCCGCTATTGCGGAAGTGGCAGCGTGGCGGAAACGCCGTGCGGCGTGGCTGGAAGAAGCCGCGCGCGCAGCACAAGCCGGGCCCATGGAACAGGACCTGATGGAGCTGCGGCGCATCCGGCGGGCGGCGGGGCGGGCGCGCAAGCTGCTCGAAAAGGCCGCGGCCTACCATGCCGGCTGGAGCGCTTACCTGGGGACCCGCGCGGCCGGGTATCAGCCAAGCGGGGAAGCGGCGGCGCTCCCGCGGCCACGCCGTGTTCTGGCGGAGGGATAGCGTGGGAAACCTGTTCGGCTCGATCATTTCGACGGCTTCCGCCCTGAGGGCCTTCGATCGCGTGCTGGCGGTTACGCAGAACAATGTCGCCAATGCGTCGACGCCGGGTTACGTGCGCCAGGAGCAGACGCTCGAATCGTTGCCCTTCGATCCGTCGATTGGGCTCAGCGGCGGAGTGAGAGCAGGCGAAGTGCAGAGCGCGCGCAATCAATATGCCGATCAAGCGGTGCGCAATGCCAATACGCTGCTGGGGCAAGCCCAGCAGGACGTCAACAGCCTGAGCGGATTGCAGAGCGTTTTCGATATCTCCGGCAACTCCGGAATCCCCAAGGCGCTGAATGATCTATTCAGCAGTTTTTCGGCCTGGGCACAGTCGCCGGACGACGCGGTCGCCCGGCAGACCGTACTCGACCGGGCGGGCGACCTGGCGCAAGCCTTCCAGCAGACCAACTCGCAACTGACGGACTTGGCCCAAAATGCGGAAGAGCAGATCGGCCAGACCGTGGATACGGTGAACCATCTGGTCGGGCAGTTGCGCGGCTTCAATGCGCAGGTGATGGCCGGAGACAGTAACGACGCAGGTCTCGATGCGGAGATCCACTCCACCCTCCAGCAGTTATCGCAATATGTCAGCTTCACCACCGTCCAGCAGAGCGACGGCTCGATCAACCTCCTCATGAACGGGCAGACGGCTCTGCTGGTGGGCGACCGGCAGTACCAGATTTCGGCTGCGCAGAGCCAGCCGGCCACGCCGCCGCCGGCCTATCCGAACGCGCGGCCGCCGGTGGAAATCCTGGCGAGCGACGGAACCGATATCACATCGTCCACTACTGGCGGGCAACTGGGCTCGCTGCTACAGTTTCATAACACAATGCTCGCTTCCTATCTGGGAAGCGCCAACCAGCAGGGCGATCTCAACGTGATGGCGCAGCAGATCGCGGACCGGGTCAACCAGCTTTTGACCGCCGGCAACATTTCCGACGGTCCGCCGCCCGTAAGCGGAGTGCCGCTGTTCAGCTACGACACGAGTAATCCCACGAATATTGCAGCGAGCCTCCAGGTCGCCGCCGGGATGACGGGGGATCAATTGGCGGCGATCGCGCCAGGCCCGCCGGAAGTCTCGAACGGCACAGCGCTGGCGCTTTCCGCGCTCGCGAGCCCGCAGGATCCGTCCGATAAGATCGCGGGCGCGAGCTACACGGAATACTTCGGCAATCTGGCGGCGCGCGCGGGCAGCGCCCTCAGTGATGCCAACGATCGGCTTTCGGTCGAGCAGACGGCCGTGGCGCAGGCGCAGAATCTGCAGCAGCAGACCTCCGGCGTCTCGCTGGACGAGGAGGCCACCGAGCTGCTGCAGTTCCAAAGGGCGTACGAAGCCAACGCCAAGCTCCTGACGGTCCTCGACCAGCTCACTCAGGACACGATCAACATCCTGCCGGCTACGTAAGGATAAGATATGCTGAGCAATCTCGACGGAACTTCACAAATTTTTCTGGCTAACGTCAACCGCATTCAGCAGAAGTTCGCCGATGCCAACCGGCAGATCAGCTCCGGGCTGAAGATCTCTCAGGCCTCCGACGCGCCCGATCAGATTTCGCCTCTGCTGCAGTTGAAAGCCGACCAGGCCCATAACCAGCAGATCGAATCCAACCTGACCCTGGCGCAAAGCGACGCCCAAACCGCCGATTCCACGCTGAGCGCGGCCATCCAGCTCCTGGACCGCGCCGTCACCCTCGGCACCGAAGGCGCCACCTCTACGCTGAGCGACACGGCCCGGCAAAGCCTGGCCCAGGAGGTGCAATCGATCCAGCAGGAAATGGTCACGTATAGCCAGACGACTGTCCAGGGCCGATTCCTTTTCAGCGGCGACCAGGATATGCAGCCCACCTACGCCTATGACCCGAATGCCCCCGATGGCGTGGACCAACTGCAGACCGTGACCGCAACCAAGCAGGTGGAAGATCCGGCGGGAGGGTCGTTCTCCGCGGGGGAAACGGCCCAGGACATCTTCGACGCGCGCAACCCGGATGGGACCCCAGCCGCCGGCAACGTCTTCGCCGCGCTGAGCGGCCTGGTGGCAGCGCTCCAGAGCAACGATCCGCAAAGCATCACCCAGGCCGTGGGGGCCGTCCAGACCGCCTCCGAGCACTTGAACTCGGCGGACGCATTCTACGGCACGGTGGAAAACCGCGTTCAGGCTGCGCAGACCTTTGCCACCCGATACGATACCCAGTTACAGACCGATATCGGACAGAAGCAGGATGCCGATGTGGCCGCCGAAGCGATGGAGATGACGCAGGCGCAGACGCAATTACAGGCGGCGTTCGAGATGCAGGCGCAAATGCCTCGGGACACGCTGTTCAAGTATCTGGGGTGAGGCGGGGGAGCCCGACATCAGGCCCGGCTTACCCGAAAAGGTGCGGGACGAAGCGGCTGGTATTACCGGTGACCGGCGTGTCCGATTCGCGGATTCCCATGCCGGCCGCGCTGTTACCCTCCTCGTGGCCGATCAGCCAGCTTCCGATGACGGAGTACATGCCGTCGCAGACAGCAAGGGGCGCTAACTCCTGGTAAATGAAGCCTTCCTGGCCGTAATCGCCATCGGTTTGGATCTCCCGGCCGGGCTGATGGACGGTAATGTTGGCCCCTTCGCGGCCGAGCAGCGGTTTCCTGACCCAGGACATCAGCAGGCCGGGACCGTCGAAGTGGGCCTCGAGCAGGTACGGGTGCCGCGGGTACAGTTCCCAGAGCACCGGCAGAATGCCCTTGTTCGAAAGCAGCATCTTCCAGGCGGGCTCGATCCAATTGGTCGATGCACGGCCCAGATGCGCGCCAAACTCTTCCCTCACCATCCACTCCCACGGATACAGTTTGAAAACCGATTCGAGCGGCTGGTTGTCCGGCCCGACAAAACGCTGCCCATCCCAGCCGATCTCGTGAATGGGGAAGATCGAAGTGGCGAGCCCGGCCTGCTGCGCCGTGTCCTGAAGGTAGGTCACCGTCATACCGTCTTCCGCGTCATCGAGGGAGCAGAAATCCACGCGGCAGCCGGGCAGGTAGGGCGTCAGCTCCTTCCATAACGCCACGAGCCGTTCGTGAATGGAGTTGAACTGATCGCGTTTGGGAAAGACATCCTGCAGCCAGTACCACTGCACGACCGCGGCTTCGAGCAGCGAAGTCGGGGTATCGGCATTGTATTCGAGCAATTTGGGCGGGTGGACGCCGTCGTAGGCCAGATCGAACCGGCCGTAGATCGAAGGCGGCTCTGCCTCCCAGGAGCTTTCAATCAGCGGAATCGCCGATTCGGGAATTCCCATGCGGCCGTAAAGCCGGTTATCGATCACGTGCTGCGCCGCGGCGAGCGTCATTTTTTCCAGCTCGTTGGTCGCGGCTTCGAGGCAGTCCACTTCGCTCGCCGAGAACTCATAGAAAGCGGACTCGTTCCAGTAGGGCTGGTCGAGAGAATGCCATGCGAGGCCCACGGATTCGACTCGCTGCTGCCAATTCGGCCGCGGAGTGGAGGCAATCCGCCGCATTTATTCCCCCGCTCCGTGGGCCGCGCCCGTCGAGCCGAATCCGCCGCGAGTGACGCCGGGGGCAGCATGAGACGGATCTCCGCCCGCTGCTGCGCCCCCACCGGACGGCCGCGCGTAGGCCCCGGCGCCCGCGGCTGTGACCGAGCCGCCGGACGCGACGCGGGCACGGTAAGCGTCGTAATAATACGGGTAGGGATGGCTGTAGGTTGTGGGCACCCAGGAGCCGTTCCAGTAATAGCCGCCTCCACGGATGGCATCCGCACACGCCGTTGCATCGAAAGTTCGCTCGTCGCACGGATCATAGCGCCGGGCGCAGCCGGCCAGTCCGGCGAGCGTGACGATCGTAAGAGTTACTTGCGAGGAGCGCTTCATGGCTCCCCGCGATGGTAGCACGGGCCATTAGCCGGGCGGCACACGGTCTTCCGACCGGCGGCGCCTATCCGTGATTCGGGTGATTGACTTTGCCACTGCGCAAAACGGTGCGATGGCTGCGGCCGCGGCCCGGCTGGGCCAGCCCCACGATGGCGGGCCCCCGGCCGCCATGTTCCACGGTTTTGCGTCCCGAACCGGCCCATTTGCCGCCGTCGAGGATCTGGCCCGCGCGCGTGTTCCTGCCGCTCGGTCCGTGAGCGTACATGGCACGCTTTTGAGAGGTCTTTCGCTGTTGCGTCGCTTCTCCGGTGCTTTTCAGTTTCCTTGGCATATTTTTATTGTGGCCATGCCCCAGAGAGGCGGGGTGTGCGAATGGGGACGAAGAGGACGCGGGCCGCGCCGCTCTACGCGCGGGCGAAAACCACGAATCCGTTGGCCGGAATTGTAATCCCCGCGGAAGCCGGCAGCCCGTGCATCGGCGGGCCGGAGGCGTCGACTCCGCCGCCATTCCCCGCGACCATCGGATTCACCCAGTTATCGTAGACGTCGCTGTTGAAGACCTCGGCCCAGCGGCCTGAAGCCGGGAACCCGATCTGGTAGTTGTACCAGTTCGTCTCCGCGAAGCTCACGGCGACCATGACGTCCCGGCCCTGGCCTTCCACCCAGCGCTGAAACACCAGCACGCGATTCTGGTTGTGGACGTGCGTCACCTGGCAGCCCTCGCCGCGCAGCGCGGGCTGGTTGCGGCGCAAGCCGGCCAACTCGCGCGTGAAGCGGAGGAAGTCGGCCATAGTCTTGTCGCCGCCGTCGAGTCCGGCCCACCAGATCTCGTGGTCGGCGCTCGGCGTATCGCTCCACTGCTTGTCCTCCAGGAATTCCTGGCCCATGAAGAGCATGGGGATGCCCGGAGACGTGAGCACCAGACCCATGGCGACGCGGCTGCGGCTGCGCGCGTACCACGAGCGCGAATTTCCACCGTCCGCCAGCTTCGCGATCCGCGGGTCGCGCCCGGCATAGACGATGTCGTGATCCTCCACCATACGAACGGCGCGCCAGCGGTTCTCCAGGCCCGGGCCTTCGATGGCCCCTGCTATGGCATCCATATCGACCCGCGCCGCGGCCCCTCCGGACGCCGCGCTCAGCGCGCCCCGCACCGCATTGCGCAGGCCATCGGTCCACGTAGCGTCGAAGCCCGCGCCGCCGTCGCCGGTCCGTTTGACGACATAGTCGTTGACCGGCCAGTATTCGGCGATCTGGATCGCCTCGGGCCGCTCGGCGTGCAGGGTCTCCGTGATGTATTGGCAAGTCTGCCAGCCTCCAAACGCGTCCATGACGCTGACCTCGTCGAAACGCAAGCCGTCGATGCGGTACTCATCGTAAAGGAAGCGGGCGTTGTCGATCAGGAATTGCTTGACATCGTTGTTCCAGTAGGCGAACACCAGACCGCCGGCCCAGCCCTGGTCGGTGAAGTAGAGGCTGTCGTTGTTGTTGCCGGGCGGCATCATGTCGAGGAAGTACATGCTGTTGGGGTCGAAGCCGCCCCCGGCGTGGTTGTAGACCACATCGAACAGGATGGCGATGCCGTACACGTGGCAGACGTCTACGAGCGCGCGGAGCTGGTCGTCGGGGTTGCGAATCGCATCGATGCTCGCATAGCCCGGCTGGCCGCGCTGCGCGAGGATCGCGTTGATCTGCGCAAGATACGTGCGGAGATCCGCATCGGTGGTTGCGGCGTATTCGTTTTCCGGGCTGAAATAATCGGTTCCGTTGTAGCCCATGCTGAAGTTGGTGGGAAATTCCTGGATGGGCAGCGGCTCGATGGCGTTGATGCCGAGGTCGGCCAGGTACGGCAGCTTGAGCAGGACGTCGAGGAAGTGGCCCGCCGTCTTACCGGGCGCGATGGAGTACGTGCCGATATGGAGCTGGTAGACGATGAGATCGTTGAATGCCGGCCGGCGGAAGCCGGTCTCGTGCCATGGGAAGCGGGACGGATCCCGGACGACGCACCTGCAGTCCGGGAACGCCGGCTGGACCGTGAGGAGCCGTGCGCGGGGGTCGCGCTTGAGGTGAGTGCCGCCCGGCCCGTCGATCAGAAAGAGGTATGGATCGCCGTCCTGCAACCCCGGGATAAAGCCGGCCCACTGGCCGCCTCCGATGGCGTTCATTTCGGATGGCGCGCCCGGCGTCCAATTATTGAAGGCGCCAACCACGTGCACCGAATTGGCGCGAGGCGCCCAGATTCGGAAAGTCGCGCCGCCGGGGACGACGGTCGCTCCGGTCGGCGGGTTCGTAAGCGCGGGCTGTGGGGCCGCCATTTCAAGCCTCCTGGGTCGCCGTTTTGAGCCAGAATACACCGCACCGGCGCGGGAAAGATGACGGCGCAGGCGGCGGTCCCGCCGCGGCGCGCGAATCCTTACGTTGAAGCCCCCGAGATGTGCGCTATAGCAGGACCGGCGGTGCCACGGGCGCCGCGGCAGGCCCCACGGCTGCAATTCGGGGGCGGAATGCACCCTTTCGGACCGCGTCCGCATCCATTCAGGAGGTAATCTTGACTAAAAAGTGCAGATTCGGTAACGTGGTGATAGACCAACCAGTTAGGAGTGTGTGGCGGTGAGCGACTCGAACCAGACGATCGAAACGTTTGCGAATCAGGAATATAAGTGGGGGTTCGTCACGGAGATCGAGGCCGAATCGATCCCCCGCGGCCTGAACGAGGACGTGATCCGGCTGATCTCGGCCAAGAAGCACGAGCCGGAGTGGCTGCTGGAATGGCGGCTGAAGGCCTACCGGCATTGGCTCACCATGAAGGAGCCTACCTGGGCGAACGTTCACTACCCCCCGATCGACTACCAGGACATCATTTATTACGCGGCTCCCAAGTCGCGGAAGAACGCGCCCAAGAGCCTGGACGAGGTCGATCCGGAGCTGCTGAAAACCTACGAGAAGCTCGGCATTCCGCTCAAGGAACAGGAGATGCTGGCGGGCGTCGCGGTGGATGCGGTGTTCGACTCCGTCTCGGTCGCGACCACGTTCAAGGAGAAGCTGAAGGCAATGGGGATTATCTTCTGCTCCTTCTCGGAGGCGGTACAGGAGCACCCCGAGCTGGTCCGGCAGTATCTCGGCACGGTGGTGCCGTCCTCGGACAACTTCTTCGCAGCGCTCAATTCGGCGGTGTTCAGCGACGGCTCGTTCTGCTACGTCCCGAAAGGCGTGCGGTGTCCGATGGAGCTTTCGACCTATTTCCGCATCAACGCCAAGGACACGGGGCAGTTCGAGCGCACGCTGATCGTGGCGGACGAAGGCGCCTACGTCAGCTACCTCGAAGGCTGCACGGCGCCGATGCGCGACACCAACCAGTTGCACGCGGCGGTGGTCGAGCTGGTGGCGCTCGACAACGCGCAGATCAAGTATTCGACGGTGCAGAACTGGTATCCGGGAGATAAAGAAGGCAAGGGCGGCATCTACAACTTCGTGACCAAGCGCGGCGCCTGCCGCGGCGTGAACTCGAAGATTTCGTGGACGCAGGTGGAAACGGGATCGGCCATCACGTGGAAATATCCGAGTTGCCTGCTGATCGGCGATCATTCGGTGGGCGAGTTCTACTCGGTGGCGCTGACCAACAACTGGCAGCAGGCGGATACCGGCACGAAGATGATCCACATCGGAAAGCACACCTCTTCGACGATCGTGTCCAAGGGCATCTCGGCCGGACATGGCCAGAACACGTATCGCGGCGGAGTGAAGATCCTGAAGAGCGCGGAGGGCGCGCGCAACTACTCGCAATGCGACTCCATGCTGCTCGGCGACCAATGCGGCGCGCATACCTTCCCGTACCTGGAAGTGAAGAATACGTCGTCCACCGTCGAGCACGAAGCTTCGACGTCCAAGATCGGGGAGGATCAGATTTTCTACTGCCGGCAGCGCGGGATTTCGACCGAGGATGCCGTCTCGATGATCGTGCACGGCTTCTGCAAGGAAGTCTTCCGCGAGCTGCCGATGGAGTTCGCGGTCGAGGCGCAGAAACTGCTGGGCGTGAGTTTGGAAGGCAGCGTGGGCTGAGTCTTTGACGCAGAGACGCAGAGACACAGAGGAGAGCGCGGAGAAACACAACAAAAATGGCACTGCTTGAGATTCGGGATTTACATGCGACGGTCGGCGACCGGGAGATTTTGAAGGGCATCGATCTGACGGTGAATGCGGGCGAAGTGCACGCCATCATGGGGCCGAACGGGTCCGGAAAAAGCACGCTGGCGCAAGTGCTGGCGGGGCGCGACCTGTACCACGTGACCGGCGGGCAGGTACTGTACAACGGCAAGGATCTGCTCGAAATGGACCCCGAGGAGCGGGCGCGCGAAGGCGTTTTTCTGGCGTTTCAGTATCCTGTCGAGATTCCGGGCGTCAGCAACATGTACTTCCTCAAGGCGGCGTTGAACCAGGTTCGTAAGCACCGCGGCCTCGAAGAGCTGGATGCGATGGATTTCCTGAACCTGGTCCGGGAAAAGATGAAGCTCATGGAAATGGACCAGACGCTGCTGAACCGGCCGGTGAACACGGGTTTTTCGGGCGGCGAGAAGAAGCGCAATGAGATTTTCCAGATGGCGGTGCTCGAGCCCCGCCTCGCCATCCTGGATGAGACGGATTCCGGATTGGATATCGACGCGCTGAAGCTGGTGGCGAACGGCGTGAATGCGCTGCGCGGGCCTGAGCGCTCGATGATCGTGGTAACGCACTATCAGCGCTTGCTGAACTACATCGTGCCGGACTTCGTACATGTGTTGAGCGACGGGCGGATCGTCAAATCGGGTGGCAAGGAGCTGGCGCTCCAGCTCGAAGAGAGCGGTTACGCCGGGCTCGGGATTTACGACGAAGAGGAGGCGGTCGGAAAGGCATGACGGCCGCGACGGAACAGATCGGAAGCTGGCTCGCGGCGTTCACGGATCAGCCGCACTCGCCGTTCCAGGCGCTGCGGCGCGCCGGGTTCGAGCGTTTCGCAGAGCTCGGCTTTCCGACCACGCACAACGAAGAGTGGCGATTCACGAATGTGGCGCCGATCGCCCGGACGCAATTCCGCGTGGTGAGCCCCGTTTGCGCCGCGCGGTTTAACGGCGCGGAGAAGATCGAAGACGGCATCGAACACTTCGATGCGTCGCGGCTGGCCACCGAAACCAACCCGTTCGTCGCGCTGAACGCGGCTTTTACGGAACGGCCGCTGGTGCTGCGGGTGGCGAAGGGCGCCGTCCTGGACGAGCCGATCGAGATTGATTTCGAAATCGACAACCAGGGCGGACCGGTTGCGGCGCACCCGCGCATTCTCATCCTGGTCGGCGCGAACGCGCAGTGCTCGATTGTCGAGCGATACAGCGGCAAGGGCCGCTACTTTACGAACGCGGTCACCGAAATCGTGGCGGGTGAGGGCGCGGTTGTGAATCACTATCGCGTGCAGCAGGAGAGCCGGGACGCGTACCACGTTTCCACCGTCTGGGCGACGCTCGGGCGCAGCGCCAATTTCGCGTCGCACTCGATTTCGCTCGGCGGGGCGCTGGTGCGGAACGACGCGGGAGCGACCCTTTCCGAAGGCACCGAGGCCACCCTGAACGGGCTCTACATCGCGAACGGCACGCAGCACATCGACAATCACACGACGATCGACCACGCCAAGCCGCACGGCACCAGCCACGAGCTCTACAAGGGCATTCTGGACGGCAAGGCCTCGGCGGTTTTCAACGGGCGCATTCTGGTGCGGAAAGACGCGCAGAAGACGGATTCCAAGCAGACCAACAAGAACCTGGTGCTCTCCGACGAAGCCGTCATCAACACCAAGCCCGAGCTGCAAATTTTCGCGGACGACGTGCGCTGCACGCACGGCGCGACGATCGGGCAGATCGACGCGGAGTCGATGTTCTATCTGCAATCGCGCGGGATCGGCCGGGAGGATGCGCGCAGCCTGCTGACGTACGCATTCGCACAGGACATCGTCAACCGGATTCAGGTCGAGAGTTTGCGGGATTCGTTGGAGCGAATCCTGTTTGAGAAATTCCATGAGCACGCCTAGCATTCAGGTTTCGGCCCTTTTCGACGTGGACAAAATCCGGAAGGATTTCCCGGTTCTCAAGCAGACGGTCCACGGCAAGCCCCTGGTGTATCTGGACAGCGCGGCGACGGCGCAAAAGCCGTTCGCGGTCATCGAGGCGATCCGCCGGTTTCACGAGGTGGATTGCGCTAATATCCATCGCGGCGTGCACGAGCTCAGCCAGCGCTCGACGGCGGCTTACGAGGAAACCCGAGCGAAGGCAAAGCGTTTCCTGAACGCGCGCAGCAAAAGCGAGCTGATTTTCGTGCGCGGCACGACCGAGGCAATCAACCTGGTGGCGAGCTCGTGGGGCCGGAAGAACGTCAAGGCAGGCGATGAGATCGTCGTCACGGCGCTCGAGCACCACTCGAACATCGTGCCGTGGCAGATGCTCTGCGAAGAGAAGGGCGCGCGGCTGCGAGTCGTGCCAATGAATGACCGCGGGGAGCTGATCCTCGAAGAATACGAGAAGCTGCTCAACCCGCGCACGCGCCTGGTGGCGATGGCGCATGTCTCGAACGCGCTCGGGACCATCAATCCGGTGCGCGAGATGATCGCCATGGCGCACAAGGCCGGGGCGCTGGTGCTGGTGGACGGCGCGCAGGCCGCGCCGCACCTGAAGGTCGACGTGCAGGCGCTCGACGCCGATTTCTACGCCTTTTCCGGGCACAAGGTGTGCGGGCCGACGGGCATCGGGATCCTGTACGGCAAGAGCGCGCTGCTGAATGCCATGCCGCCCTACCAGGGCGGCGGCGATATGATCCGCACCGTCACCTTCGAGAAAACCACGTACAACGACCTGCCGTATAAGTTCGAAGCCGGCACGCCGAATATCGCGGGCGGCATCGGTCTCGGCGCCGCGCTGGATTACCTGACCGCGATCGGCCTCGAAAAAATTGCGGCCTACGAGCATGAGCTGCTGCTGTACGGCACGGAAGCGCTGGCGCGAATTCCGGGGCTGAAGATGATCGGCACGGCGCGCGAGAAGGCGGCAGTGCTGAGCTTCGTGATCGAGGGGATTCATCCGCACGATATCGGGACGGTGCTCGATCGGCAGGGAATCGCGGTGCGGACCGGACACCACTGCGCGCAGCCGGTGATGGACCGCTTCCACGTGCCGGCGACCACACGCGCCTCGCTCGCGTTCTACAACACGCCGGCCGAGATCGATGCCCTGGCGGCGGGCATCGGGAAAGTACGGGAGTTGTTCGCGTAATGGTTCACGATCTTTACCAGGAGATCATCCTGGATCACAGCAAGCGCCCCCGGAACTGCCGCGCGATGGAGGATGCCAATCGCCACGCGGAGGGCTACAACCCGCTCTGCGGGGACAAGCTGAAGCTGTTCGTGAAGATGGAAGGCGATCTCGTCAAGGACGCGAGCTTCGTCGGATCCGGGTGCGCCATTTCGACGGCATCGGCATCGCTGATGACGGAAAGCCTGAAGGGCAAGACGCGCCAGCAGGCGCTGGAACTCCTCGAGAAATTCCATGAGCTGCTGACCACGGATACGCCGGCCAGCCAGGATTTGGGGAAACTGATGGTGTTTTGCGGCGTGCGCGATTACCCGGCGCGCGTGAAATGCGCCACGCTGGCATGGCACACGCTGAAATCCGCCCTGAGCGGACCGGGAGAGCACGGGTCGGCGGAAACGGTAACCACTGAGTAAGCTCAGAGAATCGATGTTGAAGGATTCGATCATTGCGGCGCTCAAAAAGGTCTATGACCCGGAGATGCCCGTGAATATCTATGAACTCGGCCTGATCTATGGGATCGAGGTCGATGACGCCGGCCAGGCGAATATCCGGATGACGCTCACGGCTCCCAATTGCCCGGTCGCGGGCACGCTTCCGGGAGAGGTGGAGCGCGCGGTCCGCGCGGTGCCCGGAGTCACCGGCGTCCGGGTGGAGTTGACGTTCGATCCGCCATGGACGAAGGACCGCATGTCGGAAGCGGCCAAGCTGGCGTTGGGGATCGAAGACATCATTCCGATTACGAGGCTCCGGCGATGAAGCTCTCGGCCAACGAAGAATATGGGCTGCGCTGCCTGGTGCGGCTGGGCTACGCGGGCTACGAGGGGCAGGCGCTCACCATCCCGGAGATCAGCCAGGCCGAAGGCGTTTCGCCGGCTTATGCGGCCAAGATCCTGCGGGCTCTGCGCAAGGGCGGTTTCGTCAAGGCCGCGCGCGGCAAGGAGGGCGGCTACACGCTGGCGCGGCCGGCCGAGGCGATCGTCATCGGCGAGGTCATGCAAGCGCTGGGCGGCAAGCTGTTCGAAAGCGATTTCTGCAATAGCCACGCGGGGCAGGCGGCGATCTGTACGCGGTCCGTGGACTGCTCGGTGCGCTCTCTCTGGCGGGCGGTGCAGGTTGCGGTGGACGGCGTGCTGAGCAAAGCGACGCTGCGGGACCTGCTGCAGAAGGAAGAGCAGATGGACTCCTGGGTACGGACGATCCCGGGACCGAACGGCGTGCAGTGGATGCAGTAGACCGGCTGCCCCGCGCTGCGCGGCCTGCTGCCGATTTTCGCGTCCTGCAAACGAATCCCGCAGGCGGAATCGTTCGCTAAGTTCCGGGAGTATGGTATGCTCGGGAGCGGCTCGCTATCGGCGGACTGCCGTAGCGGCGGGTTCTCCAGAAGGCGGAAGCCGCGAGAGCGAGGGCCGCAAGAAGCGCATGGCGCGGCGGAGGAAACCGCCCATTTGTCCGGTTGTTCAGCCGCAAGCTGCTGAAAAACAACGCGGGGGAAAATAGAAACCGGACAGATTGTCCGGTCTTCCAGCGGGCTTCACGGCGTCCGCGACCGTTACCGGATCGTAACCAGAGTGGGATTGCCCACGGCTGCGATGCTGGTATAATACGAATAGATGGTTTTGTACTGCCTCATGCGTGGGGCTGTCGAATCCGGACCCTTCTTATTGAGAAGTCCCATTCTGTCCCGTTTTTCCCTATTTTGGAGGTACCCAGCACCCACTCCATGAAAGCCAGTGTGCGTATAGCCCGAGGCGTCGAAAGCCTGTTTGGCACCCGCGACGAAAACATCCGGTTGATCGAAACCGGCCTGAGCGTTCACACGCAGCTTGTAGACAACAATCTGGAGATCGAGGGCGAAGAGTCCGACGTCAGCCGCGCCGAGAGCATTCTCGAGGACTATAACGCGCTGATGCGGGAAGGCCACGTTTTCAACAATGGTGACCTGAACAGCTATCTCCGCGTGGTGACGCTCGATCGGGAGGTCTCGCTGAAGGCGCTCGTGCAGAGCGGCAAGCAGCGCAACTTCGGCAAGAAAGTGCTCGCGCCCAAGACGGTGAATCAGCGGCGGTACGTGGAGGCGATCGAGCGCAACGATCTGGTGTTCGGGATCGGGCCGGCAGGCACTGGCAAGACCTATCTCGCGGTTGCGATGGCCGTGTCGGCGCTGCTCAACAAGCAGGTTTCGCGCATCATCCTGACGCGGCCGGCGGTGGAAGCGGGCGAGCGCCTGGGATTCCTGCCCGGAACGCTGCAGGAGAAAGTCGATCCGTATCTCCGGCCGCTTTATGACGCGCTCTACGACATGCTGGATAACGAGCGCGTGGAGAAGCTGCTGGAGCGGAACGTCATCGAAGTGGCGCCCATCGCGTTCATGCGCGGGCGCACGCTCAACGACAGCTTCATCATCCTCGATGAAGCGCAAAATTCGACCCCCGAGCAGATGAAGATGGTGATCACGCGCCAGGGCTTCCATTCCAAGATGGTGGTCAACGGCGATGTCACCCAGATCGACCTGCCCGCCGGCAGACGCAGCGGCCTGACCGACGCCGTCGAGGTGCTCAGGGGCGTTGAAGGCATCAGCTTCGTCAACTTCGACGAGAAGGACGTGGTGCGGCACACGCTGGTGCAGCGGATCGTAAAGGCTTACGAGCGCTACAACGAGCTGAACGGCTCGGCCCGGCAGCTCTCGCTCAAGCTGGCGGATCCCGAAACGCCCGCAGGCTTGCCGCCGCTGGCGCCGCCGACCGAAACCGCGCCGCAGGCGTGAGCGCGTCGATGTCTTCACCAGAAGGTAGTACGGTCACGTTCCGCCGCCCCGCGGCCGATATCCGCCCGCGGGCGATCGCGGCCTTCGCGCGCAAACTGCAGCGGGAGGTTGCCGGCGGCCAGGCGTTCGATTGCCTGATTACCGGCGACGCGGAATTGCGGCGGCTGAACCGGGAGTTCCGCGGCAAAGATTATCCCACTGACGTGTTATCGTTCCCCGCCGGCTCAGACTACGCGGGCCGCTATCTCGGCGATCTGGCAATCTCCGTGATGCGCGCGCGCATGCAGGCACGCGAGTTCGGCCATTCCACCGAAGACGAAGTTCGCCTGCTGATGCTGCACGGTGTGCTGCACCTGGCAGGCATGGACCATGAAAGCGACCGCGGGCAGATGGCGCGCGCGGAAGCAAGCTGGCGGCGCGCGCTGGGGCTGCCGCACGGGTTGATCGAGCGGGTGCGGCCATGATGATCGCGCTGGCGGTAGCGACCGCCCTCCTCATACCTCTCCTCGGGCTCGTCAGTTTCGTGCAGGTCCTGTACCTGGAGAGCATGCGGCTCCGCACGCGCGATCTGCCCTCGCTGAAGTTCTTCAAAGATACGCTGGAAGACCGGATCGGCGTGAAAACGGAGCAGGGCGCCGGTTCCTTTTCGCTGATCAAGCACACGCTGCTCATCATCCTGGCGCTGATCTACGTCGTTTGGTTCGGCGGGCTGTGGCAGGCCGGAGTCGCGGCGTGGTTCACCATGGTCGCGGTGTGCTTCGCGGCGCCCCAGGTGCTCTACCGCCGCACCGGCGGCCGTTGGCTGCTCGCGGCCGTACCGCTGCTTCGCGCGATGGCCTGGGCCGCGCGGCCGTTTGTGGCGCTGCTTTCGTTCTTCCAGACGCTGATCGAACTCACGGAGGACACCTCGCGCATGGAGGAAGAGCCCACGCCGGCCGAAAATATCGAGGCGCTGATCACCGCCGGGACCGAGGAAGGCTTGATCGAGGAGGAGGACCGCGAGCTGATTCAATCCGTGGTGGAATTCGGGGACAAGGTCGTGCGCGAAGTGATGACTCCGCGGCCGAATATCGTAGCCATCCGCGCGGATGCCACACTCGAGGAACTGCGGCAGCTCGTGATCCATGAGCAGTACTCGCGCATCCCGGTGTTCGAGGGGAATATCGACCAGACCATCGGCTTTGTGCACGTCCGCGACATGTTTGAGATCGATGAAGAGGAACGCGAGGACCGCCTCGTGCGTGAACTGGTGCGCACCATTCTGTTCGTGCCGGAAACCAAGCCGGTGAACGACCTGATGCGCCAGATGCAGCAGGAAAATACCCACATGGTGATGGTGGTGGATGAGTACGGCAACACCGCCGGCCTCGCTACCATGGAGGATCTGCTGGAGGTCATCATCGGCGAGATTCGGGATGAACACGAGCCTTCGAGCGACGTGGTGGAGGACGGCAAGGGCGGCTTCATCGTCTCCGGCAATTTCGATCTGGACCGCGTGAGCGACCTCGTCGAGTCGTTTCACCGCGAAGAGGATATCGAATCGACCACGGTGGGCGGGCTCATTGGCGAATGGCTGGGGCGCGTGCCGAAACCGGGCGAATGGGTGGACCGCGACGGAATCCGCATCGACGTGCTCGCCAGCGACGATATGCGAGTGGAACAGGTGCGGCTCAGCAAGCCCCAGACGGTGGCGCATGAGTAAACCGTTCCGCTCCGGCTTCGTTTCGATCATCGGACGCCCGAATGCCGGCAAGTCGACCCTGCTGAACGCGCTGGTGGGGCAAAAGGTCGCTATCGTAGCGGACAAGCCGCAGACCACGCGCACGTCGATCCAGGGCGTGCTCACGACGCCGGAAGCCCAGATCGTGTTCCTCGACACGCCGGGAATCCACAAAGCCGACACCCCGCTGAACAAGCGTCTGATGGATACGGTCCGCGCGGCGCTCGATGAGCGCGACCTGCTGCTCTACGTGGCCGATGCCGCGCGCGGCTTCAGCGAGGAAGAGCGGCGCGCGATCGACGTGGCGCGGAAGACCACGGCGCCGGTGTTGCTGGTACTGAATAAGGTGGACCTGGTGAAGGACAAGGCCATGCTCCTGCCTCTCATCGAGTCCTTCAAGCAGACCTTCGAATTCGCGGATTATGTGCCCGTCTCGGCCTCCCAGCGCGACGGCCTGGACAAGCTGCAGGAAATCATCGTCGAGCGGCTTCCGGAAGGGCCGGCATACTTTCCGGAGGATCACATCACGGACCAGCCGGAGCGATTCCTCGCCGCGGAACTGGTGCGTGAAAAGGTGCTGCTGCTGACGCGCCAGGAGGTGCCGCATTCGATCAACGCCACCGTGGATAAGTGGGAGGAAACGCCGAAGCTGACGCGAATCTTCGTCACCATCCGGGTGGAGCGCGAGGGCCAGAAGGCCATTGTGATCGGCCGGGGAGGCGCGATGCTGAAGCGTATCGGCACGCTCGCGCGGCAGGAGATGGAACGGATCTTCGGCGTGAAGATTTATCTCGACCTGCATGTGCGCGTGCAGCCGGGATGGCGGGAAAATGCGGCCTTCCTCGACGCGCTGGACTGGCGTACAATGGCCGGTGAAGACGATGTCTAAGATTCTTGCGCTGTTCATGGCCGCGCTGATGGCGGCTGCCGCGTGCCTGGCCGCCGACAAGGCGAACGACGACCTGATCCGCGACCGGGTCATGCTCAAAGTGGCGAGCGACCCCGATGCGAAAGTCGGCAATCTGAACGTCGAAATGAAGGATGGAGTCGCCACGCTCACCGGAGTGGTCGAAACCCCGAGCCAGAGAGACAAGGCCGGCAAGCTTGCCAAGAAGGTCAAAGGCGTCAAGCAGGTGGTCAACAACATCACCCTGCGGGATCGAACCGGCGCCAAATGAGGCGTGCGGTGCTGCTCGCGCTCGCCGCCGTACTGCTCTCCGCGCAGGATTTCTCGCACGTCACATTCGAGCCGCTGGCCAAGGGCCTCACCTACGCCGAAGGGCCGGCATGGTCGCGCGAGGGCTATCTGGTCTTTAGCGACCCTCCTTCCGACGTCCTCTATAAATGGATTCCGGGGCACGAGGCCGCCGTGTACCGCAAGGATGCGCATGGCCCCAGCGGCAATGCCTTCGATGCCGAGGGGCGGCTGTACACGTGCGAAACCCGGGCGCGGCGGGTGACACGCACGGATAAGAAAGGCGCGGTCGAGGTGCTGGCCGACCGCTTCGAAGGGAAGCGGCTGAACGCGCCGAATGATATCGTGGTGGCGCGCAACGGCCACGCCTACTTCACGGACCCGGCGTTCGGCAGCCAGCAGGATCATCGCGAGCTCGATTTCTACGGCGTCTATCACCTGCCCCCGCATGCGCCGCTGCAGCTCGTCGCAAAGCCGGCGGGCCGGCCGAACGGCGTCGCGCTGTCGCCCAACGGACGCATCCTCTACGTCGCGAACTCCGATGAGCGGAACGTGCGAGCCTACGATCTGGACCGCGCGGGCGAGGCCTCGAACGAGCGCGTGCTCATTCACGGGATCGCGGGCGTGCCCGGCGGCATCCGCGCCGACGAGAAAGGCAACCTGTATGTCGCGGCGAAAGGGATTGCGGTTTACACCGCCGAGGGCAAATGGATCCACACGATTGAGCTGAAGCGGCCGGCGGCGAATTGCGCGTTCGGCGGCGAGGACGGCAAGACACTGTTCATCGCCGCCGGACCGGAGATGCTGCGCGCCCGCCTGGAGTTGCGGGGCGCATATTGATTACGGAAGCCGACCGTCGGTATCCGAAGCGTCCGCTGGTGGGCGTGGGAGCGATAATCTTTGAAAGCGGCCGCATCCTGATGGCGCAGCGCGGCAAAGCGCCGCTAATGGGCTGGTGGTCGCTGCCGGGCGGGGCGCTTGAGGCCGGGGAGTTGCTGGCGGATGCGGTGCGGCGCGAAGTTCGGGAGGAAACCGGTCTCGAAGTCGAGCCGCTGCGCGTTTTCGAGATCTTCGAGCGGATCATACGGGACGCGGCCGGCGAGCCCGAGTATCACTACGTGCTCATCGATTACCTGTGCCGCGTGACCGGAGGGGAGTTGCAGGCGGGCGATGATGTCTGCCAGGTGAAGTGGATGCGTCTGGAGGAATTGCAAGATCTGGAGATTACCGAGGGCACGCTCGGCGTGATCGAGAGGGCGTTTTTGACGCAGAATCGCGGCAGGTAAGTAGATGAGGACCTCATCAGAAGTACTGGAATTCGAAGCGCTGCGGGCCGTGGTCGGCCGCTACGTGTATTCGGCCATGGGGCGCCGGGAGCTCGAAAAGATCGCGCCGCATGCGGACCGCGAACGGCTCGAAGCCGAGCTGGCCGAGTGCGGCGAGGCCATCGCGTACCTGCGTTTGGCGGCGCGGCCGCAGCCGGCGGCGCGCGGGGCCGCGATCCGCGTCGATTTTGGCGGCCTGCCGGATGTCGAGGCTCCGGTGCAAAAGCTGCGCATCGAAGGCGCCGGGCTCGAGCCGAAGGAAATCTCGGACGTGCTGGCGCTGCTCGACCGCGCGGCGGACGCCAAGTCGGTGCTGACAGCCGCAGCCGAGCGGTTCCCGCTCCTGGCCGTGCGCGCGCAGGCGATCGGCGAGTTCCGCGTTTTGCTGCAGGATCTCGGTGGCAAGATCCTGCCCGATGGAACGGTTGCGGACCATGCGAGCGTGATGCTGGCGCGGCTGCGGCGCGATATCGAGCGGCAGAAGAAGGCGATCCAGGAATCGCTGGAGCGGTTTCTGCGCGCCCACCGCGAAGAGGGCGTGCTTCAGGAGGAGTTCGTCACCATCCGCAATGAGCGCTTCGTCGTGCCCGTGATCGCGGGGCAGCGCCGCAAGCTCGACGGCGTGATCCACGGCGCAAGCTCGAGCGGCCACACGCTGTTCGTCGAACCGCTGGAGACGATCGACCTCAACAACGAACTCGTCCGGCTCTCCGAAGAAGAGGCACGCGAAGTGCACCGGATCCTGCTCGAAATCACGGACCGGCTGCGCGCCTACGGAGAATCGATCCGGCAGACCCTGGGCGCGATGGCGGAACTCGAACTGATCTTCGCCAAGGCGCGGTTCGCGGCGGAGTTCGACTGCAGCATCCCGCGATTCGGCGAACGCCTGCTGCTGCGGGATGCGCGCCATCCGCTGCTTCAGGATGTCCTGCGCCACAGGCGCAAAGAACCGGTGCCGATTTCGCTCGAGCTGACGAAGGACCGGCGCACGCTGCTGATCAGCGGGCCGAATACGGGCGGAAAGACGGTGACCCTCAAGACCGTGGGTTTGCTCAGCCTCATGGCGCAATCCGGTCTGCCCGTGCCGGCGGCGGAGGCGGAGTTTCCGCTCTTCGAGCAGGTGCTCGCGGATATCGGCGACTACCAGTCGATCCAGGAAAACCTGAGCACGTTTTCCGCGCACATGTCCAACATCCGCGAGATGGCGCTGGATGTGACGCCGGACTCGCTGGTGCTGCTCGATGAGCTGGGCGCGGCGACAGACCCCGAGGAAGGCGGCGCGCTCGGCGTCGCGATCGTCGAGCACTTCCGCGGTGCGGGCGCATTCACGCTGGTTTCGACGCACTTGATGGCCCTGAAAGTGTACGGCGCGTCGACCGAGGGCGTGGTCAACGGCTCGATGGGATTCGATGAGCAGACCTTCGAGCCGACATACCACCTGCGGCTTGGGCTGCCGGGGAAATCGGCCGGCCTCGAAATCGCAACGCGACTCGGCATGCCCGAGGACATCATGAATCGCGCGCGCCGCTCCATGAGCGACCGCGAGCGCGACGTGACGCGCTTCCTGGCCGAACTGCACCGGCGCATCGAAGAGACACAGGCGCTCGAAAGCCAGTTGCGCGCGCAGGTGGCGGAATACGAACGCCGCCAAAAGGAGCTGGCGCGCGAGTGGGAGAAGCGCGAGACGGCCAAGCTCAAGGAGCTGGAGCGGCGCACGGACGAGGCTCTGGCGCGATTCGAGGAGCAGGCGCAGGAGACGATCGGGAAAATCGCGCAATCCGGAGAGCGCCGCAAAGCAGAGCAGGAGGCGCTGCGGCGCGTGGCCAAGACCAAGCGCGAGATGCGCGAGGACTTCCAGACCACGGTGCTCGCGACGCAGGACGACGCGCGGCAGGGCCGCATCCAGCCGCTGCGCATCGAGGAGGGAGCGCGCGTGCGGCTGCGCGACATCCGCGACCCGGCGCGCGTACGCCGCGTGCTGGGGCCGGGGCGTTACGAGGTCGAGGCCGGTTTTATGAAGATGCAGATCACGGTCGACGACGTGATCGAGGTGCTACCCGAAGCGGCCGGAGGCGCCGCCGGGAAGCTGCCGAAAAACGTCACCTACCGCCCCGCGCCAGAGCTGACGCCGGTGCACCAGGAGATCAACGTGATCGGCCAGCGCGCGGAAGAGGCTCGCGATGCCGTCGACGAATTTCTCGACCGCGCCGTGATGGCCACCGCCAGCCGCGTGCGCATCGTCCACGGCCACGGCATGGGTGTCCTCAAGAAA
The DNA here is from genome assembly GCA_035293845.1 of Bryobacteraceae bacterium. GTDB lineage: Bacteria > Acidobacteriota > Terriglobia > Bryobacterales > Bryobacteraceae > DATGMB01. The sequence goes on from DATGMB010000229.1 coordinate 35,971, forward strand.
ACGATTCAGGACCTGCTGAGCCGCCATCCCCACGTGGCGAAGTTCTACCAGGCCCCGCAGCAGGAGGGTGGCGCGGGCGCGACGATTGTGGAACTGCGGGAGTAGTGCCGAAGGTGCGGTGGCGCTAATCTGCCGGGCCTCTAAAACCGCGTCACTTCCGTAAAGTTGAAGTCCCGCACCTGCATCGCCGGGACCACCATATCGAGCGCTTCTTCGCCCGAGGCCCGCACCGCCGGCCCGAGCGCCTCCACGTTCGACAGCATCTCGATCAGCCCTTCGTTGAAGCGGAAGTTGCGCAAGCCGCCCGCGAGTTCGCCGCCTTCGATCAGAAACGTGCCGTCCCGCGTCATGCCCGTGAAGATTTTCTCGTAAGGATCCACCTCGCGGATGTACCAGAGGCGCGTCACGAGAATCCCGCGCCGTATCCGGCGGATCATCTCCTCAACGGAGGTCTCGCCGCCCGCAATCACGATATTCACGGGCGCTTCGCCGATCTCGTTGGGCACCGGAAACCCGTGGCCCGTCGGCTCGACGCCGGCCAGCGCGGCGGCCTGGCGGCACCACGCGATCTCGCGCGGCCGACCAGCGTCGACCAGCGTCAGTCCGCGGCGCGGGACGCCCTCGGCGTCGAAGGGCGCGCCCGCTTGCAGCGGATGCCGGACGTCATCGTGGATCGTGATGTTTGCGCCGAACAGCGTGCCGCCGAGCCGGTCGAGCAGAAAGCTGCGGCCGTCGCGGATCGCCGTTCCGCTGAAATCGCCGAACATCTGGCCGGCGAGGTCGAGCACCGCGGCGGGCTCCAGCACCACCGTATAGCGTCCGGCCGGAACCTCGCGCGGTTTCGCCGAGGCAGCGGCCTTCTGCGCGGCCGTGCGCGCCAGCGCGGCGGGATCGAGCTGCCCGCAATCGCACGCGCTCGCCTTCGCCCACCCGGAACTGTCGGCGGCCATCGCCGTGATCGAGAAACGCGCCATCGTTTCGGAATGCCAGGCATCCACGCCGCGGGTGTTGCGCAGCCCGAGAAACGCCTGGCCCGTGGAATAAATTCCTGCCGCGGTCTGTCCGGCGCCTTCCACAATCGCAATCGCCTGCGCCACCGCTTCGGCGCGGCGTTGCGGCGAGGCCTCGGCGGTTCCCGCGAAATAGCGGTCCACCGGCTCGATCGGAACCGGATCGGCGAGCGGCGGCAATTCGGGATCGGGTTCGGTCAGGCGCGCGATCGCGATCGCGTCCTCGACCACGCGGCGGATGCCCTCGCGATCGAGCCGGTTCGTGGACGCCCGCGCCGTGCGGCCGCCGATCGCCGGACGCACCGAAAGATGCACGGTGCGCTCGCTCACGTTTTGGTGAATGGCGTTGTTGGCGAAGCGGGTGAGCGAAGCGTCTTCGCCGGCGAGCATCGCCTCCAGCTCGGTCACGCCGAGTGCGCGCGCGGCGGCGGCCGCCTGCTCGAAAATCGCGGCGAATTCATCCCGCATAGGCGCTCCCGATCCGGATCCTGCGAAACCGCGCGGGGCTTGCGCCATGCCCGGTGCCCATCACCTGCTCGGGCTGTCCCTTGCCGCAGTTGGGGACGCCCCACAGCGTCCAGTGCTCGGGGCCGGCGATCGCGGCGCAGGAGTTCCAGAACTCCGTAGAGATCCCGCTGTAGCTCGGATTCTTCAGCATGCGCACGCGGCGGCCGTCACGGATCTCCCAGCCGATCTCGCAGCCGAACTGGAAGTTGTAGCGCTTGTCGTCGATCGACCAGCTCCGGTTGGTCTCCATGTAGATCGCGTGCGGCACGTCGAAGACCTCATCGAGCGATTGCTCACCCGGCAGCAGGCTCACGTTCGTCATGCGGATGAGCGGAATGCGCGCCCACCCGTCGGCGCGCATGCAGCCGTTGGATCGCGCCTGGCCGACCAGCGCCGCCGTCTCGCGCGAAGTCATGTAGCCGGTGAAGAGGCCGCCCCGGATGATGTCCGTGCGCTGCGCGCCCACGCCTTCATCGTCGAACGCGAATGTGCCGAGGCCGGGCCCGTGCGCAGGCCTGGCGTCGCAGACGACGTTCACGATCTCCGACCCGTAGCGCAGCTTCCCGAGCTGATCGAGCGTGAGGAAGCTCATCCCGGCATAGTTCGCTTCGCTGCCGAGCACGCGGTCGAGCTCGATGGGGTGCCCGATCGATTCGTGAATCTGCAGCCCGAGCTGCGAGCTGTCGAGGATCAGGTCGAACTCGCCCTCCGGACACTGATCGGCGGAGTGCAGCGCGACGGCCTCCTCGGCGATGCGCGGAGCATTTTCGAGCAGATGCAGCTCGTCCACCAGCTCATAGCCCTTGAGCTGGTACTGGCCTCCGAAGGAGTTGGGATAGCTGCGCCGCTGGATCTCCCCTTCCTTGTAGCTGAGCGCGGAAAAACCCGCGCCGGACGAATACCGGGTCTGGTCGATCAGGCTGCCACTGCTCGACGCGAAAATCTGCCGCTGCCGGTGGAAGTGCATTGAAGCTTCGGCCAGATTGATGCCGGGGTTGCGGCGGAGCTCCTGGTCGATGGCGAGCAGCACGCCGAGTTGCCGGTCCACGGACACCGAAAACGGATCGATCGCGATCGGCGAGACCCACACCGCTTCCTGCCGGTCTTCGGGCGCGAGCGCCACATCGTGCTTCTTCGCGGCCGTGCCCGAACGGGCGATTTCGATCGCCAGCGCGGCGCAGGATTCGATGCCGGCCGCCGTCAGATCGTCCGTGGCCGCGAATCCCCAGCAGCCGGAGGCGAGTACGCGGATGCCGATCCCCTGCGATTCCCCGCTCGAAACGTGCGCGGCCTTGCCGTTCTTCGTGGCGAGCTCGCGGTCGCGGGTTTCGACGGCGCGCACATCGGCGTACGCGACGCCCGGACGGACCGCGGCTTCGAGCGCGCGGAGGGCCAGATCCTGCATAGCGGCTACCTTGGGGTGATGAGGCCACCCAGCTTATCCTGCTCGGCCGCGGCGGCGCGCGGGAAGCGCGTGGAGTAGGCTTCGGGATACTTCAGGCCCGAGCCGGTGTTGTAAAGCACGATGCGGTCGGCCGGTTTGAGGAAGCCGCACTCGAGGAGCCGGCGCGCCGCTGCGACGCACGCCGCCCCTTCCGGAGCCGCGTAGACCCCTTCATCCGAGGCGAGCTGTACGCCGGCATCGAGCATATCGTCATCACTGATCGCGATGGCGGTGCCGCCGCTCTGCCGCACGCCTTCGAGCACCAGAAAATCGCCGAGCGGCTTGGGGACGCGGAGGCCGGCCGCAATCGTGTGGGCGTTCTCGAAGAACCGGCTGCGCGTCTCGTTTTCGTTGTAGGCGCGGACCACCGGCTGGCATCCCTCGGCCTGCACCGCGATCATTTTCGGGCGCCGGCTGCCGATCCAGCCCAGCTTCTCCATTTCGTCGAATGCCTTCCACATGCCGATCAGCCCGACGCCGCCCCCGGTGGGATAAAAGATCGCGTCCGGCAGCTCCCAATCCATCTGCTCGGCCACTTCATATCCCATGGTCTTCTTGCCCTCGATTCGATAGGGCTCCTTCAGCGTGCTGACGTCGAACCAGCCCTCGGCCGGGCCGCGCTCTGCGACGATGCGGCCGCAATCGGAGATCAGGCCGTCCACCAGAGTCACGTGGGCGCCATAGGCCATACACTCCAGGTAATTGGCCTGCGGCACGTCACGCGGCATGAAAATGTACGCTTCCAGTCCGGCCGCGGCGGCATAGGCCGCGAGCGCACTGGCAGCGTTCCCGGCTGAAGGAATCGCGACTTTGCGGATCCCCAGCTCCTTGCACATCGAGATCGCGCAGGAGAGGCCGCGAGCTTTGAAGGACCCGGTGGGATTCAGCCCCTCATCCTTGACCCACAGCGATTCGGCGCCGATACGCTCGCCGAGGCGGCGTGCGCGAATCAGCGGTGTCCAGCCCTCGCCCAGCGTCACGATCGACTCGGGCGAAGCCGGCAGTACCGGAGCATACCGCCACATGCTTGCCGGGCCGTTCGGAACCTCCCGGCGGCGCCAGCGATGACGGATGACTTCCAGGTCATAGCGGACCAGCAGCGGCCCGCCGCAATCGCACAGGTTGGCGACCTGTCCAGCCTCATGGCGCTTTCCGCAGAGGCTGCATTCCAAATGCGTCGCTCTCGTCATGAAACTGCAAGTCTAACAGGTTGCAAGCGTGCCCACCCGGAGGACCTGATCGCGGATACCCGCATTTGCGGTGCGGACCCTGCCTTGATGCGGTGGAAGCGCGAAAATATCCGCTGACCTGTTCGGCAACGAACACATGAGAATTCCCCGGTTGTTATAATGGGTGCATACACATTGTGAACGATGGTGCAAAGCACTGAGGCGCCCGGTCTCTACGGATCGGCGCTTGGGTGGTTTGTGCCGGCAGCGATCTTCCGCAGGCTCCCGAGGTTTACCTTGTTCCCCGCTCCCGCCTCTTCCCGCGAAAGCTGCAATGGAAGGCGTCGCTTCAGCCGTGAAGCCAGAAGTCGATCACACGTCTAAAGCACACGAAAATACGCATGAATTTTGCCGTTTTAACTCTCGCTTTTGTCTTTTTTTGCACCCTCCTCTCGCAGGGCTCCCCGATCCGCAGATTCGCTCCGCAGGTCAGGAACTCCGCTTTGAGAACATCCGGTGCAGCCAATCGCAACCAGGGCAGGCTCCCGCAGCTCCCGCCCGCCGCACTTCCACCGGTTCCTCTCGGCAACCTTTCGGCGCCGGCGCCCGCGCTGCTGGTGGACCGCCTGCCCGGCACGGTGTTGGACCCAATCATTCTCAACGCCTGCCAGCGGCATAACGTCCGGCCGGCGCTCGTCAAGAGCATCGTTGCCGCGGAATCGGCGTTCAACCCCCGGGCGAAATCCCAAAGAGGCGCCATCGGGCTCATGCAGTTGATGCCGCAGACGGCGCAGCAGTTCGGGGCCGACCCCACGAACCCGGCGCAGAACATCGACGCCGGAACGCGCTATCTGCGGGTTCTGTTGAACCGCTACAGCAAGCACCGCAATTGCATTGCGCGGGCGATTGCCGCCTACAACGCGGGCCCCACGATCGTGGACCGGTACCACGGCATCCCGCCGTTCCGCGAAACGCGCGACTACGTGATCCGGGTGCTGAACTACTTCCGCCTTTATCAGCGGGACCTGGGGTAAAACCGGCAGGTGTAGCCGGCGAACCCCGCACAATTTGCAGCCGTGAGCCGCGGCCGCGGGCGAGCGATGCGCAACAGCGCCGCTTCCTCGCGGCCGCGGCTTTTTTGTCAACTTGTCGCCTCGCTGCGCAACCGATCGTCCCCGTCCTGTTGCTACGCCGGGAGAACGGCGGCCACCACGGTCAGTAAGACGATGCGCGTCCGAACAGTCCCGCGCCGCCCTGCGACAGCGTCTCAGTGCGAAATAGTGGTGATCTCGATGGTTTCGCCGCCGGGCTCGAAGGCTTCCACCCGCAAGGTTTTGCCCTCGACCTTCACGAGCAGAAAGTTCTCGGAGCTGAGCACCTTCCGGGTGATGCCGGCCGGCGGACTGTCCACATCGTAGAGCGGCGCGCCGCCGCCGCCGCTGATGAAGTAGTGGACTCCGTTCTTGAGGTAGTGCTGGTAATTGTGGTCGTGGCCGAAGAGGCCGGCCGTGACCTTGAACTTTTCGAACATCGGCAGGAGCGCCGTCATGTGGGGATTGTCGCCCTGCCGCCGCGAGACCGCCGTCATCGGCGGATGGTGCGCCACCACGAAACGGAATTCGGAGTTCTGCGCGCGCTGGAGGTCTTGCTCGAGCCACCGCGTCTCCTCGCCCCAAAACGTATCGCGCGCCGAAGCGCTCGGAGCTACATTGGGCAGGTCGCTGTCCAGAACGCTGAAATGCGCGTTCCCCCAGTTGAACGAATAATAGGGACGGTCACCGAAGAACTGGTAAAAGTAGGAGTCGTTGCGCTCGTGATTGCCGAGCGAAGGGAAATACGCCGTCTTGCGCAGCAGCGGCTGCTCGATCGAGAAGAACGCCGGCCACAGGCTCGAATCGCTGCCGTCGGCCACCATGTCGCCGGTCTGCACGATGAAATCGGGAGAGGCGTACTTGTCGATGGCTTCCACCACCTTGCGGTGCACGTCATCGCGCGTGCGCGTGTCGCCATAGACCACGAACTGGAACGGCGTGCCCGGCGCGGGCGCGGTCTTGAACGAGCCCTTTAATTCGGGATGGCCGGGGACCTCGTAATGGTACACCGTGTTCGGCTGCAACCCCGTGAAGTTCGATTTCTCGACCCTCAGCGCGGGGCTGGACTTGATCTGCCTGCCGCCCGCCGAGAGTACCGCGCTGCCGTCTTCCACAACCCAGGCCACCGTCGCGGACCGTTGCGTCACGTTCACCACATACGGACCTCCGGCCAGCATTTCCTCGGCCGCGGGAAGGCCGGCTGCCACGAAACCGGCGGCAGCAAGGCCAGCGGCCGCCCAAACCAGAAATTTTCTCGGCATAAGAGGAGACCCCGATTATCGCACGCGCGTGTGACAACCCGTTGACGAAGCCAACAGAGCCGCAACCGCAGGCAGCGGTGCGGCGCGTTCGCTACTGGTGCTCGATGTGCACCACTTCGGAGCTGTACGGCAGGGGCAACTGCACGCGCACGCCATTCGCCATCAGTTGGGCGCCGGGCAGCGAGTAGACCGTGGGATCGTTCTCGAAGTACACCGTATACCGCTGATCCGGATTCAGCCCCATCGGATGGAACATGTACTGCGGTCCGTCTGCCGCGGCGCGCGTGATGACCGCGAGTGCATTATCGGTAGCCGGATTGTAGCTTTGGATCACGTCGGTGGCGTCGGCGCCCGGCGGCTGGATGTGGAATACTTTACCGGCGGCAATCTCGGCGCGCTCATTCTTATACTCGGCAATTTTCTGCCGGAGATATCCCAACTGGTCCGGCGTCAGATTGGGCAGTTGGTTCATGAGCGCCCAGTTGCCCCCGAAGCGGTAGCTGTGCGTCGCGTAATCGGTGAGGCCGTCGGAACCGGGCATGTAGCGCTCGGCGTAGCGCGGCGGAAACGGGTAGGTGGCGCCGAAAGCGGCGCGGCGCGCGCTCAGCGAGCCCGAAGCATCGTTCGTGATGGACGTGACGTAGCTCTTGACCATGTTGAAGGTCATCATGTTGCCGCCATCCTCGCAGTTTTCCCAGAGGACGTTCGGCCGCGCCGCCTGAATGGCCGAAACCACCGCATTCAGCCCGTTCACGGCATTCGAATAGTTGCTGTCGAACGGATCGTGAGTGTGGGTGCTCTTCGTGCACTGCTTGACCATGTTCTCGCCGTCCTGCAGGATCCAGTCGACGTGGTAATCGTCGATCATCCGGATGCCCTGCTGGATCAGCCAGTCGCGCGCCGGCTGGTTGGAGAGGCAGAGCGACACCGCGCCGTGGTATTGGTCGTCCTCCGTCGCGGCCCAGTCCGGGTTCGCCTGCAGCACGGGGCTCGCGGGGTCGGCTTCGGTGAGCGCGAAATGCAGCCCAAACTTCATCCCCAGCCCGTGGACATAATCGGAAAGCGAGCCTAACCCGCCGGGAAACTTATTCGGATCTGCGTACCAGTCGCCGATATTGCGGGCCCATCCCAGATCCACGATGAAGAGCTCCACCCCGAGCGATGCCGCGATCGCGGCATTCTGCCGCAGCGTCGCCTCATCGATCTGATCTTCATACGCCCACGAATCCCAGGCCACATACGGGAAACCGGCTCCGGCAGGCGGCTGCTTTGCCAGGACCGCCTCGACGAAGCGCTGCGTCCGGTAGCCGGCTTCGTCGAAATCGCCGTGGAACAGACCGAGGAACGAGGGCGGAATCGAAAAATCCGTTCCCGGATCGATCGGGTGGTTGAGACTCAGAACCATCGAGGACAGCGCAAGCTGCCCTGCCGCGCCATTCTGGCTCACCACCGTCTTCGCGCGGCCGTCGAACTCCCAGCCCGCGAACAGGCCGCGCTGGCTCTGGTCGTGCAGCGCCACCCAGCCGCAGTGCGCCGCGTGGGCTCCGGAATCGATTTCGAGCGGAGTTCCCGCGGTATCGAGGACCGTCTGGTACTGCTCGAAATCCTCCGGCAGGCCTTCCACGGACCATTGATTCACCCGCAGCGCCGTGTAACGGCTCCCCTGGTCCGCGAAAGTCCAGGGCAGCATGTCCGCGAAGGTGGCAAACACCGTGGTGGACTTCAGGTTGCGAACCGTCACCGCAGAGCGCAGCACGGGCTGGTTATCGTACACATCGAGCGCGAGCGTGACCAGCACGGTGCCCTGGATATCCTGCAGCACGATGTACTGGCGGGTTCCATTCGGAAGCGCCTGGGAGTATTGATCGGCGAGCGTGTACTGCCGCGATTCGTCGTAGAATTCGCCGCCCAACTGGAAGCGCAGCGGCGTCGAGATCCGGCCCGAAGGGGCTATCCAGAGATCGCCGGTTTCGAGGCTCGCGATCGATTGCAGCCCGAACAGGCCCGCGGGTGAAAGCGTGAACACCGCGCGGATCGAATTGTTCGAGATCGTCCAGGCGTTTTGCTGCGGATCGTAGGAGGATTGAGCGGCCAATGCATGGGGCGCAGCCAGCATCGTCCACAGCGCAACTGTAGTGATCGCTCTCCCCATGGCGCGTTTCCCTATCTATCTGCTTAAACGCGGTTTCGCGCCAAACGTTGCAGTGATTTTTCAGAAAATGATTCTTTTTTAGATTCGACTTATACCGGCTCGGGGAAATACCGGAATCCGTTAGCGTTAATCTATCTTTTGGAACTATCCACAGGCATATCCCTGTGGTTTACTTTGGCCTTGAATCCCGCCGCCGCAAGCCGCTTCTGGATTTCCCCTGCAATCATCACCGAGCGGTGCTGCCCCCCCGTACAGCCGAAAGCGATCGTGAGATAGCTCTTTCCTTCCCGGATGTAGTGTGGGAGTAAGTAGATCAATAAATCGGAAATACGTTCGATGAATTCCTGCGTCTGCGGGAAAGACCGGATGTAGCGCGCCACGTCCGGGTCCGTCCCCGTCAGCGGCTTGAATTTCGGAATGTAGTTGGGATTGGGCAGGAAGCGGACATCGAAGACCAGATCGCTGTCCGGCGGCAGGCCATGGCGATAGCCGAAGCTGGTCACGTAGATCATGATCTTCGAGGTGTCGCCTTCCCCACGGAACCGCTCGGCGATGTACTCCCGCAGCTCATGAACGGTGAACTTCGACGTGTTCACGATCAGATCCGCCATGGCGCGAATCGGCGCCAGTTGCGCGCGCTCGGAGCGGATGCTCCGGCTGATCGATTTGTCGACTCCCAGCGGATGCGGCCGCCGCGTCTCGCTGAAGCGCCGCATGATCGTGGCATCGTCCGCTTCGAGGAACACCAGCCGCGCGTTGACGGATTTCCGGATGCCGGCGTAAACGCGCGGAAACCGCTTCAGCGACGCTCCCTCCCGCACATCGACCACCAGCGCGGCGCCGCTGATATTCGGCTGGTCCCGCGTCAGCTCGGCGAATTTCGGAATGAGATCGACCGGAAGGTTGTCGACGGCGTAGAAGCCCAGGTCCTCGAGAACCTTCAATACCGAGCCTTTGCCGGAGCCGCTGAGACCCGTGATCACCACCAGCTCGGGCTTGGGGATGGAACGCGCCGTTTTGCGGGCCATGCCGGAAAGCTAGGCCTCGACCAGATCGAAGTTGCCGTCGCGGCGGCGCACGAGAACGGAGATGCGGTCGGTTTCCGCGTCACGGTAAACCACATAGTCGCGCCCGGGATCCATCTCGAGCAGGGCTTCTTCGAGCGTCATCGGCTTGCGGCGCTGGTGCTGGTTGACGCGGTAGACCCGCCTCTCGCCGTCGCGTTCGGCCTCTACGGCGCGGCGGCGGCCCGCGGCGGCCGGGCCGGTTTCCTCCTCAGCGGCCGCCTTCCGTGGCTGGCGCTTCGTATCCCGCCATTTGGTGCGGGCCTTGACCGCCTGTTTTTCGAGCTTCTCGGCGGCGCCGGCAATTGCCGTGAACAGATCGGCGGAGGACCCGGCGCCCACGAGCTGATGGCCGTAATAGTTGACCGTGGCTTCCGCCTGGTGCAGGTGCCGTTCGAGCGACAGAATGACGTGAGCTTCGCACTCATGCCTGCCGTCCAGGAGCTTGCCGATTTTAGCAAATCGGGCCTCCAGCTTCTTCAACTGCGCCGGCGCCAGCTCCACTTGTCTGCCCGTGTACGTGATCTTCATGGGTCGCCCCTAGTATCAGTTTATAGCGCGAACGGGGTTTTGACGCAGAGACACAGAGAAGCGTCAGCGACTCCCGTTTCTCTGCGAAGGCTCGGCTCAGTTCCTCACGCGCCGCTGATGCGTCGAGGGAATCTTCATGTCCTCGCGGTACTTGGCCACGGTCCGGCGAGTCACGTTGATGCCTTCATTCTGCAGCAGCATCGTGATCTGCTCGTCGGTGAGCGGCCGGGTGCGGTCTTCGTCTTCGATCATCTTCTTCACCTTGCGCTTCAGAAGAAGCAGCGGCGTCGCGCCGCCGGACGGCCCCTGGACCGCTTCGGAGAAGAAATACCGCAGCTCGAAGACGCCCTGCGGCGTGTGCACATACTTGCCCGCCACGGCGCGGCTCACCGTCGAAGGATGCACCCCAACCTCTTCGGCCACTTCTTTGATCATCATCGGCTTGAGGTGATCGAGCCCGTGCGTGAGGAAATCCGACTGCCGCCGCACGATCGCCTGGCAGACCTTGAGGATGGTCTGCTTGCGCTGCTCGATGTTCTTCATGAGCTGGATGGCCGACGTGTAGCGCTCGCGCACGTAGTCCCGCACTTCCTTGGTCGCGCCGTTATCGCGGTCGAGCATGCGCCGGTACTGTGCGTTCAGCCGGAGTTGCGGCACGTCTTCATCGTTCATCTGGATGATGTAGTCCTCGCCATCCTTGATGAAGTAGACGTCCGGCTCCACCACCCGCGCGCCCGCGCCCGAGTAGCGCAAGCCCGGCCGCGGGTTCAGGTGCTGGATCATCGCGACCGCAGTCTCGATATGTTCCATCGGCCGCCCGAGCGCCCGCGCGATCTCCTTATATTGCCGCGTTTCGAGCAGCCGCAACTGGTTGGCCACGATCTGCCAGGCGACGCCGCCGCGGCCGTTGACGCTCTCGATCTGCAGCAGCAGGCACTCGCGCAGATTCCGCGCCCCCACGCCCGCCGGGTCGAGCGACTGCACCACGCGCAGCGCCTCCTCCACGTGTTCCGGCTTGTGGTTTCCGATGGCCGCGATTTCCTCGAGCGTGCACTCGAGATAGCCGTCCTCCGTCAGATTCCCGATGATCGATTCCGCGGCATCGCGGACGTCGTCGGAAATGATGCTCACGCTCAATTGCGAGCGCAGGTGGTCGGCCAGCGTGACCGGAGCCGAGAGGAACGTCTCGAAGGAGGGCTTCTCCACCGACTCCGAGGCGGGGCTCTTATACCCGGGATCGAGATAATCCTCGAAGAAGCGGTCGAAATCGATTTCGTCGAACGGATCGGTCGCCGCCGGCGCCTCGGCCAGCGGATCTACCGGCGCGGTCTCCGGCTCCGCAGCCGCCGCGGCAACCTCTTCCGCATCCGGAAACAGGTGATCGTTAATGATCGCATCCGGCGCCTGGCCGTCCGGCGGCGTGGTGCCGTTCAGTCCCGCCGCTTCCAGGATCTGCTTATCCGCGGCATCCACCACGGTCTCGGCTTCGAGCAGTGGCAAAATCTCTTCCGGGGTGACATCGTCCCCAGGTTCGTCGGTCGCTTCCTCTAAAACCGGATTCTTGACGATCTCCTGGGTGATCATCTCCTTCAGCTCCAAGCGGTTGAGCTGAAGCACAGTCACCATCTGAACCAAACCCGGGGTCAGAATCTGCTTCTGTGCGACCTTCAGTTGTAGTCTCGGCGACAGTAAGCTCATCTGCCTCCCATAATATCACCCAAACAACGCATTCTCGATGCCAAACCGCCCATTCCCTTGCAAGTTTGGTACCAATCTCAACTTTCAGTGTTCAGGATGCTTCTTTCACCAGATCGGTGGAAGCCGCGCGACGCTGGAGAGCCCGCCTTGACCCGCCGCCTACACGTACACGCGGCGCACCCGTGCGCTGATGCTGCACAGGATGTTATAGGAAATGGTCCCCGCCACGCGCGCGATCTGCTGCGCGTCCAGGCAGGCGTCGCCCTCCCGGCCGAGCAGCGTCACATCATCGCCCGGCCGCAGCGCCTCGGTATGGCTGAGGTCGATCGTGGTCAGATCCATCGAGATCGTCCCGAGGATCGCGGTCAGGCGCCCGGCGGCGATCACCTTGCCGCGGTTCGACAGCCGGTGGAACATGCCGTCCGCATAACCGGCGCCCAGAATGCCGATCCGCATCCGCCGCGGCGCGCGGAAAGTGCCCCCGTAACCCACCAGCGCGCCCTCGGGAATCTCTTTCACGGTCAGCAGCTTGGCTTTCCAGGAAAGGGCCGGCTCCACGTGCAGAAGCTGTTCCGGAGCGTCACCGCGCGCCGGCGAAACATACCCGTAGAGCGCGTGGCCCGCGCGCACCAGCGTGTGCCAGCCTTCAACCCGGCCGTAGCCGATCGCGTTCGTGCTGGATGTATGGAGATGCATCGGCCGCACGCCCGAGCGGCCCAGCTCCGCCGCGATCGCGTGGAAATACGCAAGCTGGTCGTCGGTCTGGCTGGTCGAATAATCGGCCGCCGAGGCGAAGTGCGTCATCAGCCCTTCGAGCTGCGCATGGCGCGTTTCCGCCAGCGCCGCCAGGATCTCCGCGGCCGAGGCGCGGGTGCCGAGGCGGCCCATTCCGGAATCGATCTTCAGGTGATAGGGGAGCGGCTTGCCGGCCGCGCGCGCGAGCGCCTCGACCCGCCGCAGATCGTCGAGCGAATGCACCGCCGGCGTCAGGTTGTATTCGATCAGCGCCTCCCCTTCGTACGGGAGGAACCCGCCCATCACCAGAATGCGGACCTGGCCGATGCCGCCGCACCGCAGGTTGACGCCCTCATCGACGGAGCTCACCGCCAGCCACCGCGCTCCCTCCGCCACCAGCACGCGCGAAACCTCCAGCGCTCCGTGGCCGTAGGCATCCGCCTTTACCACCCCCGCCACCGTCACCTGCGGGCCGACCACTGACTGCACATTGCGGTAATTGCGCGCGATCTGTTCCCGCGAGACCAGCACGTACGAGCGAAAGGGAGGCGGCACTATTTCGATTGTAGCGGCGTGCCTGCAAGATTTGGTGCCGAAGGTGGGAATCGAACCCACACGAGAAGTGAATCTCGACGGATTTTGAGTCCGTTGCGTCTGCCTAGTTCCGCCACTTCGGCCCGGCGACTCCACTCATTGTAGCCGATTCCAGCCCGCGCCACTTCAATGTGCCCCCCGTTACGCCGCCCCGCGCGGTCCGGTGCCTAAGATCGAGACATGGCCTACCCACCTGGCGACCCCTGGCACCGGCGGTATTGGAGGACCTACAATCGCCCCTACTCCGGCTGCGGGTGTCTCTACACCCTGATTCTCCTTCTGCTGATCTGGTGGCTGCTGTCGTTGTGGGCTCCGCGCGGCTACCTCTTGCGGTAGCACAGCTCTCCGTCCCTGGTCCTATCCCCGCGCCCGTCCTCGCGCCACAATGGAAACATGCCCGTAATCTCCGCCGGCGGACTTCGCCAATATTACCGCCTGGACGGCCCCGACGGCCGCCCGGCCGTCATCTTCTCCCACTCCCTCGGCTGCGACCACACCCAATGGGACCCGCAGTCCGCCGCCCTCGCCTCCCGTTTCCGCGTCCTGCGCTACGATCTTCGCGGCCACGGGGCAACCGAGGTCACATCCGGCGATGCCACCATCGAATTGCTGGCCCGTGACGTCCTGGCGCTGGCCGAAGCGCTCGGCATCCACCGGTTTGCCTTCTGCGGCCTCTCGATCGGCGGCATGATCGGGCAATGGCTCGCTGCCCATACGGGGGACCGTATCGACGCCGCGGTCCTGGCGAATACCTCAGCACGCTTTCCCGACCCCGGCCCCATGGAAACGCGCCGCCGCACCGTCCTGGAACGCGGGATGGCCGCCGTCGAGGAGACCGTTTTGGGCCGCTTCTTCACCCCGGAGCGCCTGGCCTCCAACCCGCCCGAAGTCGCCGGCATCCGCCGCGTTCTGCTCGCCACGGCCCCCGCCGGCTACGCCGCCTGCTGCGCCGCCGTGCGCGATATGGACCAGGTTCCGCTGCTCGGCCGCATCCGTGTCCCGACGCTGATCATCGCCGGGGACCGCGACCTCTCCACTCCGTTCCAGGGGCACGGGGATGTGCTCGCCCGCGAAATCGGCGGCTCCCGCGTGCTGCACCTGAACACCGCCCATCTTTCCAACCTTGAAGAGCCGGAGCGATTCAACGCCGCCGTTCTGGAATTCCTGGAGACGCGCGAATCGCGGGCCCAAAGCCGCCCCTGACGCCCGCGAATCCTGGCGCCGCCTCGCCGCATCTCATATCTTGATCTCAAGATAAATTCCGAGAGGAGAGGCAACGCATGCAAACGACCTACCGCATCGATCCGGCGCATTCCACGGCCCAGTTCGTGGTTCGCCACATGATGATTACGAACGTCCGCGGCGGCTTCGGCAAAGTCGAAGGAACCGTGGTTTACGACCCCGAAAATCCGGCGCAGTCTTCCATTGAGGCCGCCATCGATGTCGCCAGCATTGAGACCCGCGACGCGCAGCGCGACGCCCACCTGAAGAGCGCCGATTTCCTGGATGCCGACAAATTCCCCAAAATTACCTTTAAAAGCAGCAAAATCGAGGGCTCGGGCGGGGAATTCCGCGTATCCGGCGATCTCACGATCCACGGCGTGACGCGCCCCGTCGTCCTGCAGGTCGAAGGTCCGACCCCTGCTGCCAAGGACCCCTGGGGTAACACCCGCGTCGGCGCTTCGGCCACGACCAGGATCAAGCGCAGCGATTTCGGGCTGACCTGGAACGCCGCGCTCGAAACCGGCGGTTTTCTGATCGGCGACGAAGTGAAAATCGAACTCGAAATCCAGTTGATCGAGTCTGCTGCGGCCAGCGCCTGACCGCGCCTCGGCCATCCGGGTGGGGCGCGCACGCGGCCTGCGCGTCCCCTCACGACCGCCCCGCCGGACCGGTCCCAGCCCTGTCGCCCGCCCTAGCCTCCCCGGCGCGCCCCCCCAAAAAAAAATGCCCCACGCCACAAAGGCGTGGAGCAAAAAAGTCTACTGTGTCTGCCTCGGAGGATGACAGACCGTCATGATGTTAACATCGGCCTCACCGAAAATCAATCCGGTAACAGGGTTTTACCGGGTAGATTTTTGCGGGGAAAGGACATATTGACCGTTAACCCTATCGCAATTCCTCCATCACCTCGTCCAGCACCGCTTGGGGCGGCCGCACCCGGGATTCCGGCAGCGTGGCCAGCGGTTCCTCGGTCATGTTCAATGTTTCCAGGAAGGTAGGCTTGCCGGTATTGACGTATAGCACCCCCGTGAGGACCTCGCCCTTGGCCTCCGCCTCTTCGAGCGCCGCCAGAGCCGAGAGCTTGTTCGTCGGGTTGTAATCGCGCTCGAGCTTCCGGATTCGCAGCCGCGAGCCGTCGTGCATCGGCACGTCCATCACCTCGCCCTCGGGGATCTCCACCGCGATGTCCTCGAAGAACGGCACAAAATCGAGTTCGTGCAGCGCCTCTTCATGGTCTTTCATGTAGCTGTAGCTCTTGGTCGAGCCATCGTGGTCGTTGAAGGTCACGCAGGGCGAAATCACGTCGATTACCGAAAGGCCCTTGTGGGCGATCGCCGCCTTCAGAATCGCCTGCAACTGCTTCTTGTCGCCGCTGAACGAACGCGCCACGAAGGTCGCGCCCCATTTGAGCGCCAGCGCGCAGCAATCGAACGGCGGCAGGTCGTTGAGGGTCCCGGTCTTGAGCTTGGAGCCGATATCGGCGGTGGCCGAAAACTGCCCCTTGGTCAGCCCGTAAACGCCATTGTTTTCAATGACGTAGATCAGCGGAAGGTTGCGGCGCACCAGATGCATGAACTGGCCGATGCCGATCGATGCCGTATCTCCATCCCCGGTGACGCCGAGCCCCAGCAGGTCCCGCTTGGCCAGCATGGCGCCCGTCGCAATGGCCGGCATCCGCCCGTGTACCCCATTGAATCCATGGGACATCCCGAGGAAGTAGGCGGGCGACTTGGACGAACACCCGATGCCCGAAAACTTGGCCACCTTGTAGGGCTCGACGCCGAGCTCGTAAAAGCACTCCACAATGCGCTCGGAGATCGCATTATGCCCGCAGCCCGCGCACAGGGTGGTCTTGCTGCCTTTGTAATTCAGGACCTCGAGTCCCAGGCGATTGACTTTCTTCGGCGAAGGTGTGGTGCTGGTGCTCATTTGCCCTCCTGCCGGACGATTTCGTCCGTGATCGTGCGGGCATCGAGCGGCAGCCCGCCGTAATAGCGCACGCTCCGCAGTTTTGCGATCAGCCCGGCATCGAGCTCCAGCCGCATCAACCCGAGCAACTGCCCGTCGCGATTCTGATCCACGACGTAGACGCGGTCGTGCCGGCGGATGAAATCCGTCATCTCGCCGGTAAACGGATATGCCTTCAGCCTCAGGTACGAGGCCGTGATGTCGTACTCGTTGCGGAGCTGATCGCAGCTTTCCCGCACGGCATAATCCGAAGTGCCGCAGGCGATGAACCCGATCTTCGCGCCCGGCGCGTCATGAATCTCCGGCGCGGGCACGTGCCGGCGCATGGTTTCGAACTTGTGCGCCAGACGGTCCATGTTGTGGATATAGTCGTCTTCGCGCTCCGTGTACTGCGCCTTCTCGTTATGGCCGCTGCCGCGCGTGAAATACGAAGCCGCCGGGTGATTGGTGCCCGGCAGCGTGCGGTAGCCGACCCCGTCGCCGTCCACATCCTTGTAGCGCGCAAACCCGCCCAGCTTTTCCAGATCTTCCGCCGTCAGCACCTTGCCGCGGCGAATCGGCTTCTTCGGATACTCGAAGGGATCGGCCATCCAGTTGTTCATCCCGAGGTCCAGGTCCGTCATCACGAAAACCGGCGTCTGGAACTGCTCGGCGAAATCGAACGCCTCGATCGCCATGCTGAAGCATTCCTCGGGCGATTTCGGGAAAAACATCGGGTGCTTCGTATCGCCGTGCGAAAGCAGCGCCACGCTCAGCAGGTCGCCCTGCTGGGTGCGCGTCGGCAGGCCCGTCGAAGGCCCCACCCGCTCCACGTCGAACACCACCACCGGCGTCTCGGCATAATAACCGAGGCCGATGAATTCGCTCATGAGCGAAATCCCCGGACCGGCCGTCGCGGTCATCGAACGCGCGCCCGCCCAGCCGGCGCCGATCGCCATGCCGATCGATGCCAGCTCATCCTCGGCCTGCACCACCGCGTAGGTCGCCTTGCCGTCGGCATCGTGCCGGAAGCGCCGCAGATAGCCGATCAACTGCTCGACCAGCGATGACGACGGCGTGATCGGATACCACGTCACCACCGTCACGCCGGCGAACATCGCGCCCAGCGCGCACGCCGCATTGCCGTCGATGATGATCTTGCCCGCCGTCGCGTTCATCCGTTCCACGCGGAACGGGTCCGTCTTGGTGAACGTCTTCGCCGAATATTCAAACCCCGCCTGCGCCGCGCCCCAGTTCAGCTCGGCCGCCTTCGCCTTCTTCTTGCCGAATTGCTTCACCAGCGCCTTGCGCACTTCCTGCATGTCGATATCGAGCAGTTGCGCCACGACCCCGTCGTAGATCATGTTGCGCACCAGCTTGCGCAACTTCGCTTCCGGGCACACCGGCCCGACCAGCTTGTCGAACGGCACCGGGTAGAAGTGCAGATCGCTCCGCAGCGCATCCAGCTTCAGCGGCTCGTCGTACACCACCGCCGCGCCGGAATCCAGCTTCATGACATCTTCCCGCGCCGTCTCCGGGTTCATGGCCACCAGGAAATCGATCTCCTTGCGGCGCCCGATGTATCCATGCTTGCTGGCCCGGATGGTGAACCAGGTGGGCAGCCCGGCGATGTTGGACGGGAACATGTTCTTTCCCGAAACCGGTATCCCCATCTGAAAGATAGCCCGCATCAGTACGGTGTTGGCGGTCTGGCTTCCCGATCCGTTTACTGTTGCGACCTGTATGCTGAAATCGTTGATTACAGAGTGATCCGACTGGCCGGACGAAGGCTCAGCCGGCGAAACTTCTAATGTCGACATTGGGCAGGAATCCTTTGGGAGAAGGTGTGACCCAGATCACGATCTTCCTTATTATACACGGTTCGTCCGTACAGCGTTTCACGGCCAACCGGTTGGGCTGCTCCGGTCAGGTGGAAGAAGCTGCCGGGCCTGCCCCAGCCTGCACTTGGCGTCCAAGGGACCTTGGTACGGACTTCGATGCGCGAAAGTATCTACGGCTCCTCTCGCGTGACCGTAAAGGAGGCGCGGTTCCGGTACAAGAGCCTGCTGATGCGGCTGCGGGCGAGTGCTGGGGAACAGCGCCAGCGACCGCCGGGGAGCTGGTACAGGGTGAGGTTATATTAAAATATAACTCAGGGAGGAAAGGTGCACGTTACCAGTCTTCGGAAGGTAGGGGGATCGGTCATGCTGGCCGTTCCGCCCGCGCTGCTCGATGTCCTTCGGCTGGAGGCGGGGGCGAAGGTCGGCATCGCGGTTCAGAGGGGCCGCCTGGTGGTAGAACCGCAGCGCCGCCGCCGTTACACCCTCGATGAGCTTCTTGCTCAGTGCAATCCCAGGGCCCGCCGCGGGCGGAAGGAGCGCGAGTGGGTTTCCAATAAGGCTGCCGGCGGCGAGCTGATCTGATGAAGCGGGGCGAGATTTGGCTGGCCGGGCTTGATCCGGCCCAAGGTCACGAGCAGAAAGGGCGGCGTCCCGTGCTGATCGTGTCGCCGGAGGCGTTCAATCGTGTCACGAAGGTGCCGGTGGTGGTCCCGATCACGAGCGGCCGTGGTTTCGCGCGGACTGCCGGCTTTGCCGTAACGCTCTCCGGGGCCGGTACGCAGACGACAGGCATCGTCCGCTGCGACCAGCCCCGAGCGCTCGACCTGGGCGCACGGGGAGGTAGAAAGTTGGAGAGCGTTCCCGCCGGCGTGGTGGATGAGGTGCTCGCGAAACTCGCGCCCATCTTCGAGTAGGTTTGCAGGGTCCACATTGCTTGTGCAGCCAGGCCGCAGGGCGGCATCCGGACCTCGGCGTTCCGCCGCCGTTATGAGATCGTACCCAGCGACTGCACCCGAACGCCCGGCGGCACTTCGTTGTGCGCTACGAAGAACAGGTTGGGCGCCGCGGCCTCCGCGATCTGCCGTAAGAAATAGCGCGATCCGGAGGAGCAGACCACCGCGACTGGCGTTTCCGGCGTGCCCAGCCGGGCCGCGATGCGGTTCAGAATATCGCGGATCGCCTGCGGGCCGAGCGCCAGATGGCTGTTCTGCTCGCCGTGCTCGGTAGCCTTTTCGACCGCCTGCTCGATCGCCGGATCGAGGAACCACGCCGCCAGGTCGCCGGACCGGTTC